>JBIKXY010000138.1:0-7993 GCA_044355515.1 Pirellulales bacterium
GCCGCGGCCTGCCGGCGCGAAGAAACTCGTCGCGCGAGATGCCCTGCGAATCCGAGTCGGTGACTATCGGATCATTTATGAAGTCGATGACGAGACGAAGACGGACCAGGTGGTAGTCATCTCGCATCGAAAGGACGCGTATCGCTCCTGACGCCCATAAAAGCCCCCCGGCGCGAGCCGGCGGGATGCCGCCCGCCACTCCATCTGCCAGCGGGCCACTCACCTCGCCCGACTTGATCCCTACTCCCGTGACGCCGCGCACGCCCTTCGAAGACCGCTACCTCGCCGAGGCCCGGCGGATCTGTCTCCAGGAAATCCCCGATCCGCGCTACGAGATCTTTCTGTTCGGCTCGCGGGCCCGGGGCCACTGCGACCATTCGAGCGACGTCGATATCGGCATCGCAGGCCCGGAGCCGCTGCCGGAGGGCGTGTCGCGGCTGATGAACCGGCTGCTCGAGTCCGACGTGCCGTGGCGGTGTCAGGTGGTGGATTTCGGGCTGGTGAGCGACGAGGCGTTTCGCCGGCAGGCGTATGAAGGGCGGGAAGTGTGGCGGGCGGCGAGCTAGGCCGGGAAAACCTGACCCGGGCCTTGGACGGGCTCGCGGCGGCGATCGCCCTCGACACCAGCCGGTTCCCCGAGTTTGTCTGCGACGTGATCGACAGCGGCCGGATTCAGAAGTTCGAATACTCGGTGGAGCTCTTCTGGAAGCACCTGCGGGGCTGCCTGCTTGAGGAGGGCCTCGACGTTCCCAACAGCCCGCGGGCGGCGATCAAGGCGGCCCTCGAGCGGGGCTTCGTGGCCGAGGCCGAGTATCAGCCCGCCCTCGACCTGATCGCCGACCGCAACATCTGCAGCCACGTCTACCGCCAGGCGCTGATCCCGGCCATCCTCGCCCGGCTCCCGGCCCACTGTCGCCTGATGCAAGCCGTCACCGCCCGCACCGCCTCGTGACCACGCCCCACCCGCTCATACAAGCCCTCCGCCGCAAGGCGGGGGACATCGCCCAAAGCCACGCCGTCAGATCCGGTCTTGCCAAGCTGCCGGATCGCGACCTCCGAACATGACAGCAAACACGACGATCATTTCGGCTTCAATCCGGTAATGAATGACGTATGGAAAGCGGCGAATACGAAGCGACCGCACTCCATCCGCACGAGCGCCGGTCCACTCCGGATTCTGCTCAATCCTGGCAAGGACTTTGGAACACTCGCCGATAAACGCGCCGCCGAGCCCCGTAGACCGCTCTTCGTATCACCTGCGGCCAGCATCAAGATCCGTGACCACTTCTGGCCGATATCGAATCCTGAACCTCATCGACTGTCACGGAGGCGGTCGAGAACCTCGTCCCACGTGAGCAGTTGCTCCGGCGATTGCTCATGGTCGGCGATTCGCCGCTGCAGTTCTGCCCGCTGCTCTGGGGAAACCTCGACAGGGCAGTCCGGTGGAATGCTGTCCCACAATCGCTCCACCACATGCAGCCGGTCGGAAATGGGCAGAGCCGTGAGTTCGGCAAGGGTCTGCGGTATGTCGATCATCGATTCATCCCGCAACAAAAATCATTCGAATGACCACCACAACGGAACGCATGTATAGCATTCCTGGCGTCACGGCGTCAAGTCCCTCGGGGCAGCCCTCAGATCTGCCAAATACGCCCCGATGTGAATTCAGTGATTCCCATCCCGAAGCCGTGAAAGGCTCACCACGACTCCCGCGGCTCGGACAACCCGATCCAAGACCTCCGACGGTAGCCCGTGCTCGCCCTCGAGAAATCCGCACAACGCCCCAACGTCAATCCCGGCCTCATGGGCGATGGCGGCGAGCGAACGACGGCTGGCATGGATTGCTCGCCGCAGGTGCCCGCAAAGGGTGTCTGCGGCCGCAGCGGCGTGCAGCCGCTCGTTTTGGAGGGCCAGCGAGTCGAGCTCACGCTCAATGGTATCGCGGTCCTGGCGAACCTGGAGCAGCAACTCCGCCGAAGCTTCTGATGGATTCATGGCGATTGCCGTCGTGGCTGACGGACCTCGTAGGCGGTGATCGGAAGAATCGTCAACTCGTCAATATACTCGTAGATACAAAGCAGATATCGACCGTCCAGCGTTTCGCCCCAGCAGCAAGGGCGCCCGGTTGAGCGACTTCGTCCCCGGAGGTCCGCGGGTTTCACAACCCACTCGAAGTCCTCCATGGTGATGCCGTGTTCCGCAATATGGTTCTCAATGGCCGCGGTCCACGTGAAATCGAGGTATGGCATTTTCCGGCCTCTGTCGCTTGCGAAGTGAGTAGACGTGCGTACACTCTTTGTGCAGGCTCCTGCGGGCAGCCACGCCGCCTATTGAGGCTCTCCCCCTAACCCCGTGCCCTCCGCTCCTCTCACCCTGATCTCCGGCGGCTCGCGTGGCCTGGGGCTCGCGCTCGTCGAGCACCTGCTCGCCCGTGGCGATTCGGTAGCCACGTTCTCCCGCTCGGGCTCGGAAGCGCTCGCCGCGCTCGCCGCCGCCCACCCCGATCGCCTGGCCGCCGAGCAGCTCGACATCACCGACTCCGCCGCGATCGGCAGCTTCCTCACCCGGATGGCCAGCCGATTCGGCCGGCTCGACCATTGCGTGGCCAATGCCGCGATCGCCCACGAGGGTGTGCTGGCTACGATGCGCGACGACGAGATCGACTCGATGCTCGCGGTCAACCTCCGCGGCGGGATCGTCTTTATCCGCGAGTGCGTCCGCCAGATGCTCGCCGCCCCCACCGCCGCCGCCGACCGCTCGATCACGGTCGTCTCCTCCGTGGTCGCCGAATCCGGCTCCCCCGGCCTCGCCGTCTACGCCGCCACGAAGGCCGCGTTGGAGGGCTTCGCCCGCAGCCTGGCCCGGGAGCTCGGCCCCCGCGGGATCCGCGTCAACGCGATCGCCCCTGGCTTTCTGGAGACCGACCTCTCAGCCACGCTCCCGGAGGAGCAGCGGGCCCGGATCGCCCGCCGCACGGCCCTGCGGCGGCTGGGAAAGCCGGCAGACGTGGCCGGCGCGATCGCCTTCCTGACCAGCAAATCCGCGGGCTTCAGCACTGGCCAAACCCTCAAAGTGGACGGCGGCGGTTGACCCCCGGGCGACAGCCCCCGTTTCTCTTCCCGGTGGGCTGTCCCCCTTGATTGCCCTTCCCCTGTCCCCTCTCCTCACAAACCCCTCGCGCCTCATCGAAAAGTGACCAAAGCAGGATACGCTGAAGGTCTGGAAAGGGGCGGCGGCCACCGGCCCGTCACCGACGGGAACGGAGTGCGCTTGACGAAATCCCCTCCGATGGCGGATCTATCGCCAAGTGGCTGCGAGCGGATCATCATCGTCGGGGCCGGCGGCTTTGGCCGCGAGGTCTTGCAGTGGGCGCGGCACGCCTGGCCTGAGTGCGCTGCAAAAATCGCCGGGTTCCTCTCCGCCGACTCAGACAAACTCGCCGGCCATGCCCCCACCCTCCCGATCCTTGGCTCGCCGGCCGACTTCCAGCCCCGGCCATCCGATGGCCTGGTGCTGGCGATCGGAGTGCCGGGCGTTCGGCGGCAAGTCGCCGAGCAGCTCGAGGCGAAAGCCGCGAGATTCCTGACCTTGATCCATCCCGCCGCGATCGTGGCCGACACGGCTGAGATCGGCACCGGCTCGATCATCTGCCCGTACGCTATCGTGAGCGACGCCGTGCGGCTGGGGCGGTGTGTGCTCGTCAACTACCATGCGTCGCTGGGTCATGATGCGACGGCTGGGGAGTATTGCGTGCTCTCGCCGTATGCCGCCCTGGGCGGGAATGCCTCAATCGAAGCTGACGTCTTTTTGAGCATGCACGTCACCGTCGGCCCCCGGGTTCGGGTCGGATCGGGGACCATAGTTTCCGCAAACTCTTGCGTCTTGCAACACAGTCCACCGAACTCAATCATTTACGGAGTTCCCGGGCTAGTCACACCGCGGCTCGCAGTGAGGTGAGCATGGGCGACTCAGTGATGCGCAGCCGCGGCTTGAGGAATCAACCACTCAGCATTGTCACGGTGAGGCGGCTGCTCGTGATCGGCTTGACCGTCGCGGAGCTTGCCTTCTTCCAGCCTTCGGGTCTCGCGCAAGCCACTCTCGACAAGGCTGCGGTTCCCTCCAGTGCGGCGGCCGCCGCCGCACGAAGAGCGGTTGACGGCATCTACAAGTCCGCGGTCAGCGACTCCAAGACCGCTTCGCAACGCTCCGCGCTGGCCCGCACGGTGCTCAGTGATTCGGCTCTCGCGAAGACCGACGCCGAGCGGTACGCGATGCTGTCGCTGGCCATCAACTTGTCGGAGCAGGGCGACGACGGAATGCTCGTGCTTGAGGTGTCTGATCAGATCGCATCGAGCTTTTCCGTCGATGCGACGCAGTTGCTCGCCGAGATTCTTCCGCGATCCAGCGCCGACCCGAGGGCCGAGGATTGGGCAGCTTGGTCGAAGGCCGTTTCAGCCGCCTTCAACACATCGCTGGCCGCAGGGCGATTTGACGATGCCGAGAAACTTCTGACCGTCTTCTCGAACCGTGCCCGCAAGTTTCGCGATCCAAAAGCACAGGCATCGACGACGGCCATGAAGAAAAGGCTGGTCATCTCGCGGAAGCAGGCAAATGTTTTGACCGAACTGCAAGAGGCGGCCGCAGCTCCGGCCGCCACGGCCAAGGAAGTGGGCCGGCTTGGCAAGCATCTTTGCTTCGTGAGGAACGACTGGGCCCGAGGCTTGACGTACCTTGCTCGCGGCGACGACTCACAGTTGGCTGCGGCGGCACGCCGCGAACTGGAGAGAGACGTGGCGACGGATCCGGCCCACGCAGTCGCCGTCGCGGACGGGTGGGCGGCAGTCGACTCGAAACTTCCGTCAACCGAGCAGGCAGCCGTCTTCAGTCATGCGATTGACCTGTACCTTCTCGCTCTCCCCGCGCTCGAAGGGTTGAGGAAAGTCCAGGCCCAGCGGGCCCTCGACGACCTCCGCAAGCGAGCGGGCGAAAAAGGGGCCGGCAAAAGCAGTTGGTTGACCGTTTTTCGTTCCGATAGCTCCGAGATCTGGAATACCGACACCGGCGATTCTCCGAATCGTTTCGCCACGGCGCTCGACACGGTTCCGGAGGGGATCCGCTACGTTCGGATCCGCAGGGCCAACGGCGATGCCGTGATCGTGCCGGTCAATAACGAGCAGCTCGGCGGTCTTGCCCGCGGGGAACGCTTCGGATGGCAGGGGGGCAAGCCTGAAATCTACAAAGGTTTCTTGCTCGGCATCTTTGATGCCAAGACCAACCTGATCAATCAGCCGAAGGTGTTCGTGTATGTCCACGCCAGGGATTACTTCAGCGGCTATGGCTTCGGGCACCAATATCAGACCGTCGGCCCGGCTGTCGCCGTGTGGGATTCACAGGCGATCCCTGGTGAGGTTCTGGAAATCTCGGTGACGGCAGGGCAACTGAACGCGGCTGAGCAGGAGCTGCTGTTGCGATGACCGATCGTCTTGAAGGTCGGGCAACGGACTCGATTCAGTTACGAAAAACCGGCACATGCGGCGATTTTCTAATCGCCGCGGATCCGCTAGCCGTGCGCATAGGCATAGTAGGGGCCGGTGCGATTGTGCAGCAGATGCACATTCCGGTGCTGAGGTGTCTGGGGTCGGCGTCGATCTCGTGGATCACGGACGCGGATGCAGCGCGAGCGTTGAAGGTGGCCCGGGCCAATCGGATTCCCAGGGCGGGATCGGCGGCCGATGATCTGGCATCCCTACCGCCCGTCGACGTCATCCTGCTTGCCGTGCCATGGGGTGCTCGCCACTATTACTACGAGCAAGTTCGCGGCTTGCCGACACGTCCCGCCCTTTACGTGGAGAAGCCATTTGC
Source organism: Pirellulales bacterium (assembly GCA_044355515.1). Lineage (GTDB taxonomy): Bacteria > Planctomycetota > Planctomycetia > Pirellulales > UBA1268 > QWPN01. Next base: position 5,863 of record JBIKXY010000138.1, read on the forward strand.
AAGGTCGTCGGCCCAGCATCGCGAGATCGTGTCGGGATTCACCGACTGGCAAGTCGCGATCGGCCATTCGAGACGCGTGGGCGGGGCCATCCAGTTTGCCCGGCATCTGACCGCGTCGGGCGTGATGGGGCCGGTTCGGAAATGCGAAGTCTCCTTCGGGGGCCTCGGCCGGATCCTGACGCGGGGGGGCTACTACGGCGACTTGTCCCTGGCGGGGGGCGGCATCCTGATGGAAATGGGCACCCACTATCTCGACGCTGCGTTAGAAGTTCTCGATGCTCGGAGCATGAGGCTCGAAACGCGACGCATCATCGATCACGCAGGGTTCGACGTGCATGTCGAGGGCACTCTCCGCGTGCAAACCGCTTCGGGTCTCGATCTCCCGTTAGCTTGTCGCTTCTCCTATCTGGAGTCGCTCGTTTCCGAGTGCGTCGTCTCTTTTGCACACGGGAAGATGGCCTTCGGGATCGACAGCCCGGATAGCTTCTCAATCACCGGCCACAACGGCCAGCGCCTGCCCTTCCGAATCGATCAATCGTTTGGGCCTGATGGCATGCAAGGAATGATGGCGGTGTTCTGGCAGGAGTTTCTCGACAGCGTGGCAAGCGAATCTGCCGGCCGAGCCAATGCGTGTGAGATGACGCTCGTCTCTCGGGCCGTTGGGCTTTTGTATGGCGAAGAGACATGAAGCGCGTGGTGATACTAGGCGCGAACGGACAGGTCGGCAACGAACTGTGCCCGCTTCTGGTGATGGATGGTTCCCTGCATGTGACGGCCGTGACCCGCTCGGAGTTCTCCCAGGCCTTGCTGCAGAAGTTGGGGGTGTCGTGCGTCGTCGACGACGGCGCGGTGCTGCCACAACTGCTCTCGAGCTGTGACGTCCTCGTGGATCTTGCCCTGCCCTCTGACAAGAACGTCGCCGTTCTCCGGCGACGGATCGTCGCTCGGGCGGAGGAACTGCATCGGCATCTGCGGGCTGCGGCGACCGTGGTCTATGCCAGCACGATGTCCGTATTTCACCTCGATCCGTACCGCCCGCGGTTCACCACCTACGGCAGGACCAAACTGCTGGCAGAACGCACGCATCGTCGTCTGGGAAGAAAGACAGGCAACGACGTTTTCGTCTTGCGGCTTGGTCAAGTGCATGGGCTGATGCAAAGCTGCAGCCTGGGACTGGCAGACACGCTCGCTGGCTCGAAGGAAGTCGCGGTGCCGGACATCCCGTCGTTCACGGTCTTTGTGTCGTCGATTGCGGAAGCGATTGGCCTGATCGCAGCCGGCAGGGCGACAGCGGGCACCTATACCCTGATTTCAGAGCCGCCATGGTCCTGGCGGGAGGTGGTCGATTGGTGGGCCAGCGAACGCGGAGCAAGCGTGCGAGTGCACACGTATCCGGTTAAGACGCCGCCCTCCGCCGTTGCCCGTTCGCTGCAGGCATGTCGGAAATCCATCATGGGCTGGGCCGATCATCACCGCGAGCGACTCGCAACCTACCTCTGGTACGTTCGTCCGACGTTGGCGGAGCGGTTGATCGCAAATCGCTATCTGGGCATCGCCCGACAGCAGATCGCCTCCTACCAAGACAGGCTTGTGCCAAGGCCTATCGCCCAGTTCGTGTCCGTGCCGGGCACTCGATTTCCTGGCCTGACTGACCCACGCCAGTCCATGCCGCCAAGGCACGCCGCACTGAAAACCGCCTTGAAGGCAATCACGGCCTCATAGCCGAGGTGCAGACAGCTTGTTTTCGCGACTCAGATGATGATCACGCGAAAGAATCGTGACGCTGGTCACAATTCGCCAGCGCTCCGTGCCAGCCATGAGTAAAGTTTCCGTCTGTCTCACGCATTACAACCGTCCCGAGAAGCTTGCCGCGACGCTCGAGTCGTTGGCGTCGCAAACGAAGGCTCCCGACGAAGTTTTCGTGCAGGACGATTGCTCGCCCAACGATCCGACGGAAGTCGCTCGGGCATTTCAGGGCCGGTTCAAGCATTTCGTCTATGAGCGGAACGAGAACAATCTCGGCATGCCGGGCAACCTCAACAAGGTGATCAGGAAGGCGACCGGTGACTTCGTAGCGAATCTGCACGATGCCGACGAGTTTCACCCGCAACTGCTCGAGAAATGGGTGGAC
>JBIKXY010000139.1:0-7933 GCA_044355515.1 Pirellulales bacterium
CGTGCCAGCTTCGCTTCGGCATCCTGCCTGCGCTCGCTGCCAAGGCCGGCTCGATTGGCACGGGCGACCCCTCGCGGCCAAAGGGTCGCGGTGTGCCCGTCCCTCAACCCCTCCTTCTGCCCCGTCTTCCCGGCTTGCCGAGACCGCCGTGTCCCGGTCGCGTTGCCGTTGTTTCGTCACGGTGGCTTTCGCTACAACCCGACGTCCAGCCGTTCCAGCCCCGTGGAGAGTTCGCCATGCGTCGCAGGCCCCCGCTCGAGGTCGCAGCCCGGCCCCGCCGCACGACCGCGACCAGCCACGGGCCGCTCGCCGACTGGACGGGCGATGCCCGGGTGTTCGTGCCGCAGGGCTACGAGCCCGGCTACGACTACCCGCTGATCGTCTGGCTCCCCGATCCCGCCCGCCGGTTCGACCTCGGCCGGGCCATGATCCGGCTCAGCCTCCGGAACTACGTCGCCGTCCAGCCGGCCCGGGGTGGCGCGGCGGTTTGGCGGGCGATCGACCGCGTGACCGACAGGCTCTCGATCCACCCCCGGCGAATCTGGCTCGTCGGCCACGCCGCCGGCGGCACCGAGGCTTTTCGCACGGCCTGTCAGCAGCCCGATGCCTTCGCCGGTGCGGTCTCGCTCGGCGGTCCGTTCCCGCTCGATGAGCCGGTGTTCGCCCGGCTCGCCGAGGTGCGGCGGCTGCCGCTCTTGCTCTGCTGCCGCGCGGCCGCCGTGGTGGCCGACCCGGCCCGGTTCGACCGAACGCTGCGGCTGTTCCATGCCGCCGGCGGCACGCTGGCGGTGCGGATCTACCAGCAGGGCGGCGAGCTCTCTCGGGCCACGCTCGACGACGTCAACCGCTGGCTCATGGACGAGACCTGCGGTGCGACGGCCACCCTCCAGCCCCACGGGGCCGCCTGACGTCGCTCCTCGATTTCACTCGCTCACGCTCTGTCGGGAAAGGATTCCCATGTCGCGTCACTCCCGCCCGCGGCGGCCTGCTGCCGACGAACCGCATCTGCTCCCGCTGCGCACCGGGGGCATGGGCATGTCGCTGACCGAACTGCTCGCGCCGCTGGTTGCCGCGGTCACCGCCGAGCGGCACGACCGCGGCCAGCCATCCGTCGCCGTCACGCTCGACACCGCCGCCGGCCGCGTCACGGCCAGTGAGGCCGGCCCGCTGGCCGCGGTGCTGCGGTCGCTCTTGGAGGCGGCCTGCGCCGCGGCTGCCGCCGCGCCACCCCGGCTGCGAGAGGTGGTCGTGACGAGCATCGCCGGGCCGGCCGGGCTCGAGATCGAGGTGGCCGACTCGGGCCCCGAGATCACGGCCGGCCAACGCGGTGCCAGCCCCGCCGTCAGCCCGCTCACCGAGCGGCTCGGCGGCACGCTCGTCTCTCGCGGCTGCCCCGAGGGCGGCGTGGCCGTGACGCTTCACCTGCCCCGCCGGGGCCAGCAGCGGCAGGCCGCCTGAACCGACCGCCCCCCCTCAGCCCGACTCGAGCGACCGCATGCATCACTCCGACGACGCGAACCCGCGGGACCGGCGGCGAATCAGTCCCGCGCAGATCGTGGGGATCGGCCTGGTCGCCGCCAGCTTCGGCTGGGCCGCCTGGCTGCTGCGCGACCGGCCGATCAGCGAGGAGGTGGAACTTCTCCCGGGCACGGTCCTGCCCTCGTCGGAGTTGGCGATCGTGGAGGCGGCCTTCGACCGGGCACAGCTCGTCGGCCACCGCACCGAGGGGGGCCGCGTCTGGGTGCCACGGCCGCGGCAGAGCGCCTACATGCGGGCCTTGGTCGACGCGGAGGCGCTGCCGCGGGAGTTTGGCAGCAGCCTCCGCAGGGCTCTCGAGAACAACAGCCCGTGGCAAAGCCGGGCCGTGCAGGAGGAGATGCTCCGCGTCGCGGTCCAAGAGGAGCTCGCGCACGTGATCTGCTCGATGCCGGGCATCGAACGGGCCGCCGTGCTCTACGCCGGCGATGCCCGCCCTGCCGGCGGGCTGGCCACCGCCCCGCGGCCTACGGCGAGCGTCAACGTCCGCACCCAGGCGGGCGTCGAACTCGAGCCGGCCCGCGTCCAGGCGATTCGCGTGCTCGTCGCCGCTTCGATCGCCGGCCTCGAGGCTGAACGGGTGGCGGTCACCGATTTGCGGAGCGGCCATGTGTTCGTCGGGCCGCTCGTCCTCGGTACCAGCGGTGACGACATCGTCGCGGCCGATCCGGCCCTGGCGCGGCGGATCGCGCACGAACGGCATCTCGCGGCCAAGATCCGCCAGGGCCTGGCCTTCGTAGCCGACGCGATCGTGGATGTGACCGTCACGTTCCAGCCGCCCACGCCGCCCCGGCTTCCGGCGGCCGTCCCGCGTCCGTCGTCCCAGCAGATTGCCGACGCCAACGCGCCGGCGGCGGTCGGCGACTTCGCGGAGGACGAGCACGCCATCGTCGATCTGCCGGCGGACCTGCCGGCCGAACAGACGACCGAGTCAGCCGAGGGCTTCCCGGCCACGATTCTCGTGTCGCTGGCCGTGCCTGATCCATTCTTTCTCGCGGCCCGCAGCCAAGCCGACCCCGGCGGTGAACCCGAGGCCGTCGATCTGGCCACCGAGCAGCGGCTGAGGGACCACGTGCTGGGCCTGCTGCCGCCGACCACCCGCGCCGACGGCCGCCAGGTGCTGGTCACCCGCTTCCCGGTCGGTGTCCCGTCCGCGTCGGCCGGGCAGCCGCGGCCCGGCGAACCGCCTCCTGCGGCGTCGTCCACCGGAGAGGGCGAGGGGACAGCGGCTGGAGAGGCAGTCTCCCTCGAGGCGGCCTGGCGGGCCCTGCTCGCGGGCCATCCTGAAGACGTGCCCCGCGAGGTCTGGCTCGGAGTGATCACCGTGGCCGCCGGACTGCTCGGCTGGCTCGTGCTCCGGCCACATGTCGTCGTCGGCCGGCGGCCGGGCCACCATCGCCCGGGCCACAGACTGGACTGGTCCACGCTGGACGGCGGCTCCTCGAGCGACTCGTCGGCCGCTCCCGCCTCCCGCACGCAGGTCGCGGCATGAGAGCCCTTCCGCTTCCAGGAGCGCGTCGCGACACCCTTGCCCTGCGGCACGGTCCGTCGCGGTTGTGCCTGCTTGTGGCGGTCGCCTCAGTGGCCGCTGTGGCCGGCGAACCGCTCCAGCCTCCCGAACTCGAAGACTCGAGGACTGAAATTCGTCCAGCCACGTTCGAGACCGGGGCCTTGGCCCGCGGGCCGACCGCGGCCGCCCTGCCGCTCTCGGGCAAGGCGACTCCCAGCCAGCCGGCCGCCGCGGTTCGCTCATCCCTGCGGCCGCTTGGTGACTGGACGGTCCTCGCGGCGATCGGTGCCGCCTTCGCCCTGGTGGCCGCGTTTCGCTTCACCTCGCGGCCGCGGACCAAATCGCTGCCGCCCGATGTGTTCGAACTGCTCGGCGAGGCCTCGCTCGGCGGCCAACAAACAGCCCGCGTCGTCCGCTTCGGCTCCCGGACCCTGCTGATCAGCGTCTCCTCCGCGGGGTGCCAGACGCTGGCCGCACTGGACGATGCCCAGGCCACCGAGCGGATCGTGATCGCCTGCCGCACCGACCTGCCGGCGGGCCGGGGAGGCTTGCGAAGCCGGCGGCCGCCGCCCTCGGCCCAACCGGAACCGGAGGCGGCATGAACGCAAGGCTCCGGAGCCGCTCGATCGCGGTGGTCATGCTCGTGGCGATCACCCCGGTCACCGTCGCGGCGACCGCCGGTCGGGCGGACGATGCTCAGACTCAGGGAGTGGCGGCCGCCAATCGGCACGCCCTCGTCTCGACGGGAGACGCGGTGCGGGCGACCGCCGAGTCGCCGTCGCTTGCGGTCGCTCCCGAGCCGCCGACGGTTCCCCCGTCGGCAGCGGAGGGACGGACAGCCGCGGGCGACCTCCCGCTGGCAGCTGCGGTCCTCGACAGCCGGTCGCTGGCGGCGGTCGTTCCCTCCGCGCTCCTGTTCGGCGCCGCCACACTCGCTCCCGCCGTCCTGCTCATGACCACTTGCTTCGTACGGATCTCGGTCGTCCTCGGACTCGTCAGGCAGGGACTCGGCGCGGCCGGGGTGCCGGGCAATCAGGTTGTGGCATCGCTGGCGATCTTTCTCTCGGCCCTCGTGATGTGGCCAGTCTGGACGCAGGCCTGGGACGAGGGTCTGGCGCCCTACCAGGCGGGCACACTCGACGCAGGCACGGCCTTCGAGCGGGGCTCGCTGCCGATCCGCCGCTGGATGGCGGCGCAGATCGAGCAGGCGGGCAATCGCGACACGATGCTTCTGTTTCTCGAACGCCATCCCGCCGGCCCGCAGCAGGCGGCCACCTACGACGACGTGCCGCTCGAGGCGCTGCTCCCGGCCTTTCTCGTCAGCGAACTCGAGACCGCATTCGGAATCGGCTTCCGGCTGCTGCTGCCCTTCCTCGTGCTCGACATCATGGTGGCCGTGCTCGCCGCGGCGACGGGGCTGGTGATGCTGCCCCCGACGCTCGTCTCGCTGCCGCTCAAGCTGCTCGTGTTCGTGGCCGCCGACGGCTGGACGCTCGTGGTGCGGGGCCTGCTCGAGGGATTCGCGCTCGGCTGACGCCCCGGGCTGACTGACGCATGACCGAAACCGACCTCGTCGAACTGGTGCGGGAAGCGCTCGTGGCCGGCAGTGTCCTGCTCACGCCGGTGCTCATTGCCGGGTTGGTGGTGGGGGTCGCGACCGGTCTCGTGCAGGCGGCCATGGGCATCCACGACGTCGCTCTGGGCCTCGTGCCGCGGCTGTTCGTGACCGGCCTTGTACTCGCCTGGACGCTTCCTTGGATGGTGGACCGGATGGCCGACCTGTTCCGGCTGGCCGCAGGACCGTAAATCCGCATTCCCTTGGCCCGGGGTTGCCCGTGCCATCTCGCCGGACGCCCCCTTCGGGCATCCTGCCCTTCGGTCGCTCGGAGAAAACCTCACTTTGCCCTCCGGGCTGCGCTCGGTTTCCCACGCCGCTCGATTGGCACGGGCAACCCCTTGTGGAACACGCCGGCTTTCTCCCGTTGAAGTTCGTTGGTACTTTCCCGCCCCCTCTTCTCGCACGAGCCTCATGCCTGCCAACTCGCTTCCCGCGATCCTTTCCGCCGACCCGATGCTCGTCGCCGGCGTCGTCACCCGCATGGCCGCGACGGTGGCTGCCGGAGGGGTGCCCGTGTTTCCCTGGCTCGACATGCGGGTGCGAGCGGCCGCCACGCTGGCGCTGGCCGCCGTGTCCCTGCCCGGAGCGGTGCCCGTTCCCGGCACGCTGCCGGTGGTGCCGTTGCTCGTCGGCGAGGCTGTCGTGGGTCTGGGCCTCGGCCTCGCTGCCGCGGTCGTCTTCGCGGCGGCCGGCTGGGCGGGCGGGATCCTCGCGACCGTGTCAGGCCTGAACTGGGCCGCCGACTTCACTCCTGAGAGCGAGGCGGGGGAGGGGGGGGCCGCGCGGCTGGCCGCATGGTTGGCCGTCACCGGGTTTCTCGCGGCCGGCGGCCACCTCGCGATCGTGGTCGGCTTGGTCGAGAGCGTGGGCCGAATGCCCATCGGCACGCTGGCCGGCACGAGCGGTGCGGGCCTCGCCGATCTGGTCGGCGGGCTTCCGACCGCCGCCCTGGAACTGGCCCTGACGCTGGCCGCACCGGCGCTGGCGGCCGTGCTGGCCTTTCACCTGGCCGCCGCGATCTGTCTCCGCGCGGTCCGCTTCGCGCCCGGCCCCGGCCTTCTCCAAGCCGTGGCCTCGCTCGTCTTGCTCGCGGCGATTGGCGTTGGAGCAGGGGCATGGACCACCGGGTTCGCCGCCGCCGCCCGCCACCGGATCGAGCGCAGCCTCGGCGATCTTCGGCCCTGAGCGACCATCTTCATGGGCGATGCATCCGACCGCACGATCCCCGCCACGCCGCGGCGCCGTGAGGCGGCCCGTCGCGCCGGCCTGTCGGCCCCCGCCGATCTGCCGGCCTGGGCCGCCTCGGGGGCCACCACGCTCGCGCTGGCCCCCTGGTGGGCTCGGGCCACGATCGCCGCGGCGGCCGACGATGTCCGCGAGACATTCACCGCCACCCTCGCGGGCGACGGGATGGGGGGCCAGGCGTGGCCGCTGCCGGCCGCAGTGGCCTTGCCCACGATCGTCGTCGTTGCGGCGGCAGCGGCGGCCGGCCTTGGCGCGAGGTTTGCCTGCGACGGCCTTTCCTGCCAGCCCCGGCGGGTCGTGCCCGACCTGCGACGGATCGATCCGCTGGCGGGCCTCGCGCGGATCTTCTCCCGGGCCACGCTCGGCACGCTGCTCACCGCCGCGGCGGGGCTGGTGATCCTCGTCGCCACGGCCGTCGTCGCTGGTCGGCCGCTGCTCGCGGTCCAGGCGACGCCCCCCGAGCCGGGCGAGCTCGGGCCGCTCGCCGCCGTGGTCTGGCGGATGCTGGCCTGGCTCGTCACCGTCGCGGCGGCCGTAACCGGCTGCCAGTGGATGCTCGCCCGCCGCCGCTTGGAGCGGCGGATCCGGATGACGCCGCAGGAACTTGCCGAGGAGCAGAAGGAGATGCAGGCCGATCCCCGCGTCCGGCTGTTTCATCAGCGCCGAGTTCCGCGGCCGCGGGCTCAGCAGTCCGGCACATCGTAGCCGTAGCGGTCGATGAACGGCCGCCAGCGGCGGGCGACTTCCGCCACGGTCTCGGGATCGTGGCGGTAGGTGTTGGTGCGGTAGCGCTTCATCGATCGGGCCTGATGCTCGATCGCGGGCCGCAGATTCTCGAACCCGCCGAGGCCGAGCCGGTCGTAGGCCGCGGCCAGGGAGGCGACCGGGTCGGCCACGAGATCCTCGTACCGGAGTTCGTGGAGTCGGTCGGGGCCGAGGGCGGACCGGTCTCGCTCAAAGGCCGCATACATCTCGTCGAAGCAGGCGAACACGTAGTGATCGAGCGATTCACCCGTGGCCACCTGGAGCCCCTGCACCCCATCAAGCGACGTCCAAAGCCGCTTCGTCGAGGGGAACACCACGAATGGGTCCCGGACCACGTGCAGGAAGCGGGCCTCGGGAAACATCTCGGCCAAGATGCCGACCCGGGCGGTGTGCGGAGGGCTCTTGAGGACCGGCCGCCGCGGATCCCGCACGGCGAGCCTGTTCAGGAATCGCTGCAGCGTTCGCTTCCAGCGGTCGAGTTCGGGCGGCGGCAGCTTCGCGACGTCGAGGGCCACCGGCTCGGCGGCGCTCGTCGCCGGGAAGGCCATGCGGCGGTAGGGGGAGGGAGCGCCGAGGTTCGCCAAGGCAAACTCGTCCTCCTGCGGTCGGTTCCAGCCGGCGGCGACGTTGTCCATCGGCCGCTTCGCCGGCATCGTCCAGGCGAGCAACCTGGTGAGTACGTCCTCGGTAAGCAGGAAGTGGCCCGGCGCGAAGCACTGGTAGGTCGAGGGGCAGCAAAACCGCTGGTCGAGCATCGTCAGTTCGTGGAGCAGGGTCGTGCCGCTCCGCCAGTGTCCGATGATGAACAACGGCGGCGGCGTGACCGGGGGTGCGCGGAGCCGGCGGCGGAACCGCGCCTCGCTCAAGGCACCGGCCACGGAGTTGAAAGCGGCGGCGGCCGTGATGGTGGTGGCCAGACCGAGCCGCGCGAGGTGGATCCGGCCGCGCTGCTCTCCCACCAGGCCGAGCCATATGCCAAGCGGCATGCCGTGCCAAAACCTCGGGCTCCACCACGGGTAGGCATGGAAGGCCTCCCCGCTTGGAGGCTTCGCGACGGCGGAACTGGCGGCGGGCGCGGCAGCGATCATCTGCAAGACGGACCGGAACGGGGAGCTGAGTGACGGAGACGCTCGATGGTATCGCGGATCGTCATTCCGATGCGCTGCCGGCCTGCGGCCCAAGGGCGACGCGGGCTCGCGGCCGCCCCACCACCGTCTCGACCGCCGCGGCCAGCCCCTGGCGGGCGGAGGCGCCGGTCG
>JBIKXY010000140.1:0-7932 GCA_044355515.1 Pirellulales bacterium
TGTTCGCCGCCTCCCGCGCCGCCAACGTGGCCCGGGCCGCTCCGCTCGCGGCCCGGATGCGGCCTCGTCGGCTGGCCGACTACGTGGGGCAGGAGGCGATCGTCGGCCCGGGCAAACTCCTGCGGCGGCTGATCGAGGCCGACCGGCTCGGGTCGGTGATCCTCTACGGGCCCCCGGGTGTCGGCAAGACGACGCTCGCCGAGATCATCGCCACCGAGACCCGGCGGCGGTTTCTCGAGCTCTCGGCGACGGCCTCGGGCGTGAAGGACGTGCGGGAGGTGATCGAGGCGGCCCGCCGGCGGCTCGAGGACGACGGCGAGAAGACCTGCCTGTTCATCGACGAGATCCACCGCTTCAACAAGGCCCAGCAGGACGTGCTCCTGCCCGACGTCGAGAACGGAGTGATCGCCCTGATCGGGGCCACCACGCAAAATCCCTTCTTCGCCCTCACCTCGGCCCTGGTGAGCCGCAGCCGGATCTTCGAACTCTCGGCGCTCACGCCCGAGGACATCGGCACGATCCTCGACCGGGCGGTCGCCGATCGCGAGCACGGCTTCGGCCGCGAGGCGATCGTGCTCGAGCCGGCCGCGCGGGCCTTCCTCGTCGAGACCTCCGATGGCGACGCCCGCCGGGCGCTCGGGGCGATCGAGGTGGGCGTGCTCTCGAGCCCGACGCGGCCGCTCGCCTTCACGCTCGACCTCGCCCGCGAGAGCGTGCAGCGGAAGGTGGTGGCCTACGACTCGGGCGACACTCATTACGACTGCGCAAGCGCGCTGATCAAGAGCATTCGGGGCAGCGACGCCGACGCGGGCCTCTACTGGCTGGCCCGGATGCTCGAAGGGGGCGAGGACGTGCGGTTCCTGGCCCGCCGGCTCGTGATCCTGGCCAGCGAGGACATCGGCAACGCCGACCCGCGGAGCCTCATGATCGCCGTGGCCGCGATGCAGGCCACCGAGTTCGTGGGGCTGCCCGAGTGTCAGCTCACCCTCGCCCAGGCGGTCACGTATCTCGCGCTCGCCCCCAAGAGCAACGCCTGCACGACGGCGATCGCCGCCGCCCGCCGCGACGTCCGCGAGCAGGCGGTGATTCCCGTGCCGACCCACCTCCAAGACAAGCACTACGCCGGGGCCAAGCGGCTGGGTCACGGACAGGGCTACGCCGCTTCACACGACCATCCCGACGGGATCGCCGCCCAGGACTACCTCGGCGTGGAGAAGACCTATTACGAGCCGACCGACCGGGGCCTGGAGCGGGATCTGGGCGAGCGGCTCGCCGAGATCAGGCGGCGGCTGCGGGAGGGGCGGAAGGATCCGCCGGGGGAGCAGCGGCCGGCGTCAGGCTCCTGAGCTCGGCGGCGATCTCCCGCGTGAGCACGGCCTCGAGCCGCTCGGCCGCCCGGGCCACCGTCACGCCGTCGAGCAGCCGGTGGTCGGCGATCAGCGTCACGCGGCAGCGGCCGGCCTCGTCGAGCGGCCCCTGGCAGAGGCTCGTGGTGCAGAGCGTGGGATGAAAATGGTTGCCGGCGGAAAACCCCGCCAGCGACGACATGCTGAAGGTGCCGATCCGACCGGGCCGCTTGGGCGAGGCGGAGGTCATGTTCCATCGGAGGATCGTCCGTCTGAGCCAGCCCGGCACCAGTTCGAGCTCGAGCTGGCGGCGGAAGATCTCGGCGACGGGCGCGGTCGCGTGGCGGTCGATGAAGGCCTGCACGGCGACCAGCGGCAGCGTGTCGGGGGCGGCCAGGCGGGCGAAGAACAGCCGGTCGGCCCCCTGCTCGTCGGCCCGGTTGATCGCGAGGGTCGCCACGCTCTGGCTCGACGTGGCCAGCCGGGGGCGGAGGCCGCCGACGAGCCAGCTCCGCAGCAGCGGCTGCTCGCGGGCCACGAGGGCGTAGGCCTTCAAGAAGCAGGCCGCCCAGCCGATCCGGCGGGCCGCGGTGGCCCGGGCGTCGGCCACGGCTGCCAGCCGCATCTCGCGGTCCACCGGAAAGAGCGGGATCCCGCGGCCGAGCAGGGCCACGTCGCCGACCGCGCCGCGGCCGACGGGGAGCGGAGCGGTGATGATCGTGGGGAGGGGCATGAACTGCACGCTTTGGCCGGACCGACGGCTGCGGAGATTAGGAAACGGCGGCCGACGGCGGAAGATGGTTTTGCGGGCGAGCTAGACTCGTCGCGATGCGAGTGGTCGTGCAGCGGGTGAGCGAGGCGGCGGTGGCGATCGACGGCCGGGAGGTCGGGCGGATCGGCACCGGCCTCGTCGTGCTCGTGGGCGTGGAGTCGGGCGACTCGCCGGCCGACGCGGCCTGGCTGGCGGCCAAGCTCGCGGCCCTGCGAATCTTTCCCGACGAGGCGGGGAGGATGAACTGCAGTGTCCGGGAGATCGACGGCGGCCTGCTCGTGATCAGCCAGTTCACGCTCCACGCGGCCACCGCCAAAGGCAACCGGCCGGGGTTCACGCGGGCGGCACGGCCCGACGAGGCGATTCCGCTCTACGAGGCGTTCCTGGCCGACCTGGAGCGGGAGGCGGGTCGGCGGCCCGAGCGGGGCGTGTTCGCGGCCGACATGCAGGTGAGCCTCGTCAACGACGGGCCGGTCACGATCCTGATCGACTCCCGGAATCGCGAGTGAGGCGGGCCGAGCCGCCGCCGGGCACGGGCTGCCGGGCTTGCTATACTGCTGGCTTCACGGTTTGCGTGGTGGCTGTAGCTCACTCGGTTAGAGCACCGGTTTGTGGTACCGGGGGTAGCGGGTTCGAATCCCGTCAGCCACCCTTGAAAACAAGGGGTTGCGCCCGAGGCTTTCGGATCGCGAGCTTCGTCGAAGGGCAAGCGAAGATCGCTTCAGCAGGTCTGCGATGCCCTGAATGCCAAAGGGCGGACCACCCGCAGCGGAAAGCCTTGGACGAAGCGGGCGGTGAAGCGAATTTCGGGAAGATGATCCGAGGCGACGGGATTCGGGGAGCCCGAAGCCGGGGCGCGTTCAGGAGCCCACGACGGCCGCGGTGGGCACGGTGCCGTGGCTGCCGTGCGGGTGCTGGCCGTTGTGGCGGTCGCCCGCGCCGTGGCCATGGGTTGGGCCGTCCGGTGGTGCGGATCCGAGGCCCAGTCGCTTCCGCAGCCAAGAGCGGGCATCAGAGGCGACTTCGTAGAGCGCGGGCAGCACGAGCAGCGTCATGAAGGTGCTGCTGATGACGCCGCCGATCACGACCGATGCGAGCGGCCGCTGCACCTCGGCGCCCATGCCGGTCGAGATCGCCATCGGCACGAATCCCAGGCTGGCGACCGTCGCCGTCATGAGCACGGGGCGGAGCCGCGTCACGGCGGCCTCGAAGATCGCCTCGTGCAGCGGCTTGCCTTCATCCTTGAGGTGCCGGATGAACTCCACCAGCACGAGGCTGTTGAGCACCGAGATTCCCGACAGGGCGATGAAGCCGACGGCGGCGGAGATCGAGAACGGCATCTCCCGCAGGAAGAGCGTGATCACGCCTCCGATGCAGGCAAACGGCACGCTCGTGAACACGAGCATCGAGTCGAACAGGTTCCCGAAGGTCATGTAGAGCATGACGATGATCAACACCATCGCGATCGGCACGACGATCTGCAGCCGCTTGGTGGCCCGCTCGAGGTTTTCGAACTGACCGCCCCACGCGATCCGGTAACCCTTGCCGAGATCCACCCGCTTGGCGATCTCCCGCTGGGCATCCTGGACGAAGCCGGCCATGTCGCGGCCGCGGATGTTGCATTGGATGGTGATGCGACGCTCGCTCCACTCGCGCGAGATGACGCGGGCGCCGACCGTCTCCTCGACCGTGGCCACGCGGGACAGGGGGATACGCTCGCCCGAGGCCGTGGTGAGCGTGAGCTTCGCGATCGTCTCGGGGGAGGTCCGCAGTTCTTGCGGCAGGCGGATCGCCAAGGGAAACCGCAGCTCGTCTTCGATGATCTCGCTCACGACCTTGCCGCCGATCGATTCGACCACGTCGAGGACACTCTTCCGGGAGATGCCGTAGCGGGCGATCTTGTCCTCGTCGATCTTCACCCGGAGGACGGGCTGCCCCTTGATCTGCTCGGTCGTGAGGTCGGCGGCGCCGGGGATCGACCGCAAGACATCCTCGATCTCGCGGCCCTTGGCGATAAGGGTGTCGAGATCCTTGCCGAACAGCTTCACCGCCACGTCGGCCCGCACGCCTGAGATCATCTCGTTGATCCGCATCTCGATCGGCTGGGTGAAGAACACGATCTGGCCGGGAAACTTGTCGACCTCCCTGCTGAGGGCCTCGACCAGCTCCTCCTGCGACTCGACCCGCTTGGTCACCGTCGTCTTCACGCCGTCGACTTCCCGCTCGAGTTCGACGATCTTCTCCCAGGACTCCCGGGGCTTGAGCATGATGAAGATGTCGGTGCTCTCGATCGTGCCGGGATCAGTGGCGACTTCCGGCGCCCCCTGCCGCGACCAGCACCGCTCGACCTCCGTGGGGAACTCCCGGAGGATCATCTTCTCCATCTCGGTATTGATCTTGATCGACTGCTCGAGGCTCGTGCCCGGCGGCCGGAGGATCCCGATCACGACCGAGCCCTCGTTGAGCCGCGGCACGAACTCGCCCCCGAGCCGCATCGCGATCGAGAGGGCCACCGCCAGCATGATCGCCATCGCCCCCAGCACGATAGTTGGCCGGGCCATGACGGTCGCCAGGAGCGGTCGATAGAGGACCGCCAACCCCTTCACCAACAGCGGTTCGGTCTCGCTCATCTGCTTCGGGAGCAGCAGGCTCGCCAGCACGGGGATCACGGTCAGCGTGAGCAGCAGCGACCCGGCCAGGGCGAACACCACCGTCAGGGCCATCGGACGGAACAGCTTGCCTTCCACCCCCTCGAGCGCCACGATCGGCAGATAGACGATCATGATGATGAGGACTCCGAACAGGCCCGGCTTGGCGACCTCGCAGCAGGCGTCGCGGATCACGTCGAACCGTTGGCGACCCGACGTGTTATGCGACAGCCGCCGCACGACGTTCTCGATCGTCACGACCGCGCCGTCGACCACGAGGCCGAAGTCGAGCGCCCCCAGGCTGAGCAGGCTGCCTGCGATCCCTGCGCGCGACATTCCCAGGAAGGCGAACAGCATCGACAGCGGGATCGCGCTCGCCACGATCAGGCCGGCCCGCAGGTTCCCCAGGAAGATGAACAGGATCGCGACGACGAGCAGCGCGCCCTCGGCCAGATTCTTGCGGACCGTCGCGATGACCTTGTCGACCAGTTGCGTCCGGTCGTACACCGTTTCGGCTGTCATCCCCTCCGGCAGCTGGCTGGCGGAGATGAGAGTGCCCTGCTTGTCGCGCTGGTCGTTGACGTAGCGGTCGAATCGATCGGCGAGGCTCCTGGTGACCGTGTAGCTGTTCTCACCCATCCGCATGAAGCCGAGGCCGAGGGCCACCTCCCCCTCGCCGTTGGCGGTCACCGTGCCGCGACGGATCTCGTGGCCGACGATCACCTCGCCGATGTCCTCGAGCCGGATCGGCACGCCGTCCTCGGCCGCGATCATCATCTTCTTGATCTGCTCGACGTTCGTCGTGCGGCCGACGCCATGGACAAGGAGCATGTCGCCGCGGCGGTTGATGTTGCCGCCGCCGACGTTCAGGTTGTTCGCCTCGAGCGCCGCCACGACCTCGTCGAAGTCGAGGTCGTGCTTCGAAAGCCGGTCGGGATTGAGGAGCACCTGGTATTGCTTCTTGAGGCCGCCCCAGCTGTTGATCTCGGCGGTGCCGGGGACCTGCCGCAGCTCCGGCTTCACCCGCCAGTCGAGCGTGGTGCGGGCGTCGGTGAGCGCCTGCTCGGATCCGTCCTTGGGGCCGATCGTAAAGTGAAAGACTTCTCCCAGCCCGGTCGAGACCGGCCCCATCTCCGGCCGCGGAACTCCGGGGGGCATCTCGAGCCCGGAGAGCCGCTCGGCGATCTGCTGTCTGGCGAAGTAGATGTTCGTGCCGTCGGAGAAGGTGACGACCACCTGCGACAGGCCGAACTGCGAGATCGAGCGTATCCCCTGCAGCCCCGGGAGGCCGCCGAGGGCAAGTTCGACCGGAAACGTGATGAGCTTCTCGACCTCCTCGGGCACCATCGACGGCGCCGCGGCGTTGATCTGCACCTGGATCGGCGTGGTGTCGGGAAACGCGTCGACGTTGAGCGTCATCAAGGCCGAGACGCCCGCCACCGTCAACAGGAGAACGCCTCCCAGAACAGCCAGCCGGCTGTTCATCGAGGCGCTGATAATGCCGTTCAACATGGGATCCGCCCGATCCGAGCCGGCAAAAAAACCAGGCCGTGCCGGAACGCGTGCTCCGGCACGGCCGACAGGATGGTACCTGAAGTTACGGCGTGTTGGAGGTCAGTCTCCGCGTCATCATCTCCGACTTCAGCATGTGGCTTCCGTCAACGACGACCAGTTCGCCACTCTCGACTCCCTTGATGATCTCGACGAACCCGTCGTCGACCGTGCCGGGCACCACGACCCGTTGGGAGTAGGTCGTGGCGGCAGCATCCTCATCGCCCGCACGCTCCTCGACGAATACGAGGTGCTTCTTTCCGTCCCACTGGACGGCCATAGCCGGCACGGCCATGGCCACGGGCTGGCTCCGCACCCGGATCTTGCCGACCCCATACGTATTGGCCTTGAGCAGCCGGTGGCTGATCCCGTCGCCGTCGGCGTCGACCACAGGATTGTCGACCTCGGCAAGCGCCTGCAGCGTGCGGGTCTTGTCGTCCAGTTCGGTGCTGATCCAGTTCACCTTGCAGTTGAGGGTTCCGAGAATCCCGTCGGCGGTGTACTCGATCGGCTGGCCGACCGCGACGCGGAGAGCATCCTCCTTGTTGATGTTGAGCCGCAGCAGCATCTTGTTGATGTCGGCGATCGCGAGCTCGGACCGCTCCGGGGAGACGACTTCGCCGCGGACGACATCGCTCTTGATCACCACGCCGTCGAAGGGCGCCACGACGGGGATGAGGTTCGCCGAGGTGGACGCGGGATCCAGCGTGTCGACCAGTGTGGCCGGCAGGCCGAGGAAGTGGATCTTGCTGCTGCGGTCGATGTCGGACAGGCCGTCAAAGTCTTCATGGCGGATCGAAAACCCGAGGTTGATGAGCGCCTGCTGCGCGTTGAAGCGGGTCACGATCGCCTGACGAAGGGCCGAACGGGCCTCGGCCAACTGCTTGGCCGCGACGGCCTCGCCCGCCGACTCGAGCCGGTGCACGGTGAGTTGCTTCAACTCTGCGGAGACGAGCGACTCGAGGAACGCCGCCTTCGCGTCGCCCACCGCGCAGGCATCGAGAATGACGAGGATTTCGCCCTGACGGACGGTGTCACCGAGTCGCTTCTCAACCCGCCAGACCGTGCCTGGCACGCGGGCCGCCAGTGCCGCGACACCGTCGCGCACATACGTCATTGCGCCAGGCGCGACCACGTATTCCTCCATCTGCCGAACGATCACCGGGCGGACGTTGATGAAAGAGTCCCCTTGTGTCTCGGAGTCGACATGAATGTGGTCCTGCGCCGCCGCTGACGCGATGGGGCCGGCAGCCTGGGGAGCCGCCGGTGCGGTCTCCTCGGGAGTCGGGGCTGCCGTGTCCTCAGCACCGGTTGCCACGGCGTGATCGGCGGCATGGACATGGTGTGCTTCGGCGGACTCGTCGTGGTGCTGGGCATGATGCTTGCCGTACTCACTGGGCAGGAACGTCCATTCGGTCTCGTGACCGTAGAAAGCCAACAGACCCAGAGATCCCAGCACGAGAACGTTGGGCACGCACGAGGAAAGAACCTTCAGCAGCAGGCGCATCGCAAAAGCCCTCGGACCAACCCGATTGCGGCAGCGGACCTTCCGCGGCGCCGTTCGGGCCGGCAAAGCATTGGGTGATGAACGACGAGGCAGGTAGGAAGACGGATG
>JBIKXY010000141.1:0-7896 GCA_044355515.1 Pirellulales bacterium
GCGGCAGGCCTCGCCCGGGGCGTCACCGTTCGTGATCTCGTGGTGTTCAATGCCGACGGGCCGATCGACAATCCGCTTCGCTGGCCCGACGAATGCGTTCGGCACAAAGTGCTCGACCTCGTGGGTGACTTGGCGCTGGCTGGCCGGCCCGTGCACGCCCACGTCCGGGCTTGTCGCAGCGGCCACAAGCTCAACGCCATGCTCGCGGCCCGGCTGCGAGACCTCTGCGAAAGGCGGGCCTCGGCCTGACGTGGCGATGGGCGACCACCTGCCTTTCGAAGCGGTGCTGCCGGTCGCCCCTGCCGGCGGTCCGGCCGTGGTTCATCCCGCGGCGATCGTCGATCCACGGGCCGAGCTCGCTCCGGGTGTCCGGATCGGGCCGCACTGCGTGGTCTCAGGCGAGGCGGTGATCGGCCCCGGCACGGTGCTCGAGAACCACGTCACGCTCATGGGTCGCGTGGTGATCGGGGCCCGCAATCGGATCTTTCCCAACTGCGTGATCGGGGGAGAGCCGCAGGATGTGAGCTATCGCGGCTCGCCCACGCGGGTCGAGATCGGCGACGACAACACGATCCGCGAGGGGGTGACGATCAACCGGGCCAGCGAGAAGGAGGAGGGGGTCACGACGGTCGGCAACGGCACCTTCCTGATGGCGGCCTGCCACGTGGCCCACGACTGCCGGATCGGCGATCATGTCACGATCGCCAACGGCACGCTGCTGGGGGGGCATGTCCGGGTCCATGCCCGGGCCTCGCTCTCGGGAGCGGTGGCGGTGCATCACTGGACCACGATCGGCAGCTGGTCGTTCGTGGCCGGTCTGTCACGGGTGCTCCACGACGTGCCCCCCTTCATGCTCTGCGAGGGGGCGCCGGCCCGGCCGCGGTGCATCAATGTGGTGGCGCTCAAGCGGGGCGGCTTCGACCGCGAAACGATCGAGGCGATTGCCGAAGCCCACCGGCTGCTGTATCGGGCGAAGGTGGGGCTCGAGCCGGCCCGGGAGCTGCTTCGCAACCAGGGCTCGTTGCGGCCGGCGGTGGAAGAACTGCTCGGGTTTCTCTCCCGGCAGCAGCAGGGACGGCACGGGCGGTCCCGCGACCAACGGAGGGCGGCATGACACGGATCAAGGTGGCGGTGGTGGGCTGCGGGCACCTGGGCACCATTCATGCCCGGCTCTTGGCGGCCCGCGCCGACGCGGAGCTCGTGGCGGTGGTCGATCCCTCGCCGGAGGCGCGTGAGCGAGTCGCGGCGGCCCATGGCTGCCAGGCCCTGGCCGAGCCGGCCGCGGTCGTGGGCCGGGCCGAGGCGGTCGTGATCGCCGCCCCGACCGCGCTGCACACGGAGGTGGCGGTGCCGCTGCTCGAGGCGGGCGTCGATCTCCTGATCGAGAAGCCGCTGGCCGTCACGGTGGACGACGCCCGGCTGATCGTCGCCACGGCCCGGCGGCTGGGCCGGACCGTCACGGTCGGCCATGTGGAACGGTTCAATCCCGCCTGGCAGGCGGCCGTCGCCCGGGCCGGCGAGGTGACCGCCATCGAGGCCCGCCGGCTCGCCCCCTTCACCTTCCGCTCGCTCGACGCGGGCGTGGTCCACGATCTCATGATCCACGACATCGATCTGGTGCTCTCGCTCGACCCCGGCCGACTCGAGCGGGTCGAGGCCCACGGGCTCGTGGCCACGGGCGGACACGAGGACGCCGTCCGTGCCAGGCTCGTGTTCGAAAGCGGCCTGATCGCCGACCTCGCCGCCTCGCGGATCAGCCCGCGGGCCGAGCGAACGGTGTCGATGTGGGGCACCGGGGGCATGGTCGCCGCCGACCTCACGGCCAAATCGGTCGAGCTGGTCGCTCCGTCGGCCGCCGTTCGCGCCGGCAGCTTCGTCGCGGCCGCCGTGCCGGCCGCCGAGCGGATGCCGCTCAAGGACCGGTTTTTCACGGAGATCCTTCCGCGGGAGACGGTGACCGCGCCCGATGCCAACGCGATCGTCGCCGAACACGACGACCTCTTGGCGGCGATCCGGGGGGCTGCCGCGCCGCTGGTGCCGGCGACCGCAGGGGCCGCGGCAGTCGAGGTGGCTGAGCGGGTGCTCGCGGCGCTCGACTGCACGCGATTCGGCGGCGGGCGGCATGCGGGCCATCCCCGACCCGCGACAATCCCCCTGTTCCCCCGCCGCAAGACCGGCTGACCGTCATTCCTTCCCCAGCCGGTCGGGTCGAAACGCGACTCGGTGGCTCGATCCTGTCGATACAGAGAGCGAGATGGAGATGAATACAGCCGCGACGCACATCGCCGCCCGCCGCCGTCGGCCCGCCGGTCTTCAGGCGGTGCCCGGCTGGGCGTTGGCCGTGGCCTTGCTGGCCGCACCGGCCCTCGCGACCGACCCGCCGCCGGTGGTGTTCGAGGATCTGGGGTTGGCCGGCTTTCAGGGAGCCGGCTCGGTGGCGGAGGCCCTGCGGCGGGTGGGCACCGAGCCGACCGATCTGCTGCAGCCTCCGGTCGAGTTCAAGGGTATCTCGGTCAGCGGTCCGAGCGGACCGCAGGCCACGCCCGGCCCGTTGGCGGCGGAGCTGCGCAGCCGGATCGACCGGTTCGACGTGGCGGCGGGCATGCAGGCCGACCCGTCCGCGATCATGTCCGGCCCCTCCCGCTGGACCGGCCGCATCGGCCTGGGCCAGGACCGCCGGCAGGGTAGCGAGTCGCTCGAATTGCGGACGACCCTGGCGCCGGGGCCGGAGTCGAGCCTGATCGGCGTGGCCGTCGGGCCGCGGGTGGAACGACGGTTTGGCAAGGGGCTGACCTTCTTCATCGACGGCCAGGCGGAGGCCCAGGCCGTGCGGGGTGCCGACGCCGGCTGGTGGTCGCTGCCCGGTTCCTCCACGGCCGACCTGACGATGCTCGGTGTCACCGCCCGCACCGGCCTCGTTCGCTGAGCGGTCAGGCGAGGTCGCGGTGCTGGAAAAGCACCAGGGCCACGAGGATCGCGACGGCCGAATAGACCGCCGCGTAGAGCCCGGCCCAGCCGAGGTATTCCCAGGGCACGGGCACCCCGCCGACCACCGCCGCCTCCACGGTAAAGTGGTCCAGAACCGGCAGGATCGTGGCGAACAACCGACCAGTGAACCGCACGATCGCGAACTTGCCCACGCTCGACTGTGCCACGAGCGGCACCAGGTGGCCGAGCGCGTAGACGGCGAAGCAAAGGATCAGGTTGGCCACCGTGCCCAGCCGCGTCGAGGCCGCCAGGGCGATCGCCGCCATCACCACCGTCTCCAGGAAGGCCAGGGCCAGCCCCGGCACGACCGTCACCATCTCGGCGGCGCAGTCCCACCAGACGGGATCGACCTTGGCCGCCTCGCGGGCATCGTAGACCACCTTGAAGTTGGTCATCGCCAACAGCACGCTCCCCAGGATCAGGAACACGAGCAGGGCCACGAGCACCAAGCCCGCGAACTTCCCCAACACGAACTGCCAGCGGGTCAGCGGCTTGGAAAGCACCGTCAGCGCGGTGCGGCCCTCGATCTCCTCCGAGACGGCCACCCCGGCGGACCAGACCACGAGCAGCAGCGTCAGCACCTTGATCAGCGTCAGGCCGCTGTCCTTGTACATTTTCACGTCTTCGCCGAACGTGTTGTAGGGGATCACGACGAAGCCCAGGATCAGGACGATCCCGGCCACGACCACCACGGCGAACAAGGGCTGGCCGATCGCCTCCTTGGTGGTGGCTGCCGCGATCGCCGCCATGCGGCCGCAGGCCAGCCGAAACACGGCGTAGGCTGCCACGATGGCGGCCAGGACGATGAAGGCCCAGGGAAGGATCGCCGCCTGCGGATGCTCGGGCACCAACTGCCAGCGGACGTCGAGCCGGGCCGGTGACCGGGTGTCGTTGGTGGCCTCGAGCTTCGCGGTCGCGCCGAGGAATGGATTCGTGACCCCGGCGGTCCGCTGCCAGATCCAGGGCTTGCCCGCCTCGAGCACGAGGTCGGTGTCTTTGGCGAGCGCGAAGCCCGCCACGGGCTGCTGGGTCCGCACGACCAGCGGCTGGTCGCTCTCGAGTTCCAGTCGGGCGAGTTCCTGCGGCCGCAGCGGCAGCGAGATCCCCGCGAGCTTCGCGCCGGGGGCGACGGTGACCGCTTGGCGAAAGTCGTTGGCCGAGGTCATCCGCCCGAGCGACCGGCCGAACTGGGCCAGCGGTGCCGAATCGGCGAGCGTGAAGTCGGGGGGCAGCGGCAGGCCCAACAGCGGCGTGAAGGCGACGGCGACGGCCGCGAAGGCCACGAGCAGCCAGGCCAGCGGCCCGAGAAAGCCGTCGCCGAGCGAGGCCCGTGCCTCCGCCGCCAGCCGCGGCGCGACCAGCCGGAGGATGCCCCAGCCGGCCAGTGCGGCGAGCATCACGAGCATCGCCGCCGCGCCGAGCAGCCAGACCGGTGGCAGCGGGATCAGCCAGCGATTGGCGTCGGCGAAAAGGACAGGCATGGGGGGCTCCGGGAATCCCTGATTATGCCCGCCCTTACCTGGGGTATCAAAGCCCCTCAGCCCTCGGGGCCGGCGATCACCGTGGCTGACGGGGCGTCCAAGGGCCAGGCGGCGAGGATCCGGTGCACGTCGTCGAGCGTGATCGCCTCCACGTCGGCGAGGGCCTGGGCGACGGGGCGGTAGCGGCGGCGGTGCGACCACTCGAGGCCCACGTCGAAGAGCCGCCGCCGGGGCCGCTCGCCGGCCAGC
Source organism: Pirellulales bacterium (assembly GCA_044355515.1). Classification (GTDB taxonomy): domain Bacteria; phylum Planctomycetota; class Planctomycetia; order Pirellulales; family UBA1268; genus QWPN01. Next base: position 4,719 of record JBIKXY010000141.1, read on the forward strand.
ACCACCCGCGCGGCCAGCTTGTTGCGGGCCTGCTCGAACTCCTTGGGGGTGATCCCGTCGCGGGCGGCCGTCGCGTAGAGGTCGAGGATCCGTTCCAGCAGCCCGTCCACCTCTTCCGGCTCGCAGGAGAGCTGCGTGATCAGGAGCCCGGCGTCGAGGAAGTCGTGGTGGCCGAGCGCCGCCTGCTCGGCGATCCCCGGATCGACGAGCGACCAATAGAGCCGGCTGCCCGACGAGTCGCCCAGCACGACCGCCAGCACCGCCGCCGCCCAGCGGTCGGCGTCGGGTTCGGTCTCGGCGGGGCCGGCCGCCATCCGCACCGCGTAGCCGAGCGTGGCGGCCGGCTTCGCGATCCGCTCCACGCCCGGGCGGGCGGCCGCCCGCGGCCTGCCGGGCACGGCCCGCGGGCCGGCGGCGGCCGGCTCCCAGCCGCCGCACAGTCGCCTGGCCTGCTCCACGAGCGCGGGAAAATCGACCGCGCCGCTGGCCGCCAGCACGATCCGGTCTGAAGCGTAGCACCGCCGATGGTAGCGCCGCATCGCCTCGGCCTCGAGCCCGCCGACCGACTCGACCGTACCCAGCACGCTCGCGGCCAGCGGATGCGAACCGAAGAAGGCGGCCCGGCAGCGATCATCGGCCCCGAACGGGGGCTGATCGTCATACATCCGGATCTCTTCCAGGATCACCTGCTTCTCGGTGGCGAAGTCGTCGGCCCGCAGTTCGGGCCGCAGCAGGCCGGCGAGCAGTTCCACCGCGTCATGCTGATACTTCGGCAGCACCGCCGCGTGGTAGACGGTGTCTTCCTCGCTCGTGAAGGCGTTGACCGCCGCGCCGAGCCGGTCGAAGCGGCGGTTGATCTCCTCGGCCGACAGGCCCGGCGGCCCCTTGAAGGCCATGTGCTCGAGGAAGTGGCTCACCCCCTCGATGCCCGGCCCCTCGTCGCGGGCCCCGGTGGCCACGAAAAAGCCGACGCTCGTCGAGACGGCCGCCTCGCTCGTCTCGGCCACCACGTCGAGCCCGTTGGGCAGTCGCTCATGCAGAAACGGCACCGGGAATCTCCAGGGGCTCGGGGCCGAGCGAGACCACCGACAGGTCGCGGGGCGGGCGGGAGGCCAGCCAGTCTTCGAGCATCGCCACGTCGAGCCGGTCGTAGCGGGCGAGATCCTCCTCGAGCGAGCGCACCCGGCCGAGGTGATACCACTGGCTGGCGAGCGCTCCGGCCCGCGCGGTGGACGACTCCTGCTGCATCACGAGTCCGCTGGCCACCTTCGCCTTGACCCGCTCGAGCTCGTCGGCCTCGATCGAGCCGGGCAGGCGGTCGATCTCGGCAAGCATCACGTCGAGCGTCTCTTGGGCCCGGGCCGCGGTGGTGCCGGCATGGCAGACGGCGGTGGCGAAATCCCGCTGGCTCGAGTAGCCGGCGGAGACGCCGTAACAGAGTCCCCGCTTCTCGCGGACCTCCGTGAACAGCCGCGAGCTCGTGCCGCCCCCGAGGATCGTGAGCACCGCCCGGCAGATCGCCGACTCGTCGTCGGAGACCGGCGGCACCGACCAGCCGAGGGCGACGTGGGTCTGCTGCGAGTCATGGGGCACATGACCCACGTGCGGTCCGCGGGGGCCGGTGATCACCGCTGCCGCGGGCTCGCCCCGCCAGTCGCGGAACAGCGCCGTGAGCTGGCTCACCACATCGTCCCAGTCGAGCCGGCCGGCGACCGCCACGATCATCCCCGCCGGCTGCATCCGCGCGGCCACGAAGGCCTCGACGTCGGCCGGCGCAACCGCCTCCACCTCGCCCGAGATGCCCTCGGTGGGCATGCCCCACGGGCTCGGCAGGTGCAGCCGCCGCAGCGCGGCCAGGGTGCGATGGGCCGGGTCGTCCTCCAGGCCGGCGAGGTTTTGCAGCACCATGTCGCGGGCCGCCTCGAACTCCGTCGCCGGCAGCCGCGGCCGGCGGATGATGTCGGCGTAGACCGGCAGCACCGCGGGCAGCTGCCGGGCCACCATCCCGCCGAAGGTGCTCGTGTGGGTGGTGGAGACGGTGTGGCCCCAGGTCACCCCGGCACCCTCGAGGGCCTCGACCACCTCCCGGCTGGTGCGGTCGCCCGCGCCGCGGAGGCAGAGCTCGCCGGCGAGCGTGGCCAGCCCGCAGCGGCCCGGCGGATCGTGGATGCTCCCGGCCGGCACGTGAAACGCCACGGCCACCGACTCCACGCCCGGCATCGACTCGCCCAGGAGCGTGATGCCGTTGTCGAGCGTCGCGGAGTGGAGCTGCTGCTTCAAGATGGTGCCTGTGGGGGCCGGGCGTCGCCTGTGGCCTTCGCCGACCGGGTCCGACGATTACCGCTCCTACAGCATCGCCCCGACGGGCTCCAGGGCCGGCTCAGCCGTCGCTGACTCCACCGCTTTGTACACGGTCCGCGTCCGCCGGAAACCCAGTTGCTGGTAGAGCCGCATCGCCCGGCCGTTGTCCACGGTGACCTCGAGGGCCGCCCGGCCCAGGCCGTGCATCCGAAAGCCGGCCGCGGCCCGCTCCACCAGGCAGCGGCCCAGGCCCAGGCCGCGGTGGCCGGGCACCACGCCCACGTTCTGGATCATGCCCAAGCCCCCCCGCTCGGCCACGCCCTGGATCGTGCCGCACCACTGCAGCGACTCGGGGGTCTGGCCCCGGGCGATCAGCCAGGTGGCGGCCGGCAGAAACCCCGACTTGCCCCGGATCTCGCGCATCAGCCGGCGGCAGCCGTCGAGGTTGCCCAGGCAGGGAAAAACGATCGCGTCGAGTTCGTCGCGAAACGCCCGAAACTTGGTCCGGGCATGGACGTCGATCACGGCCTCGTTCCAGGGGACGAATCGATAGCCCGGAGGCAGGGCCGGCACCGACCGGGGGAGGTCGAGGTCGGCCTCCATCCGAAACCGCTTGAAGTAGGTGCTCGACACGGGCCACTCCGCGATCTCGTAACGCTGCCGCCACCGCTGTGACCTTAAGGATGCACTCCGGAATGGTCAACGCGCCGGCGGACGGGATCCAGCCCGGCCGGCGCGGCCGGCGGCTGATTCCGGTTGTGCGACCTGCGAGAGATGGGGTATTCTCAGGCTTTTGATGCCCCAAAAAATGGTTTTTGAGTCTCCAAAAGCCGGCCTCCCGTGCCGTGGCGGGTTCTTCCCGGCCCTGCTCGGACTG
>JBIKXY010000142.1:0-7890 GCA_044355515.1 Pirellulales bacterium
GACTCGACATGCTTTCGCTCACCGCTGCCACCGTCGCCTTCACCTCCCCCGGCGGGCCGGTTGTCCGCGCGGTGGACGGCATCACGCTCGCGATCCCCGCGGGGCAGTTCGTGGTGGTGGTGGGCACCAATGGGTCGGGCAAGAGCACGCTCCTAGGCGCGATCGCCGGCACGGTGGCCCTCGACGGCGGCCGGATCGAGCTCGCCGGCCGCGACATCACCCGCTGGAGCGAGCATCGCCGGGCGGCGCTCGTGGGCCGCGTGTTCCAGGATCCGCGGGCCGGCACGGCCGGCAGCCTGAGCGTGCTCGAAAACATCGCCGTGGCCGCCCGCCGCGGCCTGCCGGCCGGCCTCGACTGGGCGACCACGCGGGCCCTGCGGACCGAGGCGGCCGAGCGGCTTGGGCGGATCGTGCCCGGCCTCGAGGGGCGGCTCGACCAGCCGATCGGCTCGCTCTCTGGCGGCCAGCGGCAGATCGTCACGCTCGTGATGGCCACCTGGCGACGCCCCGAGTTGCTCCTGCTCGACGAGCACACCGCTGCCCTCGACCCGGCCGCCGCCGACCGCGTGGTGCAGGCGACGTCGCAGATCATCCGCGCGGGCGGCCTGACGGCGCTGATGGTCACCCACTCGCTCGCCCAGGCGGCCTCGCTCGGCGACCGGCTCCTGCTCATTCACCGCGGGCGCATCGCCCTCGACGTCGCCGGGCCGGCCAAACGCCGGCTCACGGCCGAGGCGATCGCCGACCGGTTCGACCGCCTGCGGCGGGCCGACCAGCTCGACGACGCGGCCGCCCGGACCCTTGCCGCCACCTATCGCTGAATCCATGACATCCCCATCGTTCGCCTCGTTTCTTCGCCGGTCGCTGCCCACGGCGGCGCTCCTGGTCGGGGCGTCGGCGCTCTTGCTCTTCACCGATCAGGCGGGCACCCGCCGCAGCCGGCCGGCCGTGGCCGTGCTCAAGCAGGTGAGCACCCCCGTGCTCGACGACGCGGTCACAGGAATGCTCGAGGGCCTGGCCGAGAAGGGCTGGCGGGACGGCGACACCGTCACGATCCGGCAGTTCAACGCCGAGGGGGACATGGCCCAGGCCAATGCGATCGCCCGCGAGATCACCGGCGGCGGCTTCGACATGGTGCTCACCTCGAGCACGCCCTCGCTCCAGGCCGTGGCCACGGCCAACGAGCGGGGGCGGGTGATGCATGTCTTCGCGGCCGTCGCCGACCCCTTCTCCACGGGCGTCGGCCTCGACCGGGCCGACCCGCTCGTGCACCCGCGGCACCTGGTCGGCTACGGCAGCCTCGCCCCGGTGGACGCGACCTTCGGCATCCTGCAGCGGATCAATCCGCGCGTGGCGAGGGTCGGCGTGGCCCACAATCCCTCCGAGAGCAACTCGCGGCGGTTCATGGAGCTCGCCCGGGCTTCCTGCCGCGGCCGCGGGATCGAGCTCTTGGAGGCGGCCGTGGAAAACTCCTCGGGCGTGGTCGAGGCGGTGCAGGCGACGATCGCCCGCGGCGCGGAGGCGATCTTCATTCCGGGCGACACGACCGTGGCCAGCGTCTGCGACTCGGTGGTGGACGTGGCCGCGAAGGCCGGGGTGCCGGTGTTCACGGTGGTGCCCGGCAAGCCAGACCGCGGCACGCTCTTCGACGTGGGCTTCGACTTCCGCGAGGTGGGGCTGCTGGCGGGCCGGCTGGCGGGCGACCTGCTCGACGGCCGCGATCCGGCCACCGTGCCGATCGGCGAGACGGCCCGCGAGATTCCGCCCCGGCTGACCGTGAACCTCGTCGCCCCCGGAATCGATCGGCAGGCCTGGCGGATCCCCGCGGAGCTGGTCGCGCAGGCGAAGGTGGTGATCGACGAGGCCGGCCGCCGCGACCGGCCCGAGGCCGTGCTGGCGGGCCCGTTCGAGGAGCCCGCGGCCGGCGACCGCTGAGGCGGACGGTCGGGAATGCGTATAGTGCTCCGGGAACCCAGGCTCGTGCACCCGACATGATCGATCTCACAGCCGACATCGGCCGCCTTGCCAGTGGGGCGGCCGCCTGGGCCGGGCAGCCGGCCGCGGCGAGGAGTCAGCTGGCGCTGGAAGCGGCCCGGAGCACCGCGGTGACGGCCGACGCGTGGGTGGCGGCCGCCCTGGCCATCAAAGAGGTCGCCGGCCCGGCGGCCAACCCCGCCGTCCGGGCCGAGGAGACGGCGACCGGGCCGCTCGGCACGCTTCGGCTGTTGCTTCTCACCGCGGGCTCGCTCGCTGACATCAGCCGCACCGGTCTGCCCCGTCTGCCCCGGCCGCCGCGGCTCGCCCACCGCGGGAGCGACGTCGCCCGAATCGAGGTCGAGCCGCTGCCTGCTCACGGCCCGAGTGGATCGCTCCACGACGCGGCGATCTTCCCCGGCCACCGGGCGACCGTCCGCTGCGTCGATCCCGGCGGTGTCGAGGTCTTCCTGCGTTCCTGGCGAGAGGAGGCGGCCCGGCGGCCGCGGGCCGGAGGCGTGGCCCTTGTGCTGGGCGCCGGCAACGTCACGGGGCTGGCCCCGGGCGACTGCATCAGCCAGATCTTCGAGCACGGCCGGGCCGTGCTGCTGAAGCTCCATCCGCTCCATGCCCCGCTCGCGCCGGTGCTCGCCGAGGCGCTCGCGCCCTTGGTGGGGGCGGGGTTGCTCGCGATCCACGTCGGTGGCCCCGAACTGGTGGAGGCGGCGGTCGCCGCGCCGCAGGTCGGCCACGTGCATCTGACCGGCGGCTCGGCCGCGTTCGAGGCGATCGTGTGGGGCCAGCGCGATCGGCACGGGCCGCCTCGGCTCGCCCAGTCGATCACCTGCGAGCTGGGCAATGTGACGCCCTGGTTCATCGTGCCCGGCCGGTATTCGCCGCAGGCGCTCGCCCGCCAGGCCGACATGGTGGCTGCCTCGATCGCCAACAACACCTCGTTCAACTGCATCGCCACCAAGCTCGTGGTCACCGCCCGGTCGTGGCAGCAGCGGGAGGCATTCCTGGGCCTTGTGCAGAGCCGGCTGGCCGCGGCCTCGCCGCGGATGGCGTGGTATCCGGGCGCGGCGGCTGCCTGGGCGGCGGTCGCGGGCCGGGCAACGCCGGCCGACGGCACGCTGCCCTGGACGTTTCGGACGGGCATCGATCCGAGGGGCGACTCGCAGCTGATCGAACGGGAGTGGTTCGTGCCGGTGGCGGCGGAGCTGCCGCTCGCGGGCGACTCGATCGAGGGTTTTTGCGCCGGCGTGCACGAGCTCGTGGCCAGGCTGCCGGGCTCGCTCGCGGCGAGCGTCACCCTGCCCGACTCGCTTCCCGCGCACGACCGATCCCGAATCGAGCTGCTCGTGGAGCACCTCCCCTTCGGCGTCGTCGCTATCAACACCTGGTCGGCGCTCGCCTACTCGTTCGCGAGCGTGCCCTGGGGCGGCTATCCCGGGGCCACGCTCGTGGAGCCGCGGAGCGGGATCGGCTTCGTGCACGATCCGCTGCTCCTGCCGCTGGTGCACAACACGATCGTCCGGGCCCCGCTCGCGCCGCGGCTGCTGCCGGCCTGGTTTCCCTGGCACCGGCATGGGGCGACGTTGGCCCGCGGCCTGGTCGACGTCTATGCGGGCATCGCGCAGGGCGGCCGGGGTCTCTGGCCGCTCGTCCGGATGCTGCCGGCGGTGTTCTCCGGCTGAAGGAGCGCAGGATGGCTTGGATCCAGCACCAGCTGCGGCTGGCCCCGCGGCAGCGCGGCTTTCATCTGATCACGTCCGAGATCGAGGCCGCGCTGCCCGAGCTGGGGCAGATTCGCGTGGGGCTCCTGCACGTGTTTCTCCAGCACACATCGGCCAGCCTCTGCCTCAACGAGAACGCCGATCCCGACGTGCCCCGCGATCTGGAACTGGCCTTGAGCGAGATCGCCCGCGAGGATTTTCCCTACGCCCACACGGCCGAGGGCCCAGACGACATGCCGGCCCATGTGAAATCGGCCATGCTGGGCGCGGCCGTGAGCGTGCCGATCGCGGCGGGCCGGCTCTGCCTCGGCACCTGGCAGGGCATTTTTCTCTGCGAGCACCGCGATCACGGCGGCCCCCGCCGGCTGGTGCTGACGCTCCAGGGCGAACTCAGGTGAGACGTCCGCGGACGACAGCCGACCGATGGCATGCGGCCTGAACTGGCCGAGTGGACGGGGCCGGAATCGAACCGGCGACACACGGATTTTCAGTCCGTTGCTCTACCAACTGAGCTACCCGTCCGGAACCAGGCCTTTTCGTACGGCGGCCGGGGCGGATTGTCAATGAACGCCGGGATTCCGCGGTTCTTCGGGCCGGGCGTCGGCGTCAGAGGCGACCGCGGGCGGCAGCGGCGGCGAGCTGCGCGGCCAGCGTCACAAGAAATGCGCCCCCTCCCAGCACCAGCGGACTGACATGCAGGACGAGCCTGTCGAACTGCCCGGGATTCATCAGCCGGATCGCCGCCATGGCACCGCCAAAGGCCAGGCCCACGATCGTCGAGATCACGACTCCCCGACCCGCCGCCGGGAGCAGCTGATCGAACCGGCCATCCCTGAACAGATCGCTCGGGTTCTGCTCGCGAGCCGTCGCCGCCGGAGCCTCCGGCCTGCGATCCTGCTGCAGCCATTGCATGTCGTCATCCCGAAGCCGCCAGGGGGACTCCTGTCGGGACCCGCGCACACCCCAGGAAGAACCCCGCGACGACTGGTCGGGCAGCGGGGGTGGCTCGGAGGACCGCTCCGGCATCCCCCAGCCGCCCTGGCCGGTCAACCCGGCGGGGCCGGCCGGCGCCCATTGCCGCAACCGCTCCGCGACCTCACCCGCCGTCTTGATCCGCCCCGTCGGATCCTTGACCATCATGGCCTCGATCAGGCGGCAGAACTCGGCGTCGAGGCGCGGGGCGAGTTCAGCGACCGGCGTCGGCACTGCCGACAGGTGCCGCTGCATCTTCTCGCGGCGGGTGCCGCCGGGAAACGGCACCTGTCCCGTGACGGCATAGTAGAGCGTGCAGCCGAGAGCGTAGATGTCGGCCGACGGCCCGACGTCGTCGGGCGCGCGAATCTGCTCCGGGGCGATGTAGTCCATCGTCCCCACCACCCGCCCGAGGCGGCTCGACTCTTCTTCCAGCAGCGAGCCCGCCAGACCGAGATCGAGCACCTTGACCCGGCCGTCGGGCATCACGAGCAGATTCCCCGGCTTCACGTCGCGATGCACAAGCCCCTGCTCGTGGGCGTAGGCCAAGCCGTGGGCCGCCTGGCTGATCACAGCCGCGGCCGCTGCCTCGTCGAGCGGGCCGTGTTTTTGCACCAGCCGCTTGAGATCGAGCCCGGGCACGAGCTCGGTGACGAGATAGTAGACCATCGCGTCGTGGCCCGCGTCGTAGGCCCGCACGAGGTTCTCGTGGTCGAGACGGCCGAGCATCCGCATCTCCCGGCGGAAGGCCGCCTCGCTGTCCGGGGTGGACTTGGCCCGGGGCAGCACCTTCACGGCCACCTCGCGGCCCATCATCGCGTGCTCCGCCCGAAACACCTGCCCCATGCCGCCGCGGGCCACCTCGTCGAGCACGGTGTATTGCCCCAACCGGAACCGCTTCCGCCCCGCCAGCAGTTCCCGCGCCTGAAACGCCGTGAGGATCTCCGTCTCGACCAGCCGATCCGCCACGGCCTGATCCCAGGCGGCCGGGGAGGCGATCGCCTGATCGAGCACGCCGGCCAGCGACGACTCGGCGGCCGCGAGTTGGGCCTCGTCGATGAGGGTGCTCGCCAGGGCTGTCTCGCGGAACCGGGGCAGATCGCGGCGGGGCTTGTCGGCAACGTTGCTCATGAAACCTTAGTGTAACACTGGCCGGCAGATCGCCACCCGGGCTTCAGCCGGCCTGGCTCGGAGAAAACAGGCTGGGGAAGCCCCTTGCCCAGGTCGGGGGCAGAGGACTCGACAGGGCGATCTCGGATCGGCTGAACGGATGCTCGATGACGAGCCCGGCGGCATGCAGGGCAATCCCGCCAGGCTCCGGAAATGGCAGCCGGCTGCCATACGTCCGATCGCCCACGATCGGGCAGCCGCGGGCGGCAAGCTGGGCCCGCAGTTGATGGCGGCGGCCGGTCAGCGGCTCGAGATCCACCAGCGACACCTCGCCGGTCCGGCGGACCACCCGGGCCCGGGCCCGGGCTGTCTGGCCGCCGGGGTCGGTCGTGCGGACCGGCACGATCCTCGAGGGGCCCTTCCCGTCGCCGCGGACGAGAAGGTCTTCCCAGTCGATCCACTGGCCGAGCGGCGCGGGAAACCGCCCCGTCACGACGGCCACATACTGCTTGGCCACGGCTCGGTCACGAAACTGCTCCGCCAGGCTGGCCGCCGCCGCCGGCGATTTGGCTACCACGACCACACCCGACACCGGAGCGTCGAGCCGGCTCACGATGCCCACAAAGGCCCTGCCGCCGGCCGCCGCCGTGAGCCGCCGTGAGAGCCAGGTAAACAGGCTGGGCCGCCCGGCCGGGGCATTGGCCGTGGGCAGGCCCGCCGGCTTGACCGCCGCGATCAAATGGTCATCCTCGAACAGGATCTGGATCGGCGGCTGACCTGCGGCCGGTGCTTCGCGTGTGCCCATGCTCCCAGCCTCACCCCGTCGCCTCGTGCTGGCAAGCGGCTCGCCCCGGCGGGCCGAACTGGCTCGTGCTGAGGGCTGGGATTTCCTGGTCGTGCCCCCGCCCGAGACGGCCGAGGCCGATGCCGCCCCCCGGGGCCAGGGCGAGCCGCTCGAGGCCTTCGTGACCCGGCTGGCCCGGGCCAAGGCGGAGGCCGTCATCGCCCGGGGAGCCCGGGGCCTGGTGCTGGCCTGCGACACGCTGAGCGAGGTCGAGGGCTTGGTTCTCGGCAAGCCCCGAGACCGCGACGACGCCCGGCGGATGCTACGGGCCCTCTCCAGCCGGCGCCATCGGGTCGTGTCGGGGGTTTGCCTCTGGTCGATCGACGCCCCGGGGCAGCCTGGCGAGCCCCTCGCCGGACACGCCGAGAGCACGCTCTTGATGCCGCCGCTTAGCGAGGCCTTCATCGCGGCCTACCTCGACACTGGCCTCTGGGAAGGCAAGGCCGGTGCCTGCGGCTTCCAAGACGGCCAAGTGCCCCTGGAACTCGTCTCGGGCAGCCCTTCCAACGTCGTCGGCCTGCCCCTGGAGCTCGTCCGAGAACTTCTATCTCGGCTCCCCAACCGGTGACCAAAAAACCACGCCCCGCACGGCTGTTGGCCGTGCGGGGCGGGCGAAGAAAATTCCGGCGATACCTACTCTCGCGCTTTGGGCACTACCATCGGCTCTGGAAGCTTAACTACCGTGTTCGGGATGGGAACGGGTGTGACCTTCCAGATATGGTCACCGGAAAATACCGTGTTCGCCGCCGCAGGGCGGCGACAAAAAAAGGGGTCGTGGTAATCGGCATGGGCTGGTGACCGATCTCACCCGCGGAGGCGGGTGACTCAATCGGCTCGCTCGCAAGCCCTCGATACGAGTGGTCAAGCAATCGTCCGTTAGTACCGGTTAGCTGAGTGCATTGCTGCACGTACACGTCCGGCCTATCAACCTGGTCGTCTTCCAGGGGACTTTCGGGTTAAACCCTCCGAAACCTGATCTTGAGGCGGGCTTCACGCTTATATGCTTTCAGCGTTTATCCGTTCCGTTCTTAGCTATCCAGCCGTGCCGCTAGCGCGACAACTGGCACACCAGAGGAACGTCCTTCCAAATCCTCTCGTACTAAAGAAGAATCCTCGCAAGTTTCGTACGCCCACAGCAGATAGGGACCGACCTGTCTCACGACGGTCTGAACCCAGCTCACGTACCACTTTCATTGGCGAACAGCCAAACCCTTGGGAGCTTCTCCACCCCCAGGATGTGATGAGCCGACATCG
>JBIKXY010000022.1:0-24082 GCA_044355515.1 Pirellulales bacterium
GGCCGAAGATCTCCTCGCGGGCGATCGCCATCTCGTCCTTCACATTCGTGAACACCGTCGGCTCGATGAAGAAGCCCCGGTCGCCCACCCGGCCGCCGCCGGTGGCGAGCGTCGCCCCCTCCTTCTGGCCGGCCTCGATGTAGCCCATGATCTTGTCGTACTGGGCCCGGTCCACCTGCGGCCCCTGCTGCGTGGCCGGATCGAAGGGATCGCCCACGCGGCGGGCCTTGCTGTCGGCCACCACCCGCTCCACGAACTCGCCGTGGATCTTGTCCTCCACGAACAGCCGCGAGCCGGCGCAGCAGCACTGGCCCTGGTTCAAGTAGATGCCCACGTGGGCCCCGGCCGCCGCGGCGTCGAGGTCGGCGTCGGCGAACACGATGTTGGGGCTCTTGCCGCCGAGCTCGAAGGTCAGCCGCTTCAGCTGGTCGGCCGCCTGCCGCATGATGATCTGGGCGGTCTCGCCCGAGCCGGTGAAGGCCACCTTGTCGATCCCGGGATGCTTGACGATCGCGGCCCCGGCCGTCGGCCCGAAGCCGGGCACCACGTTGATCACGCCGTCGGGCACGCCCGCCTCCTGGGCCAGCCGCGCGAGCCTGAGGGCCGTCAGCGGCGTCTGCTCGGCCGGCTTCATCACCACCGTGCAGCCCGCGGCGAGCGCCGGCCCCCACTTCCACGACACCATCAGGATCGGGAAGTTCCAGGGGATGATCTGGCCGGCGACGCCCACCGGCTCCTTCCGCGTGTAGCAGAAGAAGTTGCCGCTCACCGGGATCGTGGCCCCCTGGATCTTGTCGGCCCAGCCGGCGTAGTACCGCAGCACGCTGATGGCCAGCGGGATGTCGCCCAGCTTGGCATCGCTGACCGGCTTGCCGTTGTCGAGCGACTCGAGCGCCGCCAGCTCGTCGATCTCGCTCTCCATCAAGTCGGCCAGCCGCAGCATGATCCGGCCCCGCTCGCGGGCGTCCATCCGCGGCCACGGCCCCTCGTCGAAGGCCCTGCGGGCGGCGAGCACGGCCTTCTCGACGTCGGCGGCGTCGGCCTCGGCAACCTGGGCGATCACCTCTTCGGTCGCCGGATTGATCGTCTCGAAGGTCTTGCCGCTGCGGGCCGGCGTCCACTGGCCGTCGATCAGAAGCTGCGTCTGGCGGATCTGCGGCCGGGCGGCCTTGCGGGGGGCGGTGACGGTGGCCATGCAAGCGTTCCTCGAGAAGGCATATTCCCCGGACCTGAACCGGATCAGACCCGTTTATTTGCGACCCCGATCGTAGCCGCGATAGGCTGTCTCGTGCAAGGAAGGCGGTGGTGCCGCGCGGTGCGGCATCATGCAACCGATGTTCGACGCGGCCCGGCTTTCGAGCGGGCCGCAGATGCGGCCGGCGGCTGGCCCTGACCGGAAGAACCAGCCTCGTCCGCGACAACCAGGAGTTTCCAGCGATGCGTGCTTTGCGTGCGACGAGTGTGATGGCGGCGATGGTGCTCGGGCTGACGGTGACCGCCTCGGCGGAGGTGACCAGCGGCCCGCAGGTGGGCGAGACGGTCGGCGCCTTCACGGTCACCAAGGTGACGGGCAATCCCGATGACGGCGTGGCGGACGGCCGGACGCTCTGCTACCGCTGCAAGATGGGCAGCCGGCCGGTTGTGATGGTCTTCGCCCGCTCGGCCGACGAGTCGTTCGCCAAGTTCCTCAAGAAGCTCGAGGAAGAGCTCGAGGAGCATGCCGACGAGAAGCTGACCGCGTTCGTGAACATGGTGGGCACCGACGCCGAGAGCCTGAAGCAGGCCGCCACCGAGTTCGTCGCCAAGCACGAGATCAAGCGGGTGGCGTTCGTGATCCCCGAGGACGTGGAGAACGGGCCGCCGGAGTTCAAGATCGCCCCCGACGCCGACGTGACGGTCGTCTGCTACAAGGGGGGCGAGGTGAAGGCCAACCACGCCTTCGCCAAGGGCGGCCTGTCCGACGAGAAGATCGACGCGATCGTCGAGGCGTCGTGCAAGCTGGTGGACTGATTCTGGCCCGCGCGTCCGCCGGGGCCTGACCGGCCCCGGCGGGCCTCGCGACCCTGTCTGCGTGGCCACACCGAATGATCGCGTCCCTCCTGCGCCGGCTCTGGCACCTCGTGATCACGCCCTATGGGCCAGACTCGGCCGAGGCGGGCTATCTGCAGCGGGCCCAGGTGCAGGAGGATCCGCGGGCGAACGTCACCGTGGCCGTGCCCTCGGCGACGGAGAGCCATCGGCTGTTCGGCGTGGATCTCGCCCGGCGGGGCATCCAGCCGGTGTTCGTGCGGATCGAGAACCGCTCGCCCGAGCCGCTCCGGCTGCAGTTGGTGGGCATCGACCCCCGCTACTTCACGCCGCTCGAGGCGGCGGCGGCCGTCCACTTCTCGATCGTCCGACGGCTCTCGGCCTTCGGGGCGCTCGGCTGGATGTTCCTGCCCCTGCTTTTGCTCGTGCCCTTCAAGCTGATCACGGCCGGTCAGGCCAATCGGCGGATGGACGAACTCTTCCGCGCGCGAGGTTTTCGGCTGGGGCCGATCCCCGCCGCCGCAACGGCCGCCGGCTTCGTGTTCACCACGCTCGACCTGGGCACGAAGGTGGTGCACGTGCGGCTGGTGCCGGCCGGCGACATCCGAGCCGCGGTCGAGCGGGCCGGGGCGGGCCATGACCGCGAGATTCTGGCCCACGCCGCGGCCCCGGAGCCGGTGGTCGATCTGGCCTTCACGGTGCCCGTGCCGGGCATCGCGGCCGACTACCTCCGCAAGGATTTCGAGTCGCTCGTGCCCCCGGCCACCGTGGAGAGCGTCTCGCTCGCGACGCTCGTCGGGCGGCTCGAGGCCATGCCCGCCACCACGGGCAACGCCTCCGGTAGCCGGTCCGGCGATCCGGTGAACCTGGTGGTGATCGGCGAGTTCGCGGCCGTGCTCGGGGGCTTCGCCGCCCGCTGGGACGAGAGCGAGACGATCACGCTGGCCACCTGCTGGAAGACCGTCAAGGCCTTCCTGCTCGGCTCGAGCTACCGCTACTCCCCCGTCAGCGCCCTCTACCTGTTCGGCCGGCCGCAGGACATCGCCCTGCAGCGCACCCGCCACTCGATCAACGAGCGGATCCACCTCCGGCTCTGGCTCTCGACGCTCTCGTTCCTGGACCAGCCGGTCTGGGTGGGGCAGGTGAGCCGCGACATCGGCGTCCGGTTCACCTGGCGGGCCTGGAATCTCACCACCCACCGGATCGACCCCGACGTGGACGAGTCGCGGGACTACGTGCTCGAGGATCTCTCGCTGGCCGGCCGCGTGGAGGCTGCGGGCTACGTGGGCGGGGTCGGGGCGAGCAGCCGGGCCGCCCCGAAGCGGAACCTCACGGGTGATCCCTGGCACAGCGACGGCCAGCGGGCGGTGATCATGGTCTCACCCACGCACGAGGCCTGAACGATCTCGTCACGAAAGATCTTCGTGACGGCTGCGACTGCCGCGGGTCGGTGCGCAGGACTGGTTCATCCGGGGTGGGTGAAAAGAAACAGCTCCATCCGGAACGCCGAATCAGCGACCGTGCAGACGTGCATCCGGCTCGCGGTCATCGTCTCGAACTGCACCTGCGGCTCGAGGCGGATGGTTTCCGGGAGCGCTCCGGCGATGTCGGCGATCCGTCCCCCCGGCGGCAACTCGAGGACGAAGTCGCCGTCATCGGTGGCCCGCGGCACGCCGTAGACGTTGGTGGCAAGCGAACCCGACACCATGGAGGGAATCGCGAGCGACTCGAGCCCCCCCACGAGCGCGATGACAGCCTCGTCGGCGTTCATCGCGTTGCTTCCAGCCGCCGCAACACCCCGAGCTGCCGTCGCAGGAGGGCCCGGATGGGCGGCGATCTCCCGGGCCAACCAAGACTGCCGATCGATTAGCTCGTGTCGCGGCCCGAGGTCGCCACCGGGCTGCGATCGCGACCTCGCCCACGCACGAGGCGTGACGGCAGGCGGCCGACCGTCCGGTAGACTCAGGGAATGGCTGACTCGCTTGCGTCCGTCCTCCGCTCGCTCCTGCTCGACCGCTCGACCGCGGCGCTGGCCACGCTCCACGACGGGCGGCCGGCCGCGTCGCTGATCCCCTTCGCCATCCACGCTGGGCCGGCGGGCCTGCGGCTGGTCACGCACGTCAGCGGCCTGGCGGCCCACACCCGCGAGATGCGGTCCTGCCGGGATGTCTCGCTCCTCATCAGTGCCGCCGAGACCCCCAACACGATGCCACAGGCGCTGGCCCGGGTCTCGATTCCGGCCCGGGCCGAGTTCATCGCCACCGACGATCCAGACCACGCCGCCCTCAAGGCCGCCTACCTGGAGAAGTTCCCGGACGCCGCCCCGTTGTTCGAACTCGGCGACTTCGCGATCGTGGCCTTCGTACCGGAGACCGCCCGGCTCGTGGCCGGCTTCGCCCGGGCGGTGAACGTTCCGCCGGAGGCCCTGGCCGCGGCCGTGGCGGAAACCGCCTGACGCCGCGGCGGGCTGACGGCGGCCGCGGCGTGGGCTATATTTCAGGCAACAGGGCAGCGTAGCTCAGTTGGTTAGAGCACCGGCTTCATAAGCCGGGTGTCGCCGGTTCAAGTCCGGCCGCTGCTATTGGCAGATCAGCAGATCGCCCCGCCCGAACGTCGCGAGCACGTCGGCGGGCCGACGCTTGCTCGACTGAAGATCGGTGAACGGAAACGGCACGACGACCACGTCGCCGCCTCCACATTCCGCCACGCCTCATCCTCTTCAGGGGTATCCCAATCCACCGCCCAGGCTGACTCCGCGAGCGGCAGCAGGGCATGCACGTCCTCGCTCCCATCACTGCCGGCACCGCGTGCCCGCAGATGCCGCAGAAAAGCGAGCACCTCCCGCTGCACACTCTCCGGGGCGTGCTCGAGTTCCTCGATCAAGGATTTGGTCATGGGTGCCATGCGGTAAAGGATGGATCGGCCTTTGGCACTTCGGCAAGCGTCGGCCGAGCGGGGCACCGCCGGAGCTGGTCGGGCTGGATGCGGCCCTATCGTGGAGGTGCCGGTGAGCTTCCTATCCACGCTCAAGGCCGGATTTGTCTCGTCGGCGCAGACCGGCCTTGAAACCGCCCTTCTCACGGGCCGTCCGCACCCTGGGCCCGCGGGCGGGACACTGGGTGATCTCCGTGCCGAAGCGATTGCGCGGCATGCTTGCCGATCTCGTCCCGCCGCCGCGGATGCACAGGCATCGCTATCACGGAGTCTTCGCGCCGAACCACCAGCTGCGAAAAGCCGTCACGGCACTCGCGATCGGCAACCTCGGCACGCAACGCGAGGTCACGACCGGAGGCCATGGAAACGACGGTCACGGCTCCAGAGGCTGCTGCGACGCGAATCACAAGCCCCGCTCGCATGACACGTCGCGGATTGCATGGGCCAAGCTGATGGCGCGGGTGGGTGAGGAGTTTCCGCTTCAATGCCCCAGTTGTGGCGGCGACATCCGGCTCATCGCGTTCATCACGGAGCCGGGGCCGATCCGGAAAATCCTCACGCATCTGGGCGAACCGCTGGAGCCACCCCTGCTTTTCCCTGCGCGCGGCCCGCCCACCGACTGGGGCGAGCTCGTGCAGATCCATGACGAGCGCGCCGTCTTTCAGGCGTCGCCAGACGAACTGCCCGCGATCGATATTCACAGGCTCTGACCCCAGCCGAACGCGAGGTATCAACGAAGCCGCCACACGGCCGGACTCGAAGAGACTCTGCGCAGACGGCAGAACAACGCCACTTCAAGCGGTAAGCCAGGCGTTCCTGGAACGACTTTTTGGGGCCAGGAAGACCGCGCCCTCAGCTCACGAGCCGCCCATCAGCTCGGAATCGGTTGCGGACGTGCCATTGGCCGGGCTATCCTTCACACATGAGCCGGTTTTCGCCCTCCACCGCCATCCATCCCGGCGACCCGATCTCGTGTCGGGAAGCCGAGCCTGGCGGGTTTTCGCTGATTGAGTTGCTGGTGGCCGTGGCGGTGGTCGTGCTCCTGCTGGGACTGATCACGGCCGGTCTGCAGGCGGCGCGGGAGTCGGCCCGGCGGCTGCAATGCGGCAATCACCTCAGGCAGCTGGGGCTGGGCCTCCACCTCCACCATCAGGCCCTCGGCTGCCTGCCGCCGTCACGGGGGGGGCCGGACAGCACCGCCACGGGTGTTTGGGGCGACTCGCCCCTGCCCCGTCCCTATCCGGGACCCGGGGTCGGTTCCGCCAGCGGCTTCGTGATGCTACTGCCGTACATTGGCGAGGAGACCCTCTATCTGGCGATCGAGGCTGAGGGCTGGCCGATGGTGTTCTCCAAGGTCTACAGTTCGCAGCGCATCCAAACGCTGCTCTGCCCGGCCGACCCGGCGGCCCGCTCCCACAGCTACCTGTTCTCGATCGGGGACCGGTGGAGCGGATTCTGGCCCGGCTTTGCCGTCCCACCGGCGAAGAACGTCGACTTTCAGCGGTCGCTGCGCGGGCTGTTCGGCCTCCACAGCCGGGTTCGATTCGAGTCGGTGCGGGATGGTCTCGCCAACACGATCGCGCTCTCCGAATGCGTCCGACCGACGAGCCTGGGCCGGATCGTGGCGGCTGGCGAAACCGTGGCCGGCATTGCCTATACGACCGTCGAGTCGGAGGCGATTCTCAACAACCGATTCGCCGTCGCGATGAGTTATGGCCCGCCCGACGCCTGCCTGGCCAGTTTTTCCGGCGGCCGTTTCCGCGAGGGGAACACCCTGATGACCATGGCTCGCACACCGGGTTGGCTGTGGAGCTCTGGTCGCCCATCGTTTGTGAGCTTCTCGACGGTGCTGCCGCCGAACGGTCCCCGCTGCAGCGATTACGAGAGAATGGGCAGCCTCACGCCGCAGAGCCACCACGTGGGCGGCGTCTTCGCGGTCATGGCTGACGGGGCCGTTCGATTCGTGGCGGATGACATCGACGCCGGCGATCCCTCCGCCCCCGAGCGGCTCTCGGGGCCAAGCCCGTACGGCGTCTGGGGGTCACTCGGCAGCCGGGCGGGCAGCGACGCCTTCGCCATTCTTCCGTGAAGCATCAACAGCCCGGGAATCACGCGATGGATGCCATCAGTTCGGCTCTCCCGCCCTTGATCGAGAACGCCAAGACAGAGGCGGCGGCGACCACCGCCTGGGGCTCGTCCACCGCCCCCCTCTCCGGCCTGCCGCTCTCCCGGGTATCGGATGATTTCGGATTCGCTCCGAACTGCGTGCCTTCCCTGGCCGCCGACCCGCTGATCGGTGCCGACTGCGGTGGCGTGCGGATCGAGCGGCTGATCGCCGAGGGGGGCATGGGCCGGGTCTACGAGGGAATCCGGTCCGCCGACGGGCGGCGGGTGGCCGACAAGTTTCCCCGGGTGGATGGCTGGCGCCGGGCGGACGAGCGTCGCTTTCGCCGCGAGGCCGCCGTGCTCGCGACGCTTGAGCATCCCGGCATCCCGCGGATTCTCGGCACCGGCGTGCATCAGATGGAGGCCGCGCCGCCCTGGCCCTTCATCGTCATGGAACTCGTCGCCGCCGCCCTGCCGATCACGGCCTGGTGCCGCGAGCGGGGCGGTGACGGCGGACCTGAGCTTGTGATTCGGGGCGAACACCCCTGGCTTGTTTCAAGTCGGCAGGCGATGCCGGTGCTTCCGCGGTGGCGGCACGAGATCGGCCAGCCGGTCCAAGAAGCCAAACGGCGAGAGTGCGACGACGCCGTGAGCCCCCGGCCGGGTGGACTTCCGGCCGCGGCCGTATCGATATCCATTCGGCTCGTCTGGGGAACCAGACGAGCCGTGCCCGGCTTCGCCGGGACCAAAAGTAATGTCAAACATTGGAGAACTCCTGATGGCGACCATGAAAGTGGTCACCGAGGGGGATCCCCCGTCATCCGCCTGTCGGTCAGAGCCCGATGGGCCCGAACGCCAGCCGGATGGCCGCCGCTTGATCGCGAACCGGCCCAGCTCGGCCGCCGTGAAATGCACGTACGGCCCGAGAATCAGGGCGAGTTTCCACAAATTGTACGGCCTCGTGCACAAGACTGAGCAGCCGGCCGCTGCTCGTCGCGATCCTGTGCTCCGTGGCCGCCTTGTCCCTCAGACCTCCGCCAGCGGGGCGGTCGCGTCGCCGAAGGCCGGCGGCGAAACCCCCATCTTCTCCATGATCGAGAGGTAGAGCCGGCACATCTGCCGGTTTTCCTGGCCGGCGTAGTCGAGCACCCGGCCCGACGCGATCCTGCCCCCGGCCCGCCCCAGGAGCACCACCGGCAGCCGGCTGTTGTCGTGGGTGCCCGTGAGCATGCTCGAGCAGAACAAGAGCATCGAATTGTCGAGCGCCGTCCGGCCGCCCTCGTCGATCGCGTCGAGCCGCCGGGCCACGTGGGCGAGCTGCTCCACGAAGAACCGGTTGACCTTCAGCCAGTCGTCGGTGTCGGCATGCGAGAGCAGGTGGTGGATCATGTGGTCCACCCCCAGGTTCGGGAATCGCAGTGACGAGTGGTCGTTGTTGAGCTTGAGCGTGACGATCCTCGTCGTGTCGGTCTGGAAGGCGAGCACCAGCAGGTCGCACATCAGCCGCATGTGCGCGGCGATATCCTGGGGGACGCCCTCCGGCGGCCGCGGCATGTCGGGCTTGTCGAGCGCGGGCTTCCAGCCCTGCAGCTCCCCGCGGTTGCCGGCGGCCATGATCCGCTGCTCCACATCGCGGACGCTGTCGAGATACTCGTCGAGCTTCCGCCGGTCGGCCCGGGCGATCCGCCGCCGCAGGCCGGAGGCGTCCTCGATCACCGCGTCAAGCACGCTCCGATCGCCCTGGCTGGCCCCCTCCTTGAACAACCGGTCGAAGGCGAGCGCGGGATAGAGCTCCAGCGGCGTAGGCGTGGTGGGGGAGCTCCAGGAGATGTGGGAGCTGTAGAGCATCGAGTAGTTCTTGTGGACCGACGGGTTCGACTTCTCGCAGCCGAGCACCAGGCTCGGCAGCTTGGTGCCGCGGCCGTAGGTCTGGGCGAGGAACTGATCCACGCTCGTGCCCGACCGGATCTCGCCGCCCGAGGCCAGGGGAGCGCCCGAGAGCAGGTTGCCGGTCTGCGAGGAGTGGATGTTGCCCTTGGTGGCCTCGGTGTTGAACAGGCCGTTGATGAACAGCAGCTTCTCGCGATGCGGCTCGAGCGGGGCGAGCACCTTGCCCAGTTGCATGCCGGCCCCTTCCCCCTTGGCCCACCACTCCCGGCCGTGGAAGCCATTGCCCGCGAACAGCACCGCCAAGCGCAGCGGCGGCGCAGCGGCGGCCGCGCCGGCCACCGCCGGCTCGCCGGCGGCCGTGAGCGACTCCATCCAGGGCAGCGCCAGCGACACGCCCAGGCCGCGGAGCAGCGCCCGCCGGGGCAGCGGCCGGCCCGCGTGGGGCAGGGGGGCGGCCTGGGTGGCTCGGGACGGGCGGATCGCGGTCATCGGTGCACCTCACACAAGAATGAGAAACGGTTACTCATCGTCATCGGCCTCGCCGCCACGGATCTCGAGGAACTGCGGACTCGTGACGATCGCCTCGAGCGCCGCCATCACCCGCCCGTCGGCCGCCTGGAGCCGCTCGTCGATCGCCTCGAGCAGCGGCAGGTCGGAGAGCTGGGTTTCCCGGCCGAGCGCGTAGCCCAAGAGCTTCTTGCAGAACTGCCGACCGAAGGCGGCGCCGCGGGCGGCGGCCAGGTGGCGGGCCAAGTCGGCATGCCCGGCCACCGGCGTGCCGTCGGGGAGCGTGGCCGCAGTGTCGACCGGCTTGCCGGCCGCATCGAGCTCCCGCCGCCGGCCGATCGCGTCGAAGGCCTCGAGCGCGAAGCCGTAGGCATCGAACCGGGCGTGGCAGCTGGCGCAGGCCGCATCGCGGGAATGCAGCGCCGTCAGCTCCCGCTCGGAGAGCCCTGCCGGCGGCGCCTCGGCCAAGGGGGGCACTCCCTGGGGCGGCTTCGGCACCCGCTGGCCGAGCAGCACCTCCGTGATCCAGGTGCCGCGGAGGATCGGGCTCGTCCGCGAGGCGCCCGACTGCTTGGCGAGCGCTGCGGCCAGCGTGAGCACGCCGCCGCGGCCATGCTCGCGGACGCCCTCCACCAGCCGCCACTCAGGCCCCGCAACCCCCGGAATCCCGTAGAAGGCCGCCAGCTGCTCGTTCAGAAACGCGTAGTCGGCGTCGAGCAGCCCGCCGATCGGCCGATCCCGCTCAAAGAGATCGACCAAGAGCAACACCGCCTCCTCGTGCATCGCCCCCCGCAGGTCGGCAAACTCGGGAAACGCCTGCGGGCTCTTTTCGTCATGCTCGGCTAAGTTCTCCACGTGCAGCCAATAGGTGCCGAACTGCTCGGCCAGGCGGCGGATCTTCGGATCGGCCACCATCCGCCGCAGCTGCCCGGTGAGCACGGCCGGCTCGTGCAGCCGGCCGGCCGCCGCCTCGTGGGCGAGCTCCTCGTCGGGCAGCGACGACCAGAGAAAGTAGCTCAGCCGGCAGGCCAGCTCATAGTCGCTGACGGCCGCAGCCTCGCGGCCGGGGCCGGGGTTCTCGATCTTGTAGAGAAACTCGGGCGCTACGAGCACGCGGGCCAACAGCAGCCGGACGGCGGCCTCGTGGTCGAGTCCCTCGCGGCGAAAGGTTCCATAGATCGCCCGCAGCCGGCCGGCCTCGGCGGCGGCGAGCGGCCGGCGGAAGGCCCGGGCGGCGAGGCCGATCACCGCGTCCACCTGCGCGGGCTCAGCATCGGCGAGCCGGTGGCGAAAGGCCTGCGCGCGGGCCGCGAGCACCGGCCCGACCGGCTGGAAGGCGGCCAGCAGCGGACCGGCATCCTGGCTGGCGTACTCGAGCAGCTGCTCGTAGACGTCGACGATCTCGAGCGGCTCGCGGCTCACCCACAGCAGCTCGTCCCAGAGCCGGTCGAGCGTCGCGGCCTCTGGCGTGTCGAGCATCAGCGCCCGCAGCCGGTCGTCTTCGCGGTAATAAAGGTTGAACGTCACGATCTCGTCGACCGGCACCACGCGGCCGTAGCAGACAGCCGGCGGCAGCAGCTGCTGGTGGTCGGCGAGCGAACGAGCGATGCGGTCCCAGCCCGCCGTGTCAGGCCGCGCGAGAAACGGCCGCTCGGCCGCGAGCCCCGGGATGCCCTCCGGCTTCGCCTCCCCGGTGAGGATCGCCGCATGCACCTGGGCGGTTGCCTCGGGGCCGGCTCCAGGATGGATCCGGGCGGTCACCACGATCTCGCCGACCAGATCGTCGGGCAGCGAGAGCTCGATCGTCGCCGGAGCCCGGGTAGCCAGGTCGCCCGCCGCGACCGAGAGGCCGTCGAGGGTGAGGCCAAAGGGCAGCGACGAATCGGCCGCATCGGCCCCGAGGCCGACTGCTGCCGCGGCGACAAGCGGGCTCGAGATCCCCAGCAGCTGGCGGTGCAGCAGGCTATCGGGCGAGTCGGCCGGGGGCGGCGGGCTGGCCAGGACCAGGGCGACCTCGGCGGCGGCCGCCTGCCGGCCGGCGGGTTCTCCGGCGAGCAGCCAGCGGGCGAGCGCCGAGCCGGCCGGCACCGTGGCCGCGCTGGCGGCGACCGTGGGCTCCGAGGCGAAATGCCAGACCCCCGCGTGGCCTTGGCTGTCGGGGTGGGGGTTGGCCGCCGCGAGCGAACCGGCGACGTCGGCCGCGAGATCCCAGCGTTGCTCGCCCGCGGTGATCCGCAGGTCGACGCCGGTGAGATCGCAGCCATGATCGCCGTCCTTCGGGCCGACCACGAGGCAGAGCATGTCGCCGGGCAGGAGCGGCAGCGGCGCGGGGGAGGCGAAGGTCCGCGGTTCCTGCTTCTCATTGGCCGTGCCGCCGGCCAGCGGCAGCCGCATCCCGCCGCGGCGCAGCTCAAGGCTCCAGGCCACGCCGTTCCCGCAGCCGACATGGCGATCGACGACCGACGACTCGACGCCGTAGCGGCCGGCCGCAGGGGCCCGCCAGGCGACCACGACCTGCCGCTTCGGGGCCGGATGCACCGCCACGCCCCCGGGGGGAATCGTGCCGGGGATCTTCTGCTCAACGACCGTCGCGTTGGCCACCACCAAGAGCGCGTCGGCGGCGGTCCAGCCGGTCACGCCTTCGTGGCCACCTACCATTGGGTTGGACGTGGCCAGCAGTTCGCCGCAGGCATGGATGCCCGGAGTGTGAGCCTGCAGCCCGAGATAGGTTCCCCAGGCGGCGAGCGTTCGTGGGTCGATGCCCTGGGCGCGAGCGGCCTCATCCCAGCCGGCTGCGTCGCCGGGCAGGTCGGCTGGATCGCGGGCGAGCGTGTCGAGCACTTCCAGGCAGCGGACGGCGGTTGCGGCCACGACGGGCCGGGCCGCATCCCGCTGCCGGGCGCCGCGCACCGCGTCGCCCAGCGGCACGTCGGCCGACCCGGGCACCGCGAGCCGGGCTTTTTCCCAGACGACCGCGTCGTCATCGGCGCCGTCGCCGGCGTCACCCGCGGCCAGCGCGAGCCGGCGGCCGCTCCCGGCGGGGAGCGGGATCCGGAGTTCCAGCGATGCACTCAGCGGGCAAAGCGGCTCGAGCCACGCCGCCGGGCCCTTGGGGCGGCCCACGTGCCGGGCGGCGAGGCCGATCTTGTTGAACTTCCAGAGCCGGTCCTGCCACCGCCGCACCTCCGCCGTGAGGGCCGCCGCGGAATCTCCGGCCCGCCACCCGGTCCGCAGCCGGTCGAGCAGGAGCGACTCGCCGGCGGCGTCGGCCTCGAGCGCGTGCCAGAGGGCCGCGAGGTATTTCGCCGACAGGCCCCGGTCACGGGCGACCCTCGCCAGTTCCGCCTGGTCGCCGCGAATCGCGTCGCGGGCCTGCTCGAGCGCGAGCAGGTAACGGTCGAGCGGCACGAAGCCCTCGTGGCCGGCGTCGAGCTGGATGCCCTGCCCGACGACGGCGGAGATGTCGTCCCGCGGGGCGGTGAAGCGGCCGAAGAACGCCCGCAGCCGGCCAAGGGCCTCCTCGATCTGGTCGCCCCGCTCCACCGACGGTGAAAACCGCAGCCCGTCGGGCACCAAGACCGCATGGGCCGCGATGCCCTTGGCGGCGTCGAGATACTTGGTGACCAGCGCCGGCGACATCACGAGCGCCTGCCCGGTGTTGGTGAAGCCCTCGCCGGCGGCGCCGTCCACCGGAAACTCCCGGGCCGGGTCGAGCGTGGCCAGGCCAGTGAGATCGCGGACGGTGAACGTGTATTCGGCGTTCGAGAGCCGGCGCAGAACCACCCGGCCGGGATCGCCCGCCTGCTTGGCCGCTTCGGCCGCCAGCGACTCCTGCACGAATCCGAACAGGCTCTCCCGCTCTGCCGCGGTCGGCTGCTCGGAGTCTCGCGGCGGCATGTCGCCTTCGGCCAGCACCCGGCCCACCCGCTGCCAGAGTTTCGTGCGCCGTTCGAGGTCGCCGGCCGCGGCGAAGGCCGCGAGATCGATGTCGGCTTCGGCCGCCTCGCCGGCATGGCAGTCGTGGCAGTAGCGGGCCACGAGCCGGGCCGCGGCGGCCGGGCTGTCCGCGGGGGCGGCCTGTCCTCCAACGAGCCCGACGCAGGCCAGCACCCCCGCCCAAGCCATCGGCTCGTTGATCAGCCGGCACCGCCGGCCACGATTCACGGTCATGACGGGCTCTCCCGGGGGCGAGGGCGGCTCACGCGGAGCGGCGGGGGCACGGAAAAACAGGCACCACACGGCCGCCACTGCGGCGCCATTTCCCGCTCAGCCTACGTCACAACTGTCGACAGAACAACGCCGGCCGACGTGGTCATGCCCCGCGTGTTTTGCGGCTGGGAAGCGGCCGGTCCGAATCCGGGCTCGGCCCCGAGCGAACGGCGGCGGCCTCGTCGTTGGCCGGATTCACCGGGGGCAGCAGCGTCACCCAGTTCGCCACGTGATCCCGGGCCACGGCCGCGGCCCGATCCGCGTCTCCTGACCGCATCACATCGAGGAGCGCCTGATGGGACTCGGCCGTCTGCTGCTTGGTCTGATGCGTGACGGCGTCGTGCCGCAGCTGCATCTGCGTCAACCAGAGAGCGAACTGGTCGCGGAGCGCGCTCCAGCAGAGCAACAAGCGGCGGTTGCCGGAGGCCCTCACGACGCACTCGTGAAACTCCGTGTCAAGCCGCGACACTTCGGCAAGCGTCCGAGCGGACCGCGTCGCGGCGATGTTTCGCGCGAGCACCTTGAAGGTGTCGCCCCGGGCCCTGGCCGCGGCCAGCGACGCCGCCACCGGATCGATCATCAACCGGACCGTGAAGATCTCCTCGATATCGCGGGGGCCGAGGACGGGCACCCGCGTGTGACCGGTCGGCTCGAACTCGACCAGCCCGCGGAGCTCCAGCTCGATCAGTGCCTCACGGATCGGGGCCCGGCTGACGCCGAGCCAGGCCGCCAGGGAGGGCTCCGACATGCGGGCACCAGACGCGAACTCACCGGCGACGATCGCCTGCGACAGCCGGGCGGTGACTGCCTTCGAGAGAGGGGCGCGCCTGGGGCGGGTTTTGGCCATGGAGGAAAGAATACCGGATTCTCCGGAGCGTCCATCGCCGGGGGCAGGTCAGACCGGGCACCAAAAGGGCACGCAGCTCGTCCCCTTTTCAGAGCAGGCCGCTGACGAGGCCGACGGCCACGAGCAGGAGCAGCCCGGCCACGAGCCGCTGCACCGCCTCGATCGTCATCCCGGCGAGGAACCGCTTGCCGACGATCGCCCCGGCCACCGCCGCGGCCACGGCCGTGCCCAAGAGCGGCCACTCGAGTTCGCCGCGGACGGCCGCCACTCGGCCCGCGTAGACGCCGAGCCGTGACACGTCCACGAGGCAGGCGATGACCGCGCTCGTCGCCACGAACGACTCGGCCGTGAGCCCCGCCCGGGCGAGGAACGCCGCCCGCAACGCCCCCTGCATACCCGAGAGCCCGCCGCAGAAGCCGCTCACGATCCCGCCGAGCGGCATCAGCCGCGGCGGAAACGCCAGGCCCCGAAACCAGGGCAGCACCTCGACCGCGGCGAACGCCGCCAGCAGGATCCCGATCGCGAGCTTGACGGGCAGCACGGCGACCGTGCGGCCGAAGGCCTGATACTCGAGCAGCGGCTCCGCCGCCGAGAGCTTCCCCAGGAGCCAGGCCCCGGCCAGGGCCGCCCCGATCGCGGGGAAGCCGAACCGGAGGATCGTGGCCCGGTCGGCCTGCCGGCCGACGAGGGCGACCTTGACGAGGCTGTTCACGAGATGGACCACGGCCGTCATGGCGATCGCCTGCTCGACCGGTACGAACAGGGCGAAGGCGGGCAGGAGCAGCGTGCCCAGACCGAAGCCGGAGAAAAAAGTCAGCCCGGCGGCGAGCACGGCCACCAGCGCGATCACGAGGTAGGCCATCGCTTCACCTCGGCGTCAAAGCGTGACGGCGGACATGCCCGGAATAGGTCTCAGTCCCGCTCGACATCGGGCGTCTCGAACTCCGCGCCGTGGATGCGTTCGACCTCGGCCACCGGCTGAGTCAGCACCTGCCAAATGCACCAGCCGAAGAGCGCGGTCACCGTGCCCACGGAGGCGACCATCACGAACAGGCCGGCGGGCTGCATGGGAATGGCCTCAGGCGGGAAGGTCGTCGGGATACCGCTTCGAGCTGGCGATCGTGAAGGCCAAGCCGGAGGCCACGATCACGACGAGGATCACGCTCAGCCAGGCCACGGGATTGCCCCGCTCGATGAGGTCGGCCACGTAGGGGCTGGCGGCGGCCCGGCCGGAGATCGGATCCCAGCCAACGACGTTCTTGAGCAGCCACATCCCGAAGATCGCGAGCAGGAAGGCCGGGCAGACATACCGAAACACCACCCGGAAAAACCGCGGCACCCGGAAGGCCGCTCCCCGGTGGAGCTCCTCCCAGCCCCGGTCGATGCCGAAGGCCCAGCCGAAGAGGATGATCTGGATCGTCGCCAGCGCGAAGATCAGGAAGGTGCCCACCCAGAAGTCGAGCGTGTCGAGGGCCTTGAGATCCTTGGTGAACCAACAGACGAACCCCGTGCCCAGGGCCGAGAGCGTGCCCAGCAGGCCCACCGACCCCTTGCGGCCGATGCCGAGCGCCTCTTCCAACAGCGCGATCCCCGGTTGGAGCATCGACAGGGAACTCGTGACCGCCGCGATGAACAAGACGAAAAAGAACACCGCCCCGAAGAAGCTCCCGGCGGGCATCGCGCTGAACACCATCGGCAGGACGTTGAACCCCAGCCCGAAGGTGCCCTGCCCCGCCACGCCCGCCACGCCCAGGAAGGCCACCGCCGCCGGCAGCGTGATCAGGCCGCCGAGGGCCACCTCGCAAAACTCGTTGGTGGCGCTGGCGGTCAGCCCGCTGAGCACGAGGTCGTCCCTGGGGCCCATGTAGCTGGCGTAGACGAGGATCACCCCGAAGCCCACCGAGAGCGAGAAGAAGATCTGCCCCGCGGCGGCGAGCCAGAGATTCGGATCGGCGAGCTGGTGGAGCACGCCCCGCTCCTCCACCCGTGCTTTCGGCGTGGCCGCCGCGATCGCCAGGGCGCGGTCGTGCTGCCGCGCGGGATTGGCATCGACCACCTCGGCGATGGTCTTCCCCGTCTCGTCCACCACCAGCGTCTTGCCGGGGTTCCACATGTAGCCCAGGCCGGTGGAGACGTTTTGGTCAGGCTTGGCGGGATCGGGCGTGCCGAGCGTGAGCACCCGGGCGAGCACGACCAGGGCCAGCACCATCAGGATCGGCATCCCGATCCGGCAGACCTTCTCGATCCCGGCCGAGATGCCCCGGTAGATGAGCACGAGGTTGATCGCGAAGGCCAGAACGAGCCAGGGCAGCAGCGAGTCGAGGCTCCAGCGCAGGGCCGCCCCGTCGCCCCCCGCGCCGACGAACGACCTGAAAAAGGCCTGCGAGTCCTCGATCTTCGCGAATCGGAGGCCCGGATCGAACATCGCCCGCAGGAATCGCACAGTGTAGCCGAGCGTCCAGGCCTCGATCACCACGTAATACATGAAGATCACGAGCGGGATGATCGCCCCCAGGACGCCCACATACTTGCTGCCCCGCCAGGGCACGAGGCAGTGAAACACGCCGGCGGCCGAGTTGTAGCCGCGCTGGCCCGCATAGCGGCCCATCGTCCACTCGGCCCAGCAGATCGGCAGGCCGATGATCAAAAACGAGATCGCGTAGGCGATCATGAAGCCGCCGCCGCCGAACTGGGCCGCCTGCCCCGGGAAGCGGATGAAGTTGCCCAGGCCCACCGCGCTGCCCGCCACGGCGAGGATGACGCCGAGCCGCGAGCCCCAGGAATCCTTGACGGGTTCTGCCATGGGGCAGAGCGTACCGCAAGCCGCTTGCACTCACCAACCGCGGGGGCGACGTCGGGCGTGGCGGGCCAGACTGGAAGCTTCCGCTGATTACTCCTCGGCCCAGGCCGAGATGGGCACGCAGCTGCAGAACAGGTTCCGGTCGCCGTGGACGTTGTCCACGCGGCCCACCGGGGGCCAGTATTTCCGCCGCCTGAGGTCCGCCACCGGGAAGACGGCTTCCTCGCGGGAGTAGGGCCGCGGCCAGTCGCTCGCGGTCGCGACCAGCGCCGTGTGCGGCGCGTGCACGAGCGGGTTGTCGTCCCGCGGCCACTCGCCGGACTCGATCCGACGGATCTCCTCCCGAATCGCGATCATCGCCTCGATGAACCGGTCGAGTTCGGCCAGGCTCTCGCTCTCGGTCGGCTCCACCATCAGCGTGCCCGCCACCGGGAAGGAGAGCGTCGGCGCGTGGAAACCATAGTCGACCAGCCGCTTGGCCACGTCCTCGGCCGAGATGCCGGCCGAGTCCTTGAGTGGCCTGAGGTCGAGGATGCACTCATGGGCCACCCGGCCGCCCGGACCGCAGTAGAGCGTGGGGAAGTGGTCGCGGAGCCGGGCGCTCACGTAGTTGGCCGCCAGGATCGCCGCGGCCGTGGCCTGCCGGAGGCCGTCGGGCCCCATCATCCGGCAATACATCCAGGAGATCGGCAGCACCGCGGCGTTGCCGAGCGGCGCCGCCGACACGGCACCCACCGTCAGGCCGGTGATGCCGCCGGTCGTATGGCCCGGCAGGAAGGGCACGAGGTCTTCGACCACGCAGACCGGCCCCACGCCGGGGCCGCCGCCGCCGTGCGGGATGCAGAAGGTCTTGTGGAGATTCAGGTGGCTGACGTCGCCGCCGAACTCGCCCGGCGCCGCCAGGCCCACAAGGGCGTTCATGTTGGCCCCGTCCACGTAGACCCGGCCGCCGTGGGCATGCACGATCTCGCAGAGCCGACGGATTTCCCGCTCGAATACGCCGTGGGTGCTGGGGTAGGTGATCATCACCGCCGCCAGCCGGTCGGGATGGGCCTGGCACTTGGCCTCGAGCTCGACGAGATCGACGTTGCCGTCGGCGTCGCAGCCGGTCACCACCACCTCCATGCCGGCCATCTGGGCGCTGGCCGGGTTCGTGCCGTGGGCCGACGAGGGGATCAGGCAGAGGTCGCGATGCCCCTGGCCGCGGGCCCGCTGCCAGGCCCGGATCGCGAGCAGGCCGGCGTATTCCCCCTGGCTGCCGGCGTTGGGCTGGAGGCTGATCCCGGCGTAGCCCGTCGCCTGACAGAGCCACTCCACGAGCTGCTGCTCGAGCAGGCGATAGCCCTCCCGCTGCTCGGCCGGCGCGAAGGGATGGATCTCGGCGAACTCCCGCCAGGTGATCGGGATCATCTCGCTCGTGGCGTTGAGCTTCATCGTGCAGCTGCCCAGCGGGATCATCGTGCGGTCGAGCGCCAGATCCCGGTCGGCCAGTTCCCGCAGATAGCGGAGCAGCGATGTCTCGCTGCGGTGCGCGTGAAACACCGGGTGCTCGAGGAACGGGCTCGTCCGTCGCAGCTCGAAGGGCACGAGCAGGGGCGCCGCGGCCGCGCAGGCGGCGAACTCGGGCACGGCCTGCCCCGGCTCGGCACAGGCCTCCCAGAGCCGGACCACGTCGGCCGGCTCGGTCGTCTCGTCGAGGGCGATCGCGACGCTGCCGGCGTCGAGCCGCCGGAGATTCATGCCCGAGGCCCGGGCCCGGGCGAGGACCGCCTCGGTGCGGTCGCCGGTGGCCAGGGCGATGGTGTCGAAGGCCTGGGCATGCCGCGGCGGGAGGGAGAGTTGCCGGAGCCCCTCGGCGAGCACCGCCGCCAGCCCGGTCACCCGGCGGGCGATCCCCGCCAGCCCCTCCGGCCCGTGATACACCGCGTACATCGAGGCCACCACCGCCGGCAGCACCTGCGCGGTGCAGATGTTGCTCGTGGCCTTTTCGCGGCGGATGTGTTGCTCGCGGGTCTGGAGCGCGAGCCGGTAGGCGGGCCGGCCGGCCGAGTCCACGCTCACGCCAACCAGCCGCCCCGGCATCGACCGCTTGAACTCGTCGCGGCAGGCGAAGAAGGCGGCGTGCGGGCCGCCGCAGCCCATCGGCATCCCGAACCGCTGCGTCGAGCCGACGACGATGTCGGCCCCCCACTCCCCCGGGGGCACCAGCAGCGTGAGGGCGAGCGGATCGGTCGCCACGCAGAGCAGCGCCTGCTTGGCGTGCACCAAGTCGGCGAGCCCGCGCCAGTCGCCCACGTCGCCGTCGGTGGCCGGATACTGGACGACCGCGCCGAAGCACTCGCCGGCGGCGACGAGCTCGCGGACGTTGCCCACGACGAGCTCGATCCCCAAGGGCTCGGCCCGCGTGGCGAGCACCTCGATCGACTGCGGATGGCAGCGGTGATCGACCAGGAACCGCTGGCTCTTGCTCTTGGCCGAGCGGCGGGCGAGCGTCATGGCCTCGGCGGCGGCGGTCGCCTCGTCGAGCAGCGAGGCGTTGGCGATCGGCATGGCTGTGAGGTCAGAGACCATCGTCTGGAAGTTGAGCACCGCCTCCATCCGGCCCTGGGCGATCTCGGCCTGGTAGGGGGTGTAGGCGGTGTACCAGGCGGGGTTCTCCAGCACGTTCCGCAGGATCACCGCGGGCGTGCGGGTGCCGTGGTAGCCCTGGCCGATGAAGCTCTTGAAGACGGCGTTGCGGGCGGCGATCGTTTTCAGCTCCGCGAGCGCGGCCGCCTCCGACACGGCCGGCGGCAAATCCATCGAGACGCGGCGGCGGATGCCCTCCGGCACGATCTCGTCGAGCAACGACTCGAGCGAAGCGGCGCCGATCGCCGCGAGCATGGCCGCCTGGTCGGCCGGCGCGAGGCCGATGTGCCGGGCGGCGAAGTCGGCCGGCTCGGCCAGGTCAGGGCCGGGCTGACTCGCGGCCGAGGCGAAGCCATCCTGCAGGTCGAGCCGGCGGCGGGTGGGTCGCGCGGCGGGGGCGGTGGTCGTGGTCTCGGACACGGGCGGGCTCCTCTCTCGGTGGGGCATGGCTCGCGCCAAGCCCCGGAACCCTGTTGTCCTTTGACCTGAGAGATTCGCCGCCAGCCACAAGGCCCGCGGGTTGCCCCTTCGGTGAGTGCCGGGCTCGATGAGCTCTGCACTACTCTCCAACAGTTGTGGTCGTCAGTACTTTTGCCTGAGCGTTCGGCCTTCGGCGGCTTCCTCGAGGGAAACTCTCTCCTGACCTCGGGAAGTTTAGGGGCGGGACCGGAAACCGGCAATCGAAGCCCCGTTCCCGCCGAACCGTCCGCCGCGGACGACCGCCCGGCCGTGCGCGAGAAACGCAAGCAGCCCCGCATAAGCGGCGATCGCCAGCACGGCGCCGACCGGCCCGACGCGAAGCTCGGGAGCCACGCGACCGAGCAGCCAGGCCCCCGCGATCGCGAGCAGCCAGGCGACCAGTCCGGCGGCGACCGCCTCGCCGCAGGCTCGCACCAGCCACGGGGCGTCGGCCCCGAGAGGCGGCGCGGCCCGCCCCGCCCGCCGCTCCCGGACGGCGTTCCAGATCCCGAAGAAGCTGGTGGCCGTCGTGAGGATGAACGTCATCGGCAGCGCCATCATCGTGAGGCCGTAGGGGCCGGTCAGCGGGATCTCGTCGCGGCCGCTGAACAGCCACCAGGCGATTGGGGCGTTGATCGCCACGTTGATCACCGCATCGAGCGGCGCGAACACCCGCCAGGCCAGCCGGTCGATCGGCGGCGGCCCGGCCGGCCCCGTCCCCGGCGTGCCTGCGCCCTGCTTCGCGGGCACGCTGCTCATTCCGCCGCGAGGCTCTTGCGGGCCGCGGCGATCTGCTCTCGCTTCGCCGCATCGACCTCCGGCCACTCCAGGCCCAGCCCGCGGATCGTGCCGGCGAGCACCGCCGCCACGGCCGCCCGGCTCACCCACTTCTTATCGGCCGGGATCACGTACCAGGGCGCGTGCTCGGTGCTCGTCTCGCGGATCGCCTCCTCGTAGGCCTCCATATAG
Source organism: Pirellulales bacterium (assembly GCA_044355515.1). Taxonomy (GTDB): domain Bacteria; phylum Planctomycetota; class Planctomycetia; order Pirellulales; family UBA1268; genus QWPN01. The sequence goes on from JBIKXY010000022.1 coordinate 21,378, forward strand.
GCGTCCCAATGGCCCCGCTCGGCAACGTCGGAGGCGGAAAACTTCCAGTGCTTCTCGGGCTCGTCGATCCGGTCGAGAAACCGCTTCCGCTGCTCGGCGCGGGAGATGTTGAGGAAGAACTTCACCACCTTGGTGCCGTTCCTCGCCAGGTGCCGCTCGAAGGAGTTGATGTCGTCGAACCGCTCCCGCCAGGTCTGCTCGCCGGGCTCGATACCGGGAATCCGCTGGGCCTCGAGCAGCCGGGGATGCACACGAACGATCAGCACCTCCTCGTAGTAGGAGCGGTTGAAGATCCCGATCCGCCCCCGCTCGGGCAGCCGCTTCATGCATCGCCAGAGGAAGGTGTGGTCGAGTTCCTCGGCCGACGGATGCTTGAAGCTCGTGACCTCGACGCCCTGCGGGTTGACGCCGCTCATCACGTGCTTGATCGCGCCGTCCTTGCCGGCCGCGTCCATTGCCTGAAAGATGACCAGCAGGCTCCAGGTGTCGGCCGCGTAGAGCAGCTCCTGCGTGGCCGCGAGCTCGGCCCGGCTCTCCTCGAGGATCTCGGCCGCCCGCTCCTTCCGCTTCTTCTCGGCCACGTCCTCGTCGCCGGCCCAGGCGGGATCGTGGTCCGCGAGGCGAAACTTCTTCCCCGGCTTGACGCGAAACAGGCTGTCTGCGAGCGAGTAGTCGAGCGGCATGGCGTCATTGTGCCACAGGGTCGGCGGCCGCCTAGCCCCGCCGCCGCAGCCGCTCGGCTCCTGGATCCCGGGCGTCAATCGCCCCGGCCCGCACGGCCGCTGGCCGTGTGCCGAGTTTCGCGACGAGTGGGAGCTCGAGAGCGGCCTCGCCGGAGCGATCACCGCCGCCTTCAGCGACCTGGTGGCGGCGGCCGCGGGGAAAGTATCGCCCTGAATGACCGCGAGTCTCAGTTCAGCTCGTCAGTCGCCAGCAATCGGGCTGCGTGACGAACTGCCACGATGAATACCGTTTCCTCGGTGGCCCTGTAGATGATCCGATACGAGCCCTGGAGCAGTTCACGGTACCGACGGCTCTCATCTTCGATGACCCAGCCGCCGAGTGCGGGATGGGAGGCCAGCGATTCAACCCGCCGCAGCGCCCGGGCTGCGAACCGGCGGGCTTCCACGGGTGAACCTGCGGCGATGAATTCGACTACCGCTTCGAGTTGGCTGGCGGCTCGCGCCGACCAGACGATCCGGACGGCCGTCATCGGCAGATGCGCTCGATCCGCTCGCGAACGGCGTCGTGTGGCACGACGTCACCGGCTGCGATCTGCCGCTCGCCCCGTTCGAGGTCGTCAAGCACGGCGAGCCGCTCGAGAAACGCATCGACGTCCACGTCGCCGCCGAACGAGTCGAGCAGCGCCTGCACCTTTTGTTTTTCCATCGCGACACCTCCCACGGCCCTGGGCCCATCATGCCGTCGCACTCTTGCCGATCATACCCGACCGGGGGGATGCTGACGACGGTTCGGACGATCGCCGTCCTCCACATGACCGGCGGCCGGATCACCGGCAAGGCGATCAACCACCTCGGCGACGAGGTGGTGAAGGTGTTTCGCGTCTGAGCCCCCCGCGGGCCTCGCCGTCCGCCCGACAAGGAAACTCATGCGAGTCTCGACCGAGCAACTCAAGAGCGGCTGGCTCCATGCCCGGCGGGTGGTGCGGAATGCCGTGGCAACGCACTTCACCGACACCTTCACGACCGACCCCGACGTGACGGCCCTCGCGATCCGCGGCGTCCAGGAGTTCGGCTGGAGCCGGTTTCTCACCTGGGACTACAAGTTTTCCAAGCTGCCGCTCGCCGACGACGCGGCGCTAGCGTGGGTCTGCGGCGAGGTGGAACGGACGGACGAGGCCGCCCCGTCGAACAACCTCGCCTGGCACCTCACCACGATGCTCGCCGGGGCCGAGATCACCCTCCTGGAGCGGCATCGCGACCGGCTGCTGGCGATCCCAGGCCTGCGGCCGCGTGAGCGGACCGCGATCGAGACCCGGCTCGAGCTCGTGGATTGCTCGCCCGCCGACGCCTGGCGGCGGCTGGAGGACCACTGCCGGATGGCGACGGGGGCCGCGACCTTCGCCGAGGCCCGCATCCCCGAGGCGGAGCTGCTCCTCGAGCCGCTCGTGCGGGCCGGAACGGAGAGCGTCGCCCGGGTCATGGATGTGCTGCAGTCTCCCCCGTCGGAGAGCGACGGCGACGATCCCGCCGAGTGGCTGACGGGCCTGATGATCACCCTCGCGGGGCGGCTGCGGCTCGAGGAGGCGGCGGCGGCGATCTGGAGACTCACGGCGATCGACTGGGATTGGTACGAAGGCGAGTGCATCGAGGCGCTCAAGCGGATCGGCACGCCTGCCGTCGTGCAACTCGCCCGCGAGCACTACCGGGCCGCCCCCGGGAAAATCCGGCTTCAAGCCGCGAGCCTGTTTACCGACATCCGCTGCGACGAGTCGGTCGCGGCGATCGCCGAGGCGGTCCGCGACGAGCGGGACGACGACCTCCGGGCCCGCCTCGGCGTGGCTGCGGCGTCGCACTTCGACGACCGGCTCGTGCCGCTGGCCCGGGCGGTGTTCGAGGAAGACCCGTCGGATCCTGAGCGGGGCGACATGCGTGAGCCGCTGATCGCCTTCTCCTACCTCTCGGGCCAGGATTTTCCCGAGCGGGACAAGTGGGAGCGAGACGTCAACGAGCTCGACGAACGAA
>JBIKXY010000143.1:0-7623 GCA_044355515.1 Pirellulales bacterium
TACAGGGGGGGTGTGGGGGGTAAAGAGGGGGGGTCGTCATCGAGCGGCGTTCGGCGGTCGAGGTCGGCACCGTTGGTCTGCGCGGGTTCGAGCAGGAGATTTTTCGCGGCGGAAACCCGGTCAGGGATCCGTGTGGTGAAAAACCGTCGCCCAGAAAAAGATCAGCGCTGCCGCCATCCCCTATCAATGCGGCACTCGACCATGGCGGTCGGCGGCCACGAGACCAAGGAGGGTGCGATGGACGACACCAAGGACATGCTGATGGCCAAGCGAGCAGTCTTGGCGATCGCGGAAATCAAGGCGGCGACGGAAGCCTTCGATCGAGGTGACACGAACGTGTTCGACACCCTCGACGCCGTCAGGGTCGCCGTCGGGCCGTTTACCGAGGGTGGCCAAAGCGCACGGGAAGCGGCGTGAGACGGCCCGCATCCTGTCAGGGCGCCAGCAGATCGGCCACCGTCCGCTCGACGTCGGCGTAGGCGAACGGCCGGCCAAGATCGCGGGCGGCCAGCTCGTCGTCGTAGCGGATCGCCAGCGTCCCATCGGGCCTCCAGATGAAGATCGCCGGCACGCTCGCGAGGCCGAGCTTCCGATAGAGGCTGTCGGCTTCCTCGCTCGAGAGCAGGTTGACCACCCGCCCGGCGCCGACCTGCTCCAGAAACGCCTTGACCGGCGGGACGAGGTCCTCCGGCTGCCCCACTCCGTCATAGTCGAAGCAGAGCGAGAGGCACTGGACACGGTCGCCGCGGGCGGCGGCCAGCTTGACGAGCCCGGGAAACTCCTTGACGCAGGGAGGGCAGGAGGTGCTCCAGCAGTCGAGCACCACGATCTTGCCGCGATGGTGCTCGACCACCTCCATCAGCCCGGCGTGATCGACCAGCCGGACCGTGACGACGGCCGCCTTCCCGGCCGTGGCCGTGGCCGGTGCCGTGGCGGCGGCGGCCGAGTCGCCTTGCGGGCCGGCCCCGCAGCCGGCGAGGATCATCACCAGCCCCGCCACGCTCGCCAACACGCCCCGCGTGCAACCCATGCCTCGCTTCGAGCACATTCGCCACAAGCCTCCGGAGGTGCCCGCGGCGGCCCGCGAGCTGGTCGTGGCCTTGCCGCCGATGCGGAGCCACGTGAATCTTTCCCACATCGTACGGACCTGCGGCTGCTTCGGCATCCGCCGGGTGATCGCCTGCGGGGCGGCCGGCCTGCACGGTCGGATCGCCCGCGACGGCGCTGATCACGTCACGCTCGAGATCCACCGCAGCCTGCCGCCGGTGCTCGACCGGTTTCGGGCCGCCGGCTGGGAGATCGTGGGGCTCGAGCAGGCGACCGGCTCCGAGCCGCTGTTCTCGTTCAGGTTCGTGTCTCGCACGGTGCTCGTCGTGGGCAACGAGCGAACGGGTCTGACCGCCGAGGAACTCGCCCGGCTCGACCGGGTGGCCGAGATCCCGATGGCCGGCCTGCCCCACAGCCTGAATGCCGCCACGGCGACGGCGGTCGCTGTCTATGAATACTGCCGGCAGTGGCCCGGCGGAGGCGAGGCGTGACGCTCGTGATCGGCACCGACGAGGCGGGCTACGGGCCGAACCTCGGGCCGCTGGTGATCGGGGCCACGGCCTGGCGGATCGCGGCCAGGCCGGCAGAGGCCGAGGGCGTGCTCGCCGCCGCGCTCGCGGCGGCCGACAGCGTCGCCGGCGGGAGATTGTGGGGCGACTCGAAGGAGATCTATCGCGGCGGGGCCGGCCTCGACCAGCTCGAGCGGGGCGCGCTCGTGGCCCTCGCGCTCGCCACGGGCTCGCGGCCCGAGCGCTGGCCCGGGCTGGCGGCGGCGGTCGGGATCGACCGCGACGACACGCCCGCCGAACAGGCGGCGCTCCAGGCCCTGGCCCTCCCGCGACACGCCTCGGCCGCGGCCCAGCCCGAGTTGGCCGCGGCCGTGCGGGAGCGGCTCTCGTCGCTGGGCGTCGAGGCCGTAGCCGTCCGCTGCCGCCTGATCGCGCCGGGAGCGTTCAACCGCCTGCTCGACCGCGGGCTCAACAAGAGCGATATCCTCTCGGCCGCCACGCTCGACCTGGCCGCGACCCTCGCCTCGGGGGTGGCCGCCGCCGAGCGGGTCGTGATCTGGTGCGATCGGCATGGGGGGCGGCGGCGATACGCCCCGCAGGTCGCCCGGGCCTTCGCCACCCCGCTCGTTCAGCCGCTCGAGGAGACGCCGCGGCAGAGCTGCTACCGGATCGACGACTCCCGCTCGATCGAGTTCACCGTCGGGGGCGAGGCCCGGCTGCCGGTGGCCGCCGCCAGCATGACCGCGAAGTATCTGCGCGAACTGGCGATGCTCGGCTTCAATGCGCACTGGGGGGCGGTGCTGCCCGGCCTCGCCCCCACCGCCGGCTATCCCGTCGATGCCGCCCGCTGGCGGCGGGAGGCGGCCGCGGCCGTCGAGCGGTCGGGCGTCGGTTGGGACTCGCTCTGGCGGCGGGCGTAAGGGCTGCTTGCGGCGGCGGCCGGGCGAAACCAGAATCTCGGCATGCCCACGCTCACGACCACGCTGTATATCGTCCGCCATGCCGTCGCCGAAGAAGTCAGTCCTGGCGTGCTGGATTCGGACCGCCGCCTCACGCCCAAGGGACGCAAGCGGTTCGCTCGGATGATCGAGCGGCTCGCCGGCCGCGGGCTGGAGATCGATCTGGTGGCCACCAGCCCGCTGGTGCGGTGCCGGGAGACCGCCGAGATCCTCTCGGCCGGGCTCGGCGGCCGGCCCCGCGTCGAGGAGGTCGCCGCCCTCGCCCCCGGCTCCGACTGGGAAGCGCTCGTCGAATGGACCATCCGGCAGGATGCCGCCCGCGTGGCCTGGGTGGGCCATGCCCCCTGCGTGGGCCGGCTGGTGGCGGTTTCGATCGGCGACGGCTCGGCGGCGGTCGGGATGAGCAAGGGGGCGATCGCCGCGATCTCCCTCGACGATGGGCCGGGGCAGCCGGGCGAGCTCGAGTGGCTCGTCACGCCCGAACTGCTCGGCCGCCGACGCTAGGGCGGCCGGCGGTTTTCCTGGGCGGAGCGTCGGTCTATCATGCAAGGCTCTGGGTGCGGCCCCGCCCGCCCAGATCACGTCCAGATCACGCCTGTCCGTCCGCCAGGAGTCGCCACCGTGTCCGCCCGCTTCAGTCTGGCCTGGAAGAGTGCCTCCCGTCTCGCCGCCGTCTTTCTGGTCGTCGGGGGCTGCTCACCCCAAGGGGTGCAGAAGACGAACCAAGACGTGGTCGAGATCGAGGAGATCGAGATGGCGCCCGCCACGCCGGCTGCGACAGACCAGGCCGCCGCCGGCGCCGCGGCCCGCCAGGCGATGGACGCCGAGAAGGCCGCCGCCGACAAGGTCATCGAGGAGGCCGGCAAGTCGGCCGCCCCGGCCGAGACCCCGAAGCCCGCGCTGGCGGAGTCCGCCGCCGCTCCGGCCACTCCGCCGGCGGCCACATCGCAGCCCGCCGCGGCGCCAACGGAAAAAGTGATGCTCGGCGAGCCGTCGCTCACGGCCGGCGTGCCGGGCCCGGGCCCGATCACGCTCGGGCAGATCGACGCCTGGCTCGCCGATCCCAGGAACCACGCCGTGCTCGAGCCCGAGCTGCCGCTGGGGCTCTCGCAGGGCGCCGGACAGATCCAGGGCCTGGCCGCCAACCCGCTCACCCGGGCCAAGATCGAGCTCGGCCGGCAGCTTTACTTCGACACCCGGCTCTCGGCCGACTCCACGATCTCCTGCGCCAGCTGCCACGATCCCTCGATGGGCTATTCCGCGCACACCCAGACCGGCGTCGGCATCCGCGATCAGAAGGGGGGCCGCAACTCGCCGGTCTCGTTCAACCGGATTCTCTCGGGCCCGCAGTTCTGGGATGGCCGCGTCGATTCGCTCGAGGCCCAGGCGGTCGGGCCGATCGCCAACCCGATCGAGATGGGATTCACGCATCAAGGTGTGGTCCAGCGGCTCGGTGAGATTCCGGTCTACAAGAAGCAGTTCGATGCCATCTTCGGCGAGCTCTCGATCGATCGCGTGGGGCAGGCGATCGCCGCCTTCGAACGGGCGCTCGTGACCGAGCCTGCCCCCTTCGACTACTACGAACAACTTCTGCCGTTCACGAAGATGGACGAAGAGGACATCGCCGACGACGAGGAACTCGCCGCCAAGTACGCCGCGGCGAAGGCCGCCGCCGAGGCCCACCCGATGAGCGACTCGGCCAAGCGGGGCCGGGATCTGTTCTTCGGCAAGGCCAACTGCACCGCCTGCCACGTGGGGGCGAACCTGGCCGACGAGAAGTATCACAACCTCGGCGTCGGCATGGACAAGGACGAGCCGGACCTCGGCCGGTTCGTCGTCACCAAGGACGAGCAGGACAGGGGCGCCTTCAAAACGCCCACGATCCGCAACGTCGCCCACTCCGGCCCCTACATGCACGACGGCTCCCAGGCCACGCTCGAGGAGGTGGTGGAGTGGTATGACAAGGGCGGCCATCCCAACCCCCACCTGAGCGACAAGATCAAGCCGCTCGGGCTGACGCCCGAGGAGAAGGCCGACCTGGTGGAGTTCATGAAGGCCTGCACGAGCGACACGCCCCCGGTGGAGAGCGGCCGGCTGCCGGTGGCGGCCGACCTGTGAGCGGCGGCCGAAAGCTCGTGACCCTGGGGGAGGCTCGCCGGCCCCTGTATGGAGGCGTCGATCTCGGGGGCACGAACATCAAGGCGGTGCTCGTGGACGACCTCGGCCGGGTCGTGGCCTTCCACACCGAGAAGACCCACGCCGAGCGGGGGCCGGAAGATGCCGCGGCCCGGATGGGCGGGGCGGTGCATCTCCTGGCTCGCCAGGCCGGGATCGCCACCGCGGATATCGCTGCGGTTGGCGTCGGCTCGCCGGGGCCGCTCGACATCCCGGCCGGCACCATCGTGCGGGCCGGGAATCTCGTGGGCTGGGACAACTTTCCGCTCCGAGACCGCGTGGCCGTTCACTGCGGCCTGCCGGTGACGTTCGCCAACGACGCCAACGCCGCCGCCTGCGGCGAGTTCTGGGTGGGCGCGGGCCGGGAATACGACTCGCTCATCCTGCTGACGCTCGGAACGGGTGTCGGCGGTGGGATCATCATCGGCGAGTTGAATGTGGAGGGGGCCCACAGCCATGGCTCCGAATGCGGCCACATGATCGTCGATCCCTCCGAGACGGCCCGGATGTGCCCCTGCGGCCAGCCCGGCCACCTCGAGGCGTATTGCAGCGCCAAGTCGCTGGTGGCCCGGGCCGAGGAGGCGCTCGCCGCCGGCCGCACCGGCTCGCTCGCCGCCGCCGTGGCCGCCGGCGAGCCCCTGACGCCGATCCTCGTCGGCCGCGAGGCGGAGGCGGGTGACGGCCTGGCGATCGAACTGGTGATGGAGACGGCCCGCTGGCTGGGCATCGGGATCGTGTCGCTGCTGCACGCGATCGATCCCGAGGCGGTGATGCTCGGCGGGGCGATGACCTTCGGCGGCGAGCGGGCGGCGCTGGGCCGGGCGTTTTTGGAGCGGATCCGGGCCGAAGTGCGGCGGCGGACCTTCCCCACGCTCGCCGAGAAGACCGTGATCGGCTTTGCCAGCCTGGGCGGCGACGCGGGCTCGATCGGCGCGGCCGGCCTGGCCCGGCTGGCGGCCCGCAGCCGGCTGCCCTGAGCGCCGGCCGGTAAAGGTCAGGCTGGAGACGATAGAATCTCCCGCATGAGCATCGCCTGCAAGCAGATCCGCAACTTTTCGATCATCGCCCACATCGACCATGGCAAGAGCACGCTCGCCGACCGGCTGCTCGAGGCCACCGGCACGGTGGAGAAGCGTCAGCTCAAGGAGCAGATGCTCGACGACATGGAGCTCGAGCGGCAGCGGGGAATCACGATCAAGGCCCGGGCGGTGCGGATGGAATACCGCCACGCCGGCGAGCGGTACGAGCTCAACTTGATCGACACCCCAGGCCACGTCGACTTCCACTACGAGGTCTCCCGCAGCCTGGCCTGCTGCGAGGGGGCGCTCCTGCTCGTCGATGCCTTCCAGGGCGTGGAGGCCCAGACGGTGGCCAACGCCTACGCGGCCATCAACCAGAATCTGGCGATCGTGCCGGTGATCAACAAGGTGGATCTCGTCCACGCCCGCGTCGACGAGGTGCTCCTGGAGATGGAGCAGAGCCTGGCGATCGAGCCTGACGAGGTGCTGAAGGTGAGCGCCAAGACCGGCCTGGGCATCGACGGCCTGTTGGCGGCGATCGTGGAGCGGATCCCGCCCCCCCAGGGCGACCCCGCGGCGGTGCTGCGGGCGATGATCTTCGACAGCCACTACGACAGCTACCGCGGCGCGATCACCTACGTGCGGCTGATCGACGGCACGATCAAGAAGGGGCAGAAGATCCGCTTCCTCCGGACCGGCACCACCCACGAGGTGCTCGAGCTCGGCCAGTTCGTGCCCCAGCGACGGGCCTGCGAGGAGCTGGTGGCGGGTCAGGTGGGCTACCTGGTCTGCAACATCAAGGACGTCAAGGAGGTGCACGTCGGCGACACGGTCACGATTCCCGGCGACGACGCGGCCGCCGCGCTCCCGGGCTACAAGCCGCCGCAGCGGATGGTCTACTGCGGGCTCTACCCCAGCGATGGGGAGAACTTCGAGGAGCTCAGGGACTCGCTCGAAAAGCTGGCGATCAACGACCCCTCGTTCGAATACGCCCCCGAGAGCAGCGAGGCGCTCGGGTTCGGATTCCGGTGCGGATTCCTCGGCCTGTTGCACATGGAGATCATCCAGCAGCGGCTGGAGCAGGAGGCCGACCTCGACCTCGTGCAGACCGCCCCCAACGTCACCTACCAGATCCTGAAGAGCGACGGCGAGACGATCGAGATCACGAATCCCCAGGACGTGCCTGACTCGGGCCAGATCGAGGAGTTTCGCCAGCCGATCGTGCGGACCAACTTCCTCGTGCCCGTCGAGCACATCGGCCCGGTGATGCAGCTCTGCACCGACCGCCGCGGGGTGTACCTCAAGACGGAATACCTCTCGCCCACCCGGGCGATGCTCAGCTTCGACCTGCCGCTGGCCGAGGTGATCTACGACCTGCACGACAAGCTCAAGAGCGTAACGAGAGGCTACGGCACGATGGACTACGAGCTGGTGGGCTACTTCCCCGCCGACCTCGTCCGGCTCGACATCGTGGTGGGGGGCAAGAAGGTCGATGCCCTTTCGATCATCTGCGACCGCCGCGACGCCGACCGCCGCGGCCGGGCGATCGTCAAGAAGCTCCGCGGCGAGATCGACCGCCACATGTTCGAGATCGCGCTGCAGGCGGCGATCGGCACGAAGGTGATCGCCCGGGAGACGATCTCGGCGATGCGGAAGAACGTGACGGCCAAGTGCTACGGCGGCGACATCTCCCGGAAGAAGAAGCTCTGGGCGAAGCAGAAGGAGGGCAAGAAGCGGATGAAGAGCGTCGGCAGCGTGGACATCCCGCAGAAGGCCTTCATGGCGGTGCTCGACACCGGCGCCGAGCGGCAGTGACGCACGCCGTCGCATCAACCCGCGCGGGGCTGCCCGTGCCCCGTCGCCGGACGTTCGCTTCAGGCATCCTGCCTTCCGCTCACTCCATGCCGGCTGCGC
>JBIKXY010000144.1:0-7616 GCA_044355515.1 Pirellulales bacterium
GGGCCGCCCGAGTTCCATGGGGTCGATGGCTTCCCGATCGCCTTCGTGCCGGAGGTGGAATACGAGCAGCGGTCGCTCCAGCTCCAGCCGGGTGACCGGATCTATTTGTATTCCGACGGCGTGCCGGAGGCGATGGACAAGGATCAGGAGCCCTACGGCGACGAAAAGATGGCGGCCTGCATCGCCGGCGGCCGCGGCGGGCCGCTCGAGAAGAGCGTGGCCGGCCTGCTCGAAGCCGTCGAGGAGTGGTGCCGGCCGGCCGGGCCGCTCGACGACGTTACGATCCTGGGCGTCGAGTGGAAACCGTGAGCCGGCTGCGGGCCCGGCGCGGAATCGCTTCGGATCAATTCGTCGGATGCCCGCCGACCGGGGCACCGAGGCCGGCGAGCTCTGCCGCGGAGAGTTCGGCGATCGACCCGACCACCAGGTCGGGCCGGTAGGCGAAGGCGTCCAAGTCGGCCCGGCTCGTTCCGCCGGAGAGCACGAGGATCGTCCGGTAGCCCAGCTGCACGCCGCCCAGGATGTCGGTCTCCATCGTGTCGCCGATGATCGTGGTCCGCGAGGCATCGAGCCCGAGCTCCTTGCGGGCCGCCCGCATCATCACGGCGCTCGGCTTGCCCACGCTGAAGGCCCGCCGGCCGGTGGCCGTCTCGAGCATCGCCACGATCGCCCCGCAGCCGGGCCGGAGGCCGGCCTGGGTGGGGCAGTTGGGGTCGAGGTTGGTGGCGATCAGCTTCGCGCCCCCGAGCACCATCCGCACGGACGTCTCGACCATCTCGTAGGTCACGGCCCGCCCCTCCCCGACGACCACGTAATCGGGCTCGTGATCGACGATCGCGTAGCCGTTCTCGTGGAGCGCGTGCAGCAAGCCCCCTTCACCGATCACGTAGGCGGTGCCCCTCGGCTTCTGGGCGGCCAGAAACCGCGCCGTCGCCATCGCACAGGTGAAGATGTGGGACTCGCCGACCTCGATGCCAAGCCGCCGCAGTTTCGCCACCACGTCGCGGCGGGTCCGCTGGCTGTTGTTGGTGAGGAAAAAGAACGGCAGCCCCAGGTCCAAGAGCTCGCGGACGAACCGGTCAGCACCGGGAATCAGTTCGCTGCCCCGGTAGATCACGCCGTCCATGTCGAGCAGGAAGCCGTGCGGAGCGGCGGAGGGAAACGTCACCGAATCGGGCGCGTAGGCAGGCATGAGAAACGCTCCGGACCGAGGGTGGGCGGACGCTTCCGGGTGGGAACCCTCTGGGCGAGGGTCGTGGAGCGACCGGCACGGAGCCGCCTGGCGTGCGGGACGAGTATCGGCCCGCGCAGGGCGGACTGTCAAACCGCTCGCCGGCCGAGGGGGGCGATATCTGAGCCGGTCGCGGTCTGGAGTCCGGACGGGGTTGGATCGAGAGGGAAGCTCACCGCTTGGGGCGGTAGCAGCTCGCGCCGGCGGCCGTGTGCCGCTGCCAGCCGTCGTCGATGCCGATCATCGTCTCGGCCCCGCCGAGAAACAGGCTCCCGTCGGCCCGCAGCACCCGGGCCACCCGCCGCACGACCGCCTTGCGGGTGGCGACGTCGAAGTAGAGCATCACGTTCCGCAGGAACACGACGTCGCAGGGGGGCAGGGGCGGCCAGGTGCCGATCAGGTTGAGCTGCCGGAACTCGACCAGCCGGCGGCACTCCTGGGAGACGCTCCACCGCCCCTGGAGGGGCCGGAAATACTTCTGCTTCATGGCCGGCGGCAGGCCGCGGGCCGTCTCCAGGTCGCTGAACGTGCCTTCGCGGGCCCGGGCCAAGACCACGTCGGAGTAGTCGGTGGCCAGGATCCGGATCCGCCAGGAGGCGACCAGGTCCTGGAAGTGCTCGTTGAGGAGCAGGGCGATGCTGTAGGGCTCCTGCCCCGTCGAGCAGGCGGCCGACCAGAACACGAGCTGCTTCTCGGCGGCCCGCTTGACCGCCAGCTCCGTGATCAGCGACTTCAAGGCCTCGAAGGGCTTCTGGTCGCGGAAGAACGAGGTCTCGTGGGTCATCATCGCGCTCAAGACGTCCCGCTCGAGCGATGGATCCGTGCCCTGGCGGACGCGGTCGAGGAGCGTCTCGATGCTGGGGATCTTCCGCTGCCGCACGATCGGCAGCATCCGGGCGACCACGAGATACTGCTTGGAGCCGTCGATCACGACGCCGGTCCGCTTGCGAAGCAGCTCCTGCAGGAACGCGAACTGCGGCTCGGCGACCCGCATGGCGTGCCCGTCGCCCCGGCGTTAGCCGGGCCGCCGCTCCAGACGCAGCCCGATCTCCACGCCGATCTGCCCCAGCGGCAGCACCGCATCGGCCAGCCCCGCCTTGGCGACCTCGCCCGGCATTCCCCAGACCACGCTCGTAAACTCGTCCTGGACGACGACCCGGCCGCCGGCCTCGACCACGGCCCGGGAGCCGGCCAGGCCGTCGCGGCCCATGCCGGTGAGGACCACGCCGAGCGTGCCGGAGCCCCAGATCCTGGCCGCCGAGCGAAACAGCACGTCGGCCGCCGGCCGGCAGGAGTTCTCCGGCGGCGCGTCGGTGAGCCGAATCCGCGGGCTCGCCGGCCTGCCCGCGAGCTCCATGTGGCGACCCCCCGGGGCCAGGAAGACCGAATCCTGGCCCACCGGCAGGCCGTCGGTGGCCTCGCGCACGCTCCGCCCGCAGCTGGTCGAGAGCCGCTCGGCCAGGCGTCCCGTGAACGTCGCCGGCATGTGCTGCACGATCAGAATCGGCACCCGCGCCTGCGGGACGAACGCGGGCAGCACCTCGGCGAGCGCCGCCGGCCCGCCGGTCGAAACGGCGATCACGACGCCGGTCACGGCCGTCCGCTTGCCCGGCGGAGCGGGCCGGGCGGGGCCGCCGGTCGGGGCGGTCTGTGACCCCAAGGCCCGCCCCGCGACGCCCCGGCTCACCACCTGCTTGATCCGGGTGAGCACCTCGCCGCGGATCCGGGCCGCCACCTCCTCCGGATCGAGGCCAGCGGGCTTGGCGACGTAGTCGTTGGCACCGGCCACGAGCGCGTCGACGGTGGCCCTCGAGCCCCGCTCGGTGAGGCTCGAGAACATCACCACCGGCAGCCGCGGGTGGTGGCGGCGGATCTCCTTGAGCGCCGTCAGGCCGTCCATGACCGGCATCTCGACATCGAGGAGCACCACGTCGGGCAGGTCGCCCGCGGCGAGCAGGTCGAGGCAGGCCTGGCCGTTGATCGCCGTGCCGGCGATCCGCACGCCCGGATCGGAGGCCAGCGTGGCGGTCAGCACGCTGCGGATGGTGTGGGAGTCGTCGCAGACGAGCACCCGGATCGGCCGGCTCTCCGGCCGCGGCCCGGCGGCCCGCCACAGGCCCAGCCCCGCCAGCTTGTGGGCCAGCGCCTCGGGGGTGAAGGGCTTGGCGAGGTAGTCGTCGGCGCCGGCCGCGAGCGCCTCGTGAATCCGGTCGCGGTCGTGCTCGGTCGAGATCATCACCAGCGGCAGCTTCCGCGTGGCCGGATCACCCCGCAGCCGCCGGATCAGCTCCAGCCCGTCCATCACGGGCATGTGCCAGTTGACCGTCACCAGGTCAGGCGGCCCCGAAGCGGAGAGTGCCGCGAGCGCCTCGACCCCGTTGGCGGCCTCGGCGCACTCGAAGGCGAGGTCCCGCAGCACCCGGGTGACGATGCTCCGGCTCGGCTTCGAGTCGTCGACCACCAGCGCCCGCATGATCGGATCCCTCGCCATCGCTTCAGCCGCAGGCCTTGTCTGCGACGCCGGCCTTGTCCGCGACTGCCTCGCGAACTATCTCACTTTCGATACTCGTCCACCAGCCGCTGGAGCGCCTGGGCCATGCGGGCGAGTTCCTGCGACGAGACCTGGGTGTTGGAGGCTCCCTCGGCCGTGCTCTGGGCCGCCTGGGCCACCTGCACGATGTTCTCGGCGATCTCGCCCGAGCCGGCGGTGGCCTCGGCGATGTTGCGGCTGATCTCGCCGGTGGTCGCCGACTGCTCCTCGACCGCCGCGGCGATCCGGGTCTGGAGCTCGTCGATCCGGCCGATCACCCCGCCGATCTCGGCGATCGCCGCCACGGCCCGGGCCGTGTCGTGCTGCATCGACTCGATCCGGCCGCCGATGTCCTCGGTCGCCTTGGCCGTCTCGCGGGCCAGCTCCTTGACCTCGTTGGCCACCACGGCGAAACCCTTGCCCGCCTCGCCGGCCCGGGCCGCCTCGATCGTGGCGTTCAGGGCCAGGAGGTTGGTCTGCTCCGCGATCGAGGTGATCACCTTGACGACCGCGCTGATCTCGCCCGACGACCGGCCGAGCGCATCCATGGTGGCAGAGGTCGAGCCGGCCATCTCCACCGCGCGGCGGGCCACGCCGGCCGCGTCCTGGGCGCTCTTGGCGATCTCGTGGATGCTCGTCACGAGGTTGTCGATCGAGCCCGACACCATCCGGGCGTTGCCGCTGACCTGCTCGGCGGCCGCCGAGACGAGGTTCGCCTGGGCCGTCGTCTGCTCGGCCGCGGCGCTCATCTGCTGGCTGACGCTCGTGAGTTCCTCCGAGGAGCTCGCCAGGGCATGGGTGTTGTCGATGATCCCGTGCACGAGCCGCGCCTGCCGGAGGGCCTCGCGGTTCATCCGGCGGGCGATCAAGGTCGAGATGCCGAGCACGCCCAGGGCTGTGAGGCCGAACACGGCCAGCCCGAGCCGCCACAGCTGGCTCACCGGCTCCAGCACCTCGGCGCGGTCGATCTCGGAGACCAGGGCCCAGCGGACGGCGCCCCGGCCGCCGGCGGAGTCGGCATGGATCGTGACCGGCCGCCACGAGGCGAGCACTGGCTGGCCGCGATAATCGACGCCCAGGGCCGTGCCGGAGCTGCCATCGTCGAGCGCCGCCCGGACGGGAGCCGTGTCGACCTTGAGCTTCGGGTTGAGCACCGTGGATTCCACGCCCAGTTTCACGGTGAACCGCGATTCGCTGCGGAACAGCCGGTCGGCCCCGATGGCATAGGTCTCGCCCGTCGTGCCCATGCCGGTGGTCTCGCCGATGATCTTGCTGACGCGGTCGAGCGGGATCTGGAACGCGACCGCGCCCACCAGCGAGCGGCCGTCGAAGACGGGGGCGGCGATGAAGCTCGCCGGGGCCTCCAGGCTCGGCAGATACCGGTCGAACTGGGCGAACGACACGGCGTCGCGAGTGCCCGCGGCGAGCGTCTCCTGGACGCAGCGGCCCAGATTCGTGCCCGCCAGCGGGCCGCTCCGCAGCGAGGCCGAAAAGTCGATCTCCTTGCCGACGCTGTAGACGATCCGACCGCTTTCCGCGTCCACCAGGAACAGGTCGTAGAGGCCGTACTTCTGCTGCAGGTTTCGCAGGATCGGGTGGTAGAGGGCATGGGCCTTCGTGTAGGCCGAGTCGTCGGCGGCGGCGTCGAGATTCGCCTTGGAGCCGAGCGGATACTCGTTGCCCCGGAGGTACAGGTCTTGGAGCCAGACCGACGCGTCGTCGAGGGCGGTCACGAGAGCCCGGGCGTCGGGGTCGGAGCCGGTCTTCCGGCGGTAGGCCGCGGCGAACTCCCCCGCATAAAAGCCCTCGAGCGAGCGGCGGGCCTTGGCGACATCCTTTTCGTCGATGCGATCGTCTGCGACCGCGGCCTCGACCCCGGCGGTGAACTCGCGGATCGCTGCCGAGATCATCCGGTCCTCGGAAAGCACCCGCAGCTCGTCGTGGAGCGTGGCGAAGTACCGCTCCACGCTCTGCCCGGTGATCGTGTTGACCGTCTCGAGCTGCTTGAAGGCCTGGGTCTTGAGGGCGGCCGAGGATGCCTGCTGGCTCGCGAGGCCCAGCAGCGCCATCGGAATCAGTGACACCGCCAAGAGCGCCAGCAGCAGCCGATTGCCCAGCAGGGACCGCCAGCCGCCGCCGGCCGCCGCCGCGCCGGCCGCCTCCGCCACCTGGTCACCAGACACCGCCATCTCTGCCTCCACATCTCGAGGGGAACGATTCTCGGCAAGATCCACGACAATGCCGTCACAGCCCGCCGGGCCGGCCGCCGGCCGCCGGCCGCTGCCGCACCAGGAATTGAATCATGCGCTCGGGATCGAGCAGGTGCACGAGCCGGTCGGCGGCCGCGAACGTGCCCTGGAGCAGCTCGGTGCCGCCGGTCGGCCGCTCGATCCGTTGGGGCGCGATCTCGATCACGTCGAGCATCTCATCGACGAGCAGGCCGTACCACTCCTCGCCCGGCGCGATCACCAGGTGGGGGCTGGCCGTGGCCCGGGGCCGCCGGCTCACGGCCAGCGGCTCGGCCGGATCGATCACCGGCACGATCCGGCCGCGGAGCTGAATCAGCCCAACCATGGCCCGGGACGCCAACGGCACCGGTGTCAACCGACGGCCGCGCAGCACCTCCACGACGAGGCCCGACTCGACCGCGAAGCACTCGTCACCCACAAGGAACGAGCACCAGCGGCGGGCGCGGGCCGCGGCAGCGGGGGGTGTGGCGGTCAGGGGGCGGGGCTCGGGCTCGAGGCCGGTTGCGTCAGACATCGGACACCGCCGCGGCCAGATCGAGGACTTCCGTGGCCTGACCGCCGAGGGCGACGGTGCCGGCGACGCCGGCCGCGGCCAGGGCGGCCTGCAGGGGCGACTCCGCGCCGACCACGTCGATGATCCGCTCGACGGCGATCCCGAGTTCCGTTCCCGCCGCGCGGATGACCACGACACTCACGCCCGCCTCGGGCTCGGCGGGCCCGTCGGGAAGCGGACGCCCCGCGGCCAACAGCCGGTCGGCATCCGCCAGCGGCGTGAAGGCGTCGCCGCGGCGCACCAGCCGCCTCGGCCCGGCCACCTGGACGTCGCGGGTCCGGTATTGCTCCAGTCGGATGACATCGGCCAGCGGTACGGCGACCCGCCGGCCGATCCGTGTCTGGCAGACGAGATACCGTTCCCGGGCCGCGGCCACCGCCGCCTCGGCCTCGGTCGGGGCCGGCCGCTCGAGCGGCGGGAGTTCGACGGCCCGGGCGACGCCCCGCAGATCCAGGATCAGGACCACGCCGCCGTCACCGAGAACGGTCGCCCCGGCGTAGATGCCGAGCGCCGCCAGCACGCTGCCGATCGGCTTGACGACGATGGTGGAAAGGCTCGCCGACTCGAGCAGGTCGCGGCAGCCCCGGCCCGACCCGGTGCTCCCGTCCACGACCAGGCCGTACTCGCGGTCGTCGACCCGCACGAGCACCACCGTGCCCGCGTCGCGGCAGGCGGTCTGGGCCCGCAGGCCCAGGAGGGTGTCGAGAAACACCAGCGGCACCAGCCGCCCGCGGATCCGCATCACCGGGCTGACGGCGAGCCCCTCGATCCGGCTGCCGCCGCCGGCTCGCCGCACCGGCACCAGTTCGCTCACCGCCGCCTGCGGGATCGCGAACCGCTCGCCCGCCACGTTCACCACCAGGGCGGGCATGATCGCGAGCGTCAGGGGCACGTGCACCCGCACCGTGGTGCCGACAACCCGGCCGCTCTGGATCTCGACCGTGCCGCCGATCGCCTCGATGTTGGTGCGGACGACGTCCATCCCGACGCCCCGTCCCGAAACGCTCGTCACGGCGTTGGCGGTCGAGAAACCGGGCTCGAAGATGAACTGCA
>JBIKXY010000023.1:0-23335 GCA_044355515.1 Pirellulales bacterium
CTCGCCGAGGTACGACGGCGACACGAAGCTGGCCGACGCCCGGCTCACCGTCCGGCACAATGGCGTCGTCGTTCATGACGACGTCGCGGTGCCGAAGATCACCCCCGCGGGCCGCGACGGCGAGAACAAGACCGTCGGGCCGCTCTACCTCCAGGACCACGGCAACCCGGTCCGCTATCGCAACATCTGGGTTGTGCCCAAGCCGTGAGCCGCCGCGGGACCACGGCCGGAGACTCGACCGCGCGAAGCGGGATCCAGGGATCCGGCCCGGAGGCCGTCGCCCCGGTGCTCCGGGCCGCCCGCCGGGTGCTGATCACGGGCCTGGCCGATTCCCCCCTGGTCGCCGTGCAGGCGGCCTGCGACCTGGCCGAATCGCTCGGCGCCGCGATCTGCCCCGGCCACGCCGAGGTGGCCAGCCCGCTGGGGCCGGTGATGATCCGGGCGGGCGAGATCACGGCCGACGCCGCGGAACTTCGGGACCGTGCCGACCTGGTGATCGCCTGGTTCTGCGATCCCGATGCACTCCAGCCGGGCTTCTCCAGCGAGTTCCTCGCGGCCCGCCCCGGCGGGCCGCCGCCGCGCGACCTGCTCGCCGTCGGCCCCGCGGCCTGCGGCGGCGCGAGCCGTCACCTGCAGCTGCCGGCGGCGGCCGCCGTCGATGCGGCGCGGCTGCTTCACACCCAGCTGCTCGGCCACCCGCCGCCGCCGGACAACGTCGCCGCCTCCGTCGTGGCCGGCTGCTGTGCCGAGCTGCTGACGGCGATCCACCGGGCGCGGTGCGTGGCCTTTCTGACCTGCCGGGAGGGAGACCCGACCGGCCTGCTCGCCTGGGCCACGGGGCTGCTCGTGCGCCAGGTCGCCCACGAGCGGCCCGCATTCGCCGTGCCGCTGCCGGGCCGCATGGCCGCCGGGCACGCGGCCGAGGCCGTGCTGACCTGGCGATATGGTGCCGGCGGCGCGATCGCCCGGGCCGATCGGCTGGGGGGTGAGTTCCGACCATCCGAGTGTTCGGCGGCCGCGGTCATCGCCCGGGGCGAGGTCGACGCGGTGCTGGCGGTGGGCCCGCTCGAGGCGGAGGTCGAGGCGGCGATCGCCGCCCGCGGGGAGGCGGTCGCGGTCGTGCGGATTGAAGCCGCTGACGACGACTCGCTGGCGGCGGTGCTGCGCGGCCTGCCGCCGCGGGGTGACGCGGGGGCCGCTCCATGAGCCCGCACCCCGAGTCTCGACTCGTGCTCGTGGGCGGCACGGTCCACGACCCCGCCAACGGCCGCGACGGAGTCGTGGCCGACATCTGGGTCGAGGATGGGCGCATCGTCGCCGAGCCCGCCGATCGGACGGCGTTCGCCCGCGTCGATGCCCGGGGCCTCGTGGTGATGCCGGGCGGCGTCGATCTCCACAGCCACGTGGCCGGTCCGAAGGTGGCCCACGGCCGGCGGATCGCGCCGCAGCTGGCCCGCGGCCGCCGCGGCGACACGCCCGCGGCCGTGCCCACGATCCATGCGACGGGAGCGCTCTACGCCGCGCTCGGCTACACGACCGTGTTCGACGCCGCGATCGCCACGTCGGTGGCCGACCTCGCCCATGCGGAGCTTGCCGAGCTGCCGATCCTCGACAAGGGGATCTATCTCCTGGCCGCCGATCAGGCCGACGTGCTCGCGGCGGCCGCCCGTGACGACCGGGCCGCACTGCGGCGGCTTGTGGCGACCGCGATCGAGGCCGGCCGCGGCTGGGCCGTCAAGGTGGCCAACCCCGGCGGCCCGGCCTTCTGGAAGCGAGGCCGGCGGGGCGACCAGCACGACCTCGACACGCCGTTGCCGGGCGAGTCGCTCACGCCCCGCGTCTTGCTCGAGCGGCTCGCCGAGGCCGTCACCGACCTGGGCCTGCCCCATCCGCTCCATGTGCACACCGCGAACCTCGGCCTGCCCGGCAACTGGCGGACGCTCCTCGAGACGATGAAGTCGCTCGCGGGCCGCCGCGCCCACCTCGCGCACGTGCAGTTTCACAGCTACTCCGGCGGCGACCTCGACGAGGGCTCGTTCGGCTCGGGCGTGGCCCCGGTCGCGGAGTTCTTCAACTCCTGCCCCGACCTCACGCTCGACGTCGGCCAGGTGCTGTTCGGCGGCACGGTGGCGATGACGGGCGACTCGGCCGCCGCCGAGCATCTGGCCCACGCCACGGGCGTGCCGTTGGTCTCCCACGACCTCCATCTCGAAGGGGGCTGCGGCGTGCTGCCGATCGCCTACAAGGAGAAAAACCTGATCCACGCCTGGCAGTGGGCGATCGGCCTGGAGTGGTTTTTGAGCGTGGCCGATCCCTGGCGGCTGGCACTCTCGACCGACCATCCCAACGGGGCCCACTTCACCGCCTACCCGCACCTGATGCGGCTCCTGGGCGACGCCCCCTTCCGCCGGGAGGCCCTGGCCCGGATCCATCCCAGGGTCCGCAGCCGCAGTCCACTCGCGGCGCTCGACCGCGAGTACACGCTTCAGGAGCTGTGCATCATCACCCGGGCGGCGCCGGCCCGGATCGCGGGCCTGGCACACAAGGGACACCTCGGCGTGGGGGCCGACGCCGACATCGCCTGCTACCGTCCGAGCCCCGACCTGGCGGCGATGTTCGCGATGCCCGCGAAGGTGTTCAAGGCGGGCCTGCTCGTGGCGGAGGACGGCCAGCTGCGGGCCACGCCCGCCGGCCAGACGCTCGCCGCTACGCCCCGCGGCTGACCGCGGCGAGCAGGCCGGCCCCGAACCTCGCCGCGGAAAACTCGGCAGCCGCCCGGGCGGCCCCGGCCGCGGCGAATCGCCTGGCACGTTCGGCGTCCTCCAGGATTCCGAAGGCCCGCCGCGGCAACTCGCTTTCAGGCATGGCCGGCACGATCCGCCCCGTCTGGCCATCGATGATCAGCTCCCGCGCCGCGTCGCTCTCCACCGCGACCACCGGCAGTCCGCGGGCCATCCCGTCGAGCACCGCCCCGCCGAGGGCGACCTCGCCCGACTGCCAGACCAGCCCGACCTCGCCCAGGAGATCCGGCAGCACCTCGCACTCGGGGACGATGAAGAGCCGCTCCGCGAGCTCCTGGGCGCGGGCCTGGCGGCGGATCTGGTCGAGCAGCGGCCCGGCCCCGACGAGGATGTGCTGGAGATCCTTGCGGACCACGCCGAGCTGGTCGATCGCCCACAGGAGCCGCGGCAGCCGTGCGGCCGGCTCGAGCGGCGCGACGCAGAGCGTCCAGTGCTTGGCCGCGTCGAGGCCGAGGCGGGCAGCCAGCTCCGCGCGGGCCATCCCGGAGGCGTGGTCGGCGGAACTGCCCGGCGGCACGACGGTGATCCGCGGGGCCGCGACCCCGGCCGCGCCGCAGGCCGCAGCCACGCGGGGTGACGTGGCCACGATCCCGCCGAGCCGCCGAATCGCCCGCCGCTCGATGAACCGGCGGGGCTCCAAGCCCAGCCAGCCGACCGTGCGGCAGCCGGACGCGAACCGGCCGGCCACCGCCACGCTCAGGAGCTGCGAGCGGCCGAAGCCCACGATCGCAGCCGGCCGCAGGCGACGAGCGAGCCGCGCGAGCCGGGCCGTCGCGGCCCCATCGACCACCGGCCGGCGGCCGACCCGGTGCACGGCAAAGCCGGCGCGGATGAGCCGCTCGGCCAGGCTGCCGCCGGCGGATGTCACCGCCACGACCAGATCGTGACCCGCGGCCGCGAGGGAGGCGGCCGCGAGTTCGACCTGCCGGCCGGTGCCGACAGGATCGAGCCCGCGGACGACGAGCAGGATCGGCCTACCCGCGTCCATCGGCATTCCGGCAGACGGCGACCTCGGCCGCCCGCGTGGCGGCGATCTCATCCTCGTCCAGCACGGCCAGGTACGGCAGATGCCGCCACGAGCCGTCGAAGTCGAGGCCGTAGCCCACCACGAACTCGTCGGGGATGTCGAACCCGATGAAGTCGGGGCGGGTAGCCACCTCGGCCCGCCCCGCCTTCGCCAACAGCACGAGCGATCGCACGCTCGCGGCCCCGCGGCGGCCCAGCTCGTCGAGCAGGGCCTCGAGCGTGCGGCCCGTGTCGAAGATGTCGTCCACCACGAGCACGTCCCGCCCGGCGAGGTCGGGCAGCAGGTCGAGCCGCAGTTCGAGCTCGCCCGGCCGCGTGGCTTGGCCCCGATAGCTGCTGGCCCAGACCATGCCCACCTGCACCGGTCCCTCGAGCCGGCGGATCAGGTCGGCCACCAGCACGATGCTGCCGGTCAGCACGCCCACGACCGTGAGCGGCCGGCCGCCGAACTCGGCCCGGACCGCGGCAGCGAGCCGGTCGATGCCGGCGGCCAGTTCAGCGGAGGAGAGGCGCATTCGCATCGAGTCGCGTTCCCGCGCGGGACGAAAGAGTTCGCAAACTCACAGGATACCCGGATCCGCAGCCGAGATAGAATAGGTGGTGATTCTCGAATTCGGGCGACGCGCCAAGGGGTTGCCCGTGCCGTGGAGCCGGCGTTGCTGGCAAGCGCAGGCAGGATGCCGAAAGCGCAGCCAGCATCGAGCGAGCGAAGGACAGGATGTCCGCAGCGAGCGTCCGGCGAGACGGCACGGGCAACCCCGGGTCATCCCAAGTCGTCCGCCACACATCCGAATGACGCGCTTTCCCGCACCCGCCCCGCCATGCGTCCCCCGCCACCGCGTCCCAACTGGCTCGTCGCCGACATCGCGGGCCATCCCTGCGAGATCCACACGCCGGCCGATCCGCTGCCAAGCCGAGCGGTCGTCTACCTCCATGGCGTGCAGGAGCGGTGGCTGCAGGAAATGCCCGTCCTTCGCGACCTCGTCGAAGCGGCCCGGCTGCCGGTCGTCGCGCCGCGGGCCGGCCGCTCGTGGTGGCTCGACAAGATCGTGCCCGGGTTCGATCCGTCCCTGACGGCCGAGCGATACGTGATCGGGCCGGTGGTCGCCGAAGTCGCCCGCCGGTTCGGCGTGAGCCCGCCGGGGATCGCGGTCGTGGGCACGAGCATGGGGGGGCAGGGGGCGCTCCGCCTGGCTTATCGGCATCCGAACACGTTTCCCGTGGCGGCCGCGATCTTGCCGGCGATCGACTTCCACGCGGCGATGCGCGAGGCCCACGAGCGGGCCGACGGCGAGCTGTATGACACGCTCTGGGAGATCTACGGCGACGTCGAGCGGGCCCGCCAGGACACGGCGATCCTTCACGTTCATCCGCTCAACTGGCCGCGGCACCAGTTCTTCGCCTCTGATCCGGCCGACGAGCATTGGTACGACGGCGCCGTCCGCCTCCGGAGCAAGCTCGTCGCCCTCGGCATCCCGCACACGGCGATTCTCGAGCCCCGCGGCGGCGGCCACGGCCGGGAGTACGAGGACCGGGTCTCACCCGATGCGATGAGCTTCGTGCTCGAGCGGCTCGACCAGGAGTCCCGCCGGATCGCCTGACGGGTCAGGTGCCCGGCACGGGCCGCGGGGCGAAGGGGGCCTGCGGCTGCCCGCGGGCCGGCGGGCCGCCCGGGAGTTGCGGCAGCGGCCCCTTGCCGAGTTGATCGAGGTCGAAGAACCCGACGTCCTCGACATCGACGCGGTTGAGGCCGCGCCAGTAGAGAATCTTGCCGGCCGAGGCCTCCGACGGCTGCCCGCCAGCCCTGAGCTGCCGGAACAGCTGCGCGTAGGCGCGGCCATCTCCCTCGAAGACGAGCAGATCCTTGGCCTCGCTCCAGGTGAGCCGGGCGCTGCGGGCGGTGAACGACTCCCCTTCCACGAGCACATTGCCCCCGGCGGCGAGCTCGAGGGTGTTGCGGGCGAGGCCCGGCAGCGGCGGTGCCTGGCCGACGCCGAGCACGTCGCAGGTGATCGCCACCACGCCCTCGGGCAGTCCACCGGCGCCATGCGGGTCGAGCGTGTCGTCCCAGCCGGCGACCGGGCCGGCGATCGCCTCGACCCGCTGGTGAAACTCCATCATCCGGCGGTGAATGTTGCCGGTCAGGCCCCGCTGAAAGTCGACGCCCAGGTACTGGAGCCGCTCCGCCCGGCCTGCGGCGGCCACAGGCCGGACCGGCGGGGCTCCGCCCGGGGCGGCAGGCAGGTTGAGCGCGGGCGCGCCGCCCGCCCGGGTGCTCGTCAGCCGGCCCGGCCCCGTGCCCGAGACGTTGCCGCTGGCCCGCTCCACCACGAGGTCGCGGACGAACAGCCGTTGCCGCGACTTCTCGCCGGCGTCATCGGTCATCTCGCTCTCGAGTTTCACACCGCCACCGCATGACACGCGGGCCACCTCGGGCTGTCCGCCGCCCGGCGGGCGGCGGTCGCCGCCGAAGTCGAAGGCTTCGTCGAACACGACGTCGATCACGCCCGCGCGGACGGTCGTCTCGGGAGTCGCGGCCACGACCTCGTCGCTGAACCGGGCGGTGCGGCCGTCGAAGTCGAGCCTGCCCCGCCAGGCGACGTCAAGCTTGCCGGGATCGGTCCCGGGGGCCGGCGGGGCTGCGGGTCGCGGTGTCGGCCCCGTGAGCGCCAGGGCATCGAGCCCGCCGCCGGCCGGGATCGGCAGCACGAGCTTGCCGGCCCCGTCGACCACGACACGGTTGCGGCCCCGGTCGAACTCGACGAGCGGCCCGGAAAGATCGAGTCCTTGACCACGCACGATCGCCGGTCGCCCAGACACCACCGCCCGGGCGTCGAACCGGGTCGGCCGCGAGAGTTGCACCTGCTCGCCGGCAATTTCGATGCCGGGCTTGGTCGCACCGGGCAACGATTCCTCGCGCACATTCACCTGACCCTCCATCGACATCTCGGCCAGGTCGTTGCCCTGTGGCGAGAGCGTGACCAGGCCGCGGACGAGTGCGGCCGTGGCCGTCAACCGGCCGCGGCGGGGCGCGGCGGTCGGAGGCGGCCCGCCCGGGGCGGGCACCGGCGCAGGGGTCTGCGTTGCCGAGGAGACGCCCGCGGGCTGCTGGATCGGCTGGTCCGCCTCCTCACGAAACCACAACTCGAGCCGGTCGGTGCGGGCCGAGACCTGATCGGTGTCGGCCTCCACCATGCCGCGGGCGAGCATCCGCGCCGGCTTCACTCCCGAGAGGTCGGGCCCGCCGGTCGAGCCGCGGGCTGGGCCGGCCGCATCTTTCACGACCTCGAGCCAGAGATGCATCTCAGCGGCGGCCAGCCGCCCCCTGGTCTCGATCGCGACGTCGGCATCTCCCGCGATCGAGACCACGTGGCCGGTGCCATCCGGCCGCATCCGCAGCCATTGCTGCCAACGAGCCTGCGCGGGCGGCGAGTTCTCCGATCGAACCTGGAGCCAGCCCGGCCCCACGGCCATCAGGGCGCCCACGTCGCCCGGCGGCCCCGGCAAGTAGTCGATCTTGCGGGCCTCCATCTGGGTCCCGCGGGCCACGAGCGAGACGGGCTCCGGGCCGTCCAGCAGGATTCGCCGGGTGGCCAGTTCGTACCCCAGCCGCGCCCCTCGGGCTTCGAGCCCGGCGGCGGTGCTCCGGGCCACGACCGGCGTCCCCTGCGCCTGGATCTCCCGGGGCTCGAGCCCGCCTTCGTCCGACTCATCATCCCCTTGCTTCTCGGCAGCCAGCAGGATCGCCAGCAGCTCACAGCTGAGTTGATCGGTGTCGCCGTCGGCCGCGGTCCGAACGACTTCGACGTGATCCTCGAGCGTGATCACGTTCGCGGAGACGTTGAAGCAGAGGCTGCCACGACAGCTGACGAGCACGGGAGGCGGGGCGGCGACCTGTTGGCCCGCCTGGTCGGCGTCGGGTGGCGCCGCCGCCCGGGCCTCATCGCCGGGCAGAAACCCCCCGGCCAGCCCCTCGAGCCGCATCCGCACGTCCCGCTCGAGCCGGATCGAATCTACGCCGCCCACGTTGGGGCTCTGCCCGAGCGGATCACCGCCGCCGCGCTGCTCGGCCCCCGGCTTGAGGGTTGCCACGAGCCCCCGGCCGCTGCCGCTGGAGCGGCCGTAGCGAAACTGCACCATCTCTCCGGTGCGCACTTCGAGCTCGTCGAGCGCGACGTCGCGGGTCACGATCTCGATGTCGTCCTCTGCCCCCGGGGCCGACGGCGTGCCACGAATCGTCACCTGGCCGCGGAGGCTGCCGCCGACGAACCGGGGAAGCCGGCCTTGCTTGAGATCCAAAGGCTCGTCGAACTCGAGCACGGCTCCCTGCGGCGCCCGCATCACGAGCTTGCGGCCGGCGGGCCCGTCGGCCACGCGGCTGCGGTCGGAGAGCACCACGAGCGTGCAGGGCACGAGGTTGACGCGACCATCGGGCAGCGTCTGATATTCCTTGAACAACAGCAGCATCTGCCGGCCCTCGAGCTTGATCGGCTCGTTTCGCTCCCAGGCTCCCTCGGGAAAGATGTCGCCCAGGGCGGCCAGCCGCCGGTCGCGCCGGACCTGGATCGCGGCCGCCTCCTCGGGCGTCAGCTCGAGGGCCGTCGCGGCCAGGTCGTGCCGCGGCTCCACCAGCGGCATGACGGTGAGCCGATAGAAGCCGGCCGCTGCCAGAATCACCAGGAACACCCGCAGCGTGCGTCCGAGTCGGTGTTCCATCGAAGGGTTTCGGTCGGAGGGTTTCGGGAGCGTGGCAGGACGGCGACCGGTTGCGAGACCTGGCTGCGTTCAGCCGGCACGAAGCGAGTAGCGGGCCACGACCGCCTCCCAGCCGCCACGGGCCCGGAGCAGGTGCTCGATCGTCTCCCGCACGGCGCCCCTGCCGCCCGGCAGCGTCGTGACCAGAGCGGCCGCAGCCCGGACTTCGGCGCAGGCATCGGCCACCGCGATTCCCACTCCGCAGCGGGCGATCACGGGCAGGTCAGGCAGGTCGTCGCCGATGAAGGCGGTCTCCTCCCAGGAGACGCCGCACTCCGCGAGCACGGCGGCGGCCGTCGCCAGCTTGTCCTCCACGCCCTGCCGCACGATCCCGATGCCGAGCTCGCCGGCCCGCAGCTGCACCACGTGGCTCGAGCGGCCGGTCACGATGCCGGTGCGGCCGCCGGCCCGCTGCCAGAGCTTGAGCCCCAGCCCGTCACGGATGTGGAAGGTCTTCGACTCGATGCCCTGGTTGTTCCAGGTGACGCCGCCGTCGGTGAGCACGCCGTCCACGTCGAGCAGCAGCAGCTGCACCCGGGCGAGGCGGCGGTCGAGGTCGGCGGGTTTGGTCATGCGGGCTTGGTCGTGTGGGCTGGCAGGGAGCGGATCAGGCGGCGGCCTGCTGCGGGGCCTGGGGCAAGTGGATCGCCTCGTGGGGCACGAGCCCGACGAGATCGACGACGTCGAGCAGGCCGGCCACACGGCCGTCCGGACCGATGACGGGCAGTTCGCTCAGCCGCCGCGACTCCAGGATCGAGACCGCGTCCCGCAGCCTCGTGCCCGCCGGCACGGTCGTGGGGCGGGCGGTCATCACGCGGCCGATCGGGGCGTCGAGCAGGTCGTCATGCCGCCGCTCGAAGAGCCGCGCCAGGTCGCTGTCGGTGAAGATGCCCTCGAGGCGATCCTGATCTCCGACCACCATCACGGCGCCGGTGCGGCGGGCGGGCAGCGGCCGGGCGAAGACACCGCGAACGGTCTCATCGGCCCGGGCCAGCCGGCATTCTGCCAGCGGCCGCATGGCGTCCTCGACGAGCATCAACTGCCGGCCCAGGCTGCCGCCGGGGTGGCGGGCGGCGAAGTCCTCCGAGGTGAACTGCCGCAGGTTGGAGGTGACCAGCGCCAGGGCGTCACCCAACGCGAGCAAGAGCGCCGTGCTCGTGGACGGCGCGAGCCCCAGGCCGCAGGCCTCGCGGACGCTCCCGGTCGGCACCACCACGGTGGCCGCGCGGCCGAGCGTGCTGTCGGGCCGGGCGGTCAGGGCCACGATCGGCACCCGCCGGGCGACGACATGGGGCAGGAGCCGCGTGATCTCCTCGGTCTCGCCCGACTGCGAGAGGGCCAGCACGACGTCGTCGCCGCGGAGCGCGCCCAGGTCGCCGTGCATCGCCTCGGCCGGATGGAGGAAGTGGCTGGGCGTGCCCGTCGAGGCGAGCGTGGCCGAGATCTTGCGGGCCACGAGCCCGGCCTTGCCGATCCCGGTCACGACCACGCTGCCGGTGCAGCCCTCGACGAGCCGCACCGCTCGGCAGAAGGCCTGATCGAGGCCGGCCGCCGCGGCCAGCACGGCCTCTCCTTCGGCCCGGAGGATCTCGCGGCCGCGGTCGAGGATCGCCGCGTCGTTGGTCGTGCCGTGTCCGTCGTCCATGCCGTCGCCAGCCTCCTGCCCAACGCGGCCGGTCCGACCGCGGGGGGCGGGACTATAGGGCGATTGGGCAAGGGGCCGCAACGCGTGTTTCGCCCGGGGTTCAGCGGGGCGGGCATGCTGTCCGCCGGAATCCCGCAGTGGTTCGTGAGTGGAGGAAGCCGCATGAACCGACGGTCTCGTGGGCGGGTGTTCGGGTTCGCGATCCTGCTGGCAGGCCTGCTCAGCATTCCCGCGGTCCCTCTACTCGCCGCGGGCCGAGGCGCGGCTCCAGAGCGTGATGGGGCTGCAAGCTTGGAACTCGGTGCGGTCGCTCGACTTCCTGCTCTCGCTGCCCGAGGTGGACCCCGAGCGGATCGCGATGACCGGCTCGAGCGGCGGCGGCACGCAGACGATGATCCTGGCCGCGATCGACGACCGGCTCGCCCTCTCGTATCCCGTGGTGATGGTGAGCACGGCGATGCAGGGAGGCTGCACCTGTGAGAACGCGAGCCTGCTGCGGATCGGCACCGGCAACGTCGAACTCGCCGCCCTCTTCGCACCGAAACCCCAGGGCATGAACACCGCCAACGACTGGACCAAGGAGCTCGCCACGAAGGGATTCCCCGAGCTCGAGCGGCTCTACGGCCTGCTCGGGGCCCAGGACGCCGTGGCGCTCCAGCGGGGCGAGCATTTTCCGCACAACTACAACGCCGTGACCAGGTCGGGTTTCTTCACGTTCTTGAACCGCCACTTCGGCCTCGGCCAGCCTGCGCCGGTGATCGAGCGAGACTACGAGCCGCTCTCCCGGGAAGAACTCAGCGTCTGGGACGCCGACCACCCTGCCCCGCCGGCAAACGACCCCGCCTTGGAGAAACGGCTGCTCGTCGATCTCGCGGCCGACTCCGACGTCACCGTGGGGCGGCTCGCGACCACGGCCGACGGGATGACGAAGGTGATCCGACCGGCGCTCGAAGTGCTCGTGGGCCGGTCGTTCGCCGACGCGGGCGAGGTCGCGTGGCAGCAGGGTGACCGCGCCGATGCCAACGGCATCCGCCGCACCCGCGGCCTGATCCGCAACACCACGCACGGCGAAGACGTGACGATCGCCCTGCTCGAGCCCGAAGCCTGGAAGGGGGACGTCGTGATCTGGCTCGGCAACCAGGGCCGCACGTCGCTCGCCGACGCCGATGGCCAGCCCGTGGCCGCGGTGGCGCGGCTGCTCGCAGGGGGCGCCGCGGTGGTAGGCGTGGACCTCTTCCGACAGACCGAGGCCCCGCCGGCCCGCAACCGCACGGTGCGCAGCGACCGCGAGGCCGCGGCCTACACCTACGGCTACAACCACGCGCTTCTGGCCCAGCGGGCCCACGACGTGCTGACCGTGCTCACGGCCCTGCGCACGGGGCAAGTCGGCGACCTCGGCCGGCCACGACGAATCCTGCTCGCCGCCTTCGGCGACACGGCGCCGATCGCAGCGGCGGCCCGGGCGGTGGCGGGCGCGGCGATCCACAAGATGGCCCTCGACACCGCCGGCTTCCGGTTCGCCGAGGTCGCCGACTGGCGTGACCCGCGGTTCCTGCCCGGCGGTGCCAAGTATCTCGACCTGCCGGGCTTCCTCGCCGCCCATCCGCTGCCCTTGTGGCTCGCGGGCGAGCCGGAACCGACGGCAGCCGAGGCGGCGGCCTACCGGGCCTCCGGCGACGACGCGCCGCTCACCCGATTCAACGGCCCGGCGGAAGCCGCCCCGCTGGCCGCCGCCGAGTGGCTCGTGCAGCCGTGAGCCGGGGGCTCACTTGGCCTGCTGTTTTGCGAGCTCGCGAATCGAGACGCCGTCGAGCAGGATGTCGGTCAGGACGGCCCGGCCGTCGAGGAGGCGGACCTCGGCGACGGTTCGCTTGCCGTCACGAAATCGCTCCGCGACGAGCTTGTCGGCATCGGGCGCGAGCCGTTCGTTGAGATAGAAGCGGTCGAAGGGCCACTCGACGAAGACGGTCTCGGGCGCCGGCGACCCGTCCCAATGCGGCCACTTGGCCACGAGCCGGATCACGGTCGGGCCGGAGACGGGCTCCAGCGAGAGCGATTCGATTCGGGAGAGGCCGTCCTCGCCGGCGACGAGCGTGGCCCAGACCGGCACGGTTCCCTGTTCGGGCATGCCCTCCGGCTTTGGCACCCGGCTCTCGGCGGGTTGCACGGCGAGATAGCGGCCGCGGAGCGGGTCATAGGGGTCGGGCGCCCCGCACTCGATCCTCACGATCGTCCCCCGGGCAATCACCCGCTCATGCTGCCAGATGCCCGCGAGCGGCAGGAGCCACTGGGCGACGGCGGCCACGACGAAGACGGCAAGCGCGGGCCTCATGCGGACGATCCTCCGGTCGCGTCGACCCGGCGGCGACGGGTGATGAAGGCGTTGAATGCCAGAAAGCCCGAGCCGATCACGATGAAGGCCAGCCCCTTGACCAGGAGCGACACGTCGGCATCGGCCATCCGCAGGATCACCAAGAGCGCGATCAGGGCGGCCCCGATCCGCGCGGCCCCCTGTCGCCCGAGGAACTCCAGCGCGATCAGCGTGATCGCCGTCGCGAGAAGCACGAGCGAGTAGGCGATCGCCACGGGCCAGCCGCTCGTATCATCCGCCGACAGCGGCGCGGCCAGGAGCGGCACCACGGTGAGCCCGGCCACCGCCAGCACCGCGAACCTGCCCTGCCGGAAGGCGAGGATCGCGAAGCCCGCGACGACGGTCAGGAGCAGCCAGCACCAGCCCAATCCAAGCGCGGGCCGAACGCTCCGCGCGAAATCATGGGCCGGATCCTCATAGGTGGCGATCAACGCCATGACCACAAGGGCAAGCCCGCCGAGCAGCACCTGCGGCTTGCAGGCGAGCGGCTCGGCGATCCCCGCGCGGTCGAGCGGAAAGAGCAGCACGGCCGCGGCCGAGAGCAGCGCCAGCCAGGGCAGCCCCAGGGGCTGTGCTGCGGCATACGCCGCGACGGCGAACAGGCCGATCAAGGCAGATGCTGCCAGCACGAGCCGGCTACCGGATGCGGGCCGGTCGCGAAGCTCGGGCCCCGGCCAGAGCGGCAGGATGCCGGCCAAGAGCAGCGGATACCAGAGCCGCACATCGGCCACCCCGCCCGCGAAGCCGAATCCTCGGTCGGCCGCCTGCGCGATCGTCCAGACGGTGATCCCGATGAGATACGCGCTCGCCACAGCCTGCGACCGCAGCACCCAGGCGAGCGGCACGCTCACCACGCACCACCAGAAGATGAGGTCGGTCCACTTGCCGGGCAGGTTGTAGATCTGCGAGACGAGCGCCATCGCGGCCCCGACGGCGAGCGTCTGGGCGAGCGCGGCCGCCTCCCGCTGCCAGGGCTTGGCGGCCTCGTCCTTCTGGAGCACCCACCAACTCACCGCCTGCGTCGCCGCCAGCGGCCCGAGCGCGAGCACGAGCCGCACCCAGCGGGGAAAGTCGTCCCAGTTGTAGGCGAGCACGGCGATCAGCCCGGTGCCGATCAGGAGCGCACCGACGGCCCCCACGACCATCTGCGCCAGGCCACCCTGCGGCTCGGCGGCGTACCGCTCACGAAGCGTCCGCGCCCCTTCGGCGGTGACGATTCCCTCCCGCTCCCACGCCGGGAGTTGCTCGGCGAGCCAGCGCTGATGGATCAGGCTCATGGGATGCCCAGCGAGGGGTCTATCGAGACGGCTTTTTTATACCGCATGACCCGGCCGTGACTCCGAGGGGGCTTCGGGAACAGCGGCTCGACGCGGATGGTGTATTTCTGCACACTCACAACATGCCGACCATCAGCCGCTTTTTCGGCATCGCCATCGAGATGTTCTGGCGTGAGCACAACCCGCCCCACTTTCACGCCACCTACGCGGAAGACGAGGCGGTCTTCGAGATCGCGTCGCTCGATATAATCAGGGGTCATCTTCCCCATCGGGCTCGGGCGCTCGTGACGGAGTGGGCGGAACTGCACCGCGAGGCACTGCTGGAGAACTGGGAGCTATGCAGCCAACTGAAGCCGCCCAATCCCGTTCCCCCACTGGAGTAAACGTCGCCGGAGAGTCGGCCGCGGCCTGGCGGGTCGCCGAGGTGGCTCCCCGCGGACGGTGGACACTGGCCGTGCGGTTTCGCGACGGCCTCGCCGGCGAGGTCGATCTCGGCGGGTTCCTGGCCTCTCCGGCGGTCGTGGGCACCCCCTTCGAGGCTCTCCGCGACGAGGCCTTCTTCCGGCAGGCGCAGGCTGCTGAAGGCGTCGTTCGCTGGCCGAATGGCGCCGACCTCGCTCCCGACGCGATGTATGACGCGATCCGCGCTGCAGGCCGCTGGGTCGTGCCGTAGGCCTGCGTGGGTCAGGCCGACCCGTACCGCGCGGCCATCTCGGCCAGCGTGATGCACTTCACCTTGCCGGCGTTGCCGGCCTGGCCGAACTGCACCATCCGCTCCGCGCAGACCTTCTTCATCGCCTCGCGCGACGGCTTCAGGTAGTCGCGGGGGTCGAACTTCTCCGGCGTCTCGAAGAGCACCTTGCGGATCGCGCCGGTGATCGCCATCCGGCAGTCGGTGTCGACGTTGATCTTCCGCACGCCGTGCTTGATCCCCTTCTGGATCTCCTCGACCGGCACGCCCCAGGTCTGCGGCATCGTGCCGCCGTACTTGTTGATGATGTCCTGCAGCTCCTGCGGCACGCTCGACGAGCCGTGCATCACGAGGTGGCAGTTGGGGAGCATCCGGTGGATCTCCTCGATCCGCTTCATGGCCAGCACGTCGCCGTCGGGCTTGCGGGTGAACTTGTAGGCCCCGTGGCTCGTGCCGATCGCCACGGCCAGCGCATCGACGCCGGTGGCCGCCACGAACCGGGCCGCCTCGTCGGGATCGGTGAGCAGCTGGTCGTGGGAGAGCTTGCCGGTGGCGCCGTGGCCGTCCTCGGCTTCCCCTTCACCGCTTTCGAGCGAGCCCAGGCAGCCGAGCTCGCCCTCCACCGACACGCCCTGGCGATGGGCCAGCTTCACGACCTCGGCGGTAACCTTCACGTTGTAGTCGAAGTCGGCCGGCGTCTTGCCGTCTTCCTTCAGCGAGCCGTCCATCATCACGCTGGTGAAGCCGTGGTCGATGGCGCTCTGGCAGGTGGCGGGCGAGTTGCCATGGTCTTGATGCATCGCGATCGGGATCGCCGGATAGAGCTCGGCGGCGGCGAGCATCAGGTGGCGGAGGTAGTTGTCCTGCGAATAGCTGCGGGCCCCCCGCGAGGCCTGCACGATCACCGGCGAGTCGGTCTCCTTGGCAGCCTCCATGATCGACTGGATCTGCTCCATGTTGTTGACGTTGAAGGCGGCCAGGCCGTAGCCGTGCTCGGCGGCGTGGTCGAGCAGGATGCGCATCGGGACGAGCGGCATGGAGAAGACTCCTCGAAGGGGCGGGCGGGGCCGGCTCTGAGCCGGAGCCGCGAAGGCCGCGGCGGGTGAAAGCATACGGCAAAACCCGGGGTGCTAGAATCCCTATGGATTCGCCGCCGCTCGCCCGCGCCCAGCCGCGCCTCGCCGATGGACCTTCGCCCCGTCACCGACCCCCTCCGGAGCCTGCTCTACGTGGCCGGCGGCTGGACCTGCGTCGGCCTGGCGGTGATCGGGGCGGTTCTCCCGCTGATCCCCACGACACCGTTCCTGCTCTTGGCGAGTTGGTGCTTTTACCGGGGCTCGCCCCGGATCCACGCCTGGCTCCACCGCTCCCGCTGGTTCGGCCCCACCCTCGACGACTGGCACCACTACCACGGTATCCGCCGCAGCCTCAAGCACCGGGCGATCCTGATGGTGCTGGCGGTGGTGATCGCCACGCTGTTCTTCAACGCCCTGCCCTGGTACCTCCAATACCTCACGATCGCCCTGGTGGCCTACGGCCTGTACACGATCTGGACGGTGCCCACGCTCCCCGACGACGCCCCGCAGGCCCCGCGGACGCTCGCGGAGTAGGGGCCGGCGGCGCTCATCCGACCCGCTCAGCCGCGATCGACGCCGCCATCGAGTTCGGCCGGCCAGGGGGACAGGTCGTCGGGCGTGTTGAAGTGGGCGTGGTACCACTCGAGTTCCCGCATCCGCTCCGCGTAGGGCAGCCGCGCCCAGCGGGCCTTCTCGTCGCCGAGGTCGCGGGCCAGGATTTCGTAGTACCGCTCAGGGTAGACAGGTTCGACCGGAGGGCCGGAGTCGAGCGCGGCGGTGGGATGGCCGTCTGTCATGGCAGGATCATAACCAGCGGCACGGCGACCAGCTCCATTTCCCGGGCGGGGGCGGCGGTCAACGCGGCGGCCCGTTCACGGCCGCGGTCGTAGACCGCCTGCCGCGCAGCCAACGTGCCGAGCGGCGCCGGCGGCAACCCGTGTTCCCGCACGGCGGCACAGACGCGGCGGTGCTGCTGGAAAAAGGGCTCGGCCGTGGGCCAGTCTCCCACCCGGTCCCGCTGCCAAGCCCGGTAAAAGTCCTTCCAGGCGCGTTGATAGACGACGTATCGTTCACGATTGACGCACTGCCAGAGCATCTCCTCCACGAGCAGCAATCGTTCGAGTTGCCGGTCATCCGCGGCGTCGAGCACGTGGAGCAGCGGACGTTCGGCGGCGGCGGCGGTGCGGGTGGCCGCGGTCGCCTGCTGCCAGGCCTCGCGGAGGATCACGGGGTCACGCAGGTGGATCACGGCCCCGGGTTCTCCCGCGTAATGGGCCTGAATCGCCAGCGCGTTGACCAGCGGCCAATCCTTCGGCCGATCGGTCTTTTTCATCCGGGCGACGACGTCGCGGCTGGCGATGCCGGCCACGGACCCGGCACTCCAGGCATCGCCCACCCGGGGCGGCCTGCCGAAAAAATCGAGGTGTCGCTCGGCCGACTCCGGCTGATCGAACGCCACCAGGTGGCTCGTCCATCCGCCCGCGAGGTACTCCGGATCGAGCGGTGCCCCGAACAGCCCTCGGTAGGAAATCCGCCAGTTGGCCCCGCTCACGCCGCGTTCGAGTTCACCGAACAGCGCGACGAGATTTCCGCTGTCGGCAGGCGAGATGATCCAGTCGGTGTCTTTCGTGTTCTGTTGGAGCCCGTATTCGACGCAGGCCATCCCGGAGGTGAGCACGCCTCTGATCGACCGCCCGCGAAGCTGGGCCTGAAACGTCCGGTAGAACTCGATCGGGCTGCTCATCGACCTTCAATCTCGCGGCTCGGGGAGCAGGAAGCTCACGGCCAGGCCAATCAGGCAGATCACCGTGCCCACGAGCGCGGCGGCCGAGGAAAACTTGAGCGCGGCCGACTCGTAGGGCAGCAGCCCCGCCACGAGCGAGGAGAGCGCCGCGGCCGAGGTGCCGAGCATCCGCCCGCCGATGTTGGCGGCGAAGCTCTCCCCCGTGCCCCGCAGGTGCACCGGAAACACGTGCGGCAGGTAGTTGCCCCAGAAGGAGAGCTGCCCCACCGTCACCAGCCCAACCAGAAACATGCCCACCGACATCGTCGTGACCGGCAGCCTGCCAAGATACGCCCACTCCAGCGGGATCTCGAAGAAGGTGGTGTTCGGCACCCGGAGGAAGAACCAGAACACGAGCGGCGTGAGCAAGAGGCCGGGAATCTGCAACAGCCGCAGCTTCCAGCCCCAGGCCAGGCCCGCCGCCAGCACCACCGCCATCAGGCAGCGGCCCACGAGCCCGCCGATCTCCTGCATCTTCGTGTACTCGGCGGCGATCTTCTGGCCGTATCGGGCGGCGGCCGGCTTGGCGATCGCGGCCAGCGTGGCGGGGTCGGCCTCCCCCTTGGCCCGGGCCGCCGCGGCGGCCGCTGCGCCGGCCTGCGCGGCCGCCGCCTGCACGTCGGTCAGCCCCGGCACCATCTGCGGCATCTGCTGGATGGCGCCGAAGGCCACGCCCAGCGTGCAGGCGAAGCCGAGGGCGGTCACGACCGTCGTGCGGCGGAGTTCGGGGGCGAAGAGCGCCGCGATGCTCGGCCGCTTGAGCGTGCCGGCCGCCCGCTTGGCGGCCCAGATCGGCGACTCCGGCAGGAACGGCCGGATCAGGATCAGCGGCAGGGCCGGAATCAGCCCCGACATCAGCGTGTACCGCCAGGCCTCGTGCTGGTGGTCAGGGCCGATCGTGCCCAGGAAGGAGAGCCACGAGGGCAGCTGGATCGCCGGAAAGCCCGCCCCGTACTGGATCGCGATCCCGTTGGCGACGGCCACCATCAGGCCGCCGATCGAGGAGAAAGCCTGCGTGTAGCCCAGCACCCGCTCCCGCTGCTTGGGCTCGGGAAACAGCTCCGCCAGCCAGGCCACCGCCGCCACGAACTCCACGCACACGCCCACGAACACGAAGCAGCGGCAGACGAGCAGCATCCAGAGGTTCGTGGAGAAGCCGGCCGCGAAGGCGGCGAAGGCGTAGATCAGGATGCTCCAGGTGAGCACCCGGCGACGGCCGAGCCGGTCGGTGAGGTAGCCGCCGAGCAGGCCGAAGATCCCGCCGCACAGGGCCGGCACGTAAAACAGCAGCCCCACCCAGCGGAGAAACCCCGGGCTGCCGGGCTGGAAGCCCCCGAGCTCCAAGAACGCCGGCCGCGCGATCAGCGGCAGCATCAGGAGCTCGTAGATGTCGAAGGCGAATCCGAGCGCGGCGATCCCGCAGACGAGCCAGCCGGTCAGCGTGAGCCGCCCCGCGACGGAGGTGCCGGTCGTGAGCGGGTCGCGAGGGGCGGCGGCCATGTGTCGGCTCCGAAGCGGGAGAGCCCGGCTCGGAAAACGAGCCGGGCCGGTCAGTCTCCAGAGCCTACCCCAGAGCCTACCGGCACGCGTTCGCTGCGGAAACCTGGCCGACCGTCACTGCGGGCCGATCGACGGGGGCCGCTTGGCCAGGAAGTCGCGGGGGCCGCGGGTCGTGTAGTAGGGATAGGCGACCGCCCCCGTGGGTGGACCGGCCGGCGTGATCGCGCCGTAGTCGGAGGCGGCGAGCGCCGCCTTTTCTTCCTCGGTCAGGTGGTGCTTCGCCAGACCGCCGTAGCGGTCGGCGTGCGGCCCATGGCAGACGCCGCCGGGGCAGTCCTTGCAGCCGCCGGCATGACAGCGGCCGTCGGGGCAGCCCTCGGGCGGGCAGCCTTCCTCGCAGTCGCGGCAGCCGCCGCCGTGGTGGCCGTGCGCGTAGGGCCCGTCGGCGTTGAGCAGGAACAGCCGGTCGATGATCGAGCAGCCGGTGCTCGTGGCGGTGACGGTCGCGGCCACGACGAGGCCGAGGAATCGGAGGCTGACAGGCGAGCGATGCATGGGAGGGCTCCCGCTAAGGCGGAGCGTGGCGGCCGTCGGCGAACCACCGCCGGCGCACGCTTCCACGGTCACCGGTGGTATCGGTCGTGCCGCCCGCGCCGATTGAGAAAACCCTGCGGCTGGCAACCTGGGCAACCGTGGGGTTCGGGGAATCATCCCGCGTCCCGCGTCCTGCCATCGTCAGTCGCGGTAGCGGCTGACGATCAGCGCGATGTTCTGGCCGCCGAAGCCGAAGCTGTTGGAGAGGGCCCGGTCGCACTTCCCCGCGCGGACCTTGTTGGGCACGTAGTCGAGGTCGCAGTTGGGATCGGGCTCTTCGTAGTTGATCGTGGGCGGCAGGAGGCCGTCGCGGATCGCCAGCAGGCAGACGATCAGTTCGGTGGCCCCGGCGGCCGCGATCAGGTGGCCCATCATGCTCTTGGTGCTCGAGACCGGGATCTTGTAGGCCCGCTCGCCGAACACGTTCTTGATGGCCAGCGTCTCGACCTTGTCGTTGACGTCGGTGCTCGTGCCGTGGGCGTTGATGTAGTCGATGCTCTCGGGGCCCAGCCCGGCGTCGGCCAGCGCCATCCGGATGCAGGCCGAGGCGCCCCGCCCCTCCGGGTGCGTGTCGGTGATCCGGTAGGCGTCGGCCGTCGAGCCGTAGCCCACCACCTCGCCGTGGATCTTGGCCCCGCGTTGCCGGGCGTGCTCGAGGTCCTCGAGCACCACCATCGCCGCCCCCTCGCCCAGCACGAAGCCGTCCCGCTGGTTGTCGAACGGGCGGCTGGCCCGCTGGGGCTCGTCGTTGCGGGTGGAGAGGGCCGTGAGCAGGTTGAAGCCGGTCACGCCGAAGGGGTGGATCATGCTGTGACAACCCCCTGAGAGCATCACGTCGGCCTCGCCGCGACGGATGATCTCCACCGCCTCGCCGATCGCCTGGCTGGAGGCGGCGCAGGCGGTCAGGCAGTTGAGGTTCGGCCCCTGCGCATCGAACAGCGCGGCCAGGTGGCCGGCCGGCATGTT
This sequence comes from Pirellulales bacterium, assembly GCA_044355515.1. Classification (GTDB taxonomy): domain Bacteria; phylum Planctomycetota; class Planctomycetia; order Pirellulales; family UBA1268; genus QWPN01. The sequence goes on from JBIKXY010000023.1 coordinate 20,486, forward strand.
GGGCTCCTGCTCCACCTCGGTGAGCGGATGGAGCGTCTCCAGGCCGAGCTTGGTGAACTTGGCCACGTCGAGCGTGTCGCCGTCGATCGCGGCCATCATCATGCTGGTAAAGGCGTCGAAGGCCTGCTGCCCCTCGCCGCTGCCGAGGTAGATGCCCAAGCGGGTGGGATCCCGCTCCAGGCCCCTGGGCAGCCCGGCATCCCGCATCGCCTGGAGCGCCGCCCCGGCGGCGAACTTCGTGTGCCGGCCGCAATACTGCCAGTCTTCCGCCCGCTCACCTTCGGCGGTCACGTCCCAGTCGCGGACCTCGGCCGAGATCTTGGTGGGAAACCGCGAGGCGTCGAACACGGTCGTCAGGCCCACGCCCGACTTGCCGGCCACGAGGTTCTTCCAGAGCTCCTCCACCGTCACGCCCAGCGGCGTGACGCAGCCCACCCCCGTGACCACCACCCTGCGCCTGCCTGCCGCCATTCGCCTGCCCTCCTCCGGGTTCGCCGCGGTCGCGGCTCACCAGTCGGGCCGCACGAGCGGCTGCCCCGCCTCGTCGCGGCCCACGTCGTAGATGTGCATCTGGTCGAGCCACTGAAGCAGCTCGGGGGGCTCGAACAGCTTGGGCACGCCCTCGCCCGGCTCGAGGTGAGCGAAGAACAGCTCCGCCTCGCCCTGGAGCCGCTCCCCGACCGTGCTCGTCACCTTGGTGAGCGAGCCGCTGGCCTTGAGGTCGAGGACCTCGGCCTTGAAGACGAGCGTGTCGCCCGGCACGGCGTCGAAGTGAAACTCGGCCGCCGCCACCTTGGCGAGCACCACGCGACGGTTGTAGTCGATCGCCTCGGCCACCAAGAGGCCGGCGGTCTGGGCCATGCCCTCGACCACCAGCGAGTTGGGCATCAGGGCCGCCCCGGGAAAGTGGTCGTGGAGGTGCTCCTCTGCCAGCGAGACGTTCTTGATCGCGGTGGCCCGCTTGCCCCGCACGAACTCGTCAAACCGATCGATCCAAAACCAGCGCATGAAGTGTATCGCGGCGTCGTCGCGCCTGCCTCCTTCGCGGACCGTCGCCGGCCCAGTGCGACCGCTGTCGGCCGGCGGCGTCAGGCCGCCAGCTTGCTCTCGACGTAGCGGACCATGTCCTCGACCGTGAGCGTGTTGGGAAAGTTCTGGACGCTCGGATTGGCCTCGAACTTGGCCAAGTCGATGAACGGCATCCGGGCCTTGAGCTCCTTGAGGCCGGCCTCGTTGACCTTGCCATTGGTCACGAACTCGGTGCTCGAGAGCACGTCCTCGGGAAACAGCTCGCCCCGCTGGATCTTGATCCCGAAGGCCTTCTCCAGCCGGAACACGATATCGAGGAAGTCGATCGATTCCGCCCCCAGATCGCCCACCATGGTGGCCGACGGGGAGACTTCATCCTCGTCGACCCCGAGGGCCTCCACCAGGGCGCCCTTCACCTTGTCGAAGATTTCATCGCGAGACGGCATCGACTATGTACCTCGAAGACGGGGAATGATTCGTGCACGAAAGCCCCAAGGTTGTAATCCCGCCTCGCCCGCCTGGGAACCCGAACCTGCCCGGATTTCCCCGGGCCGGTCCCCGCTTCAGCGAGAAACGGCCGCCGCCGCGGGCAGGGCCATCCCCGGCAGGGACGTGGCGTAGGCCACCGGCCGCGGCCGTCCGTCGGCCCGGGGGGCCGGGTGGAGCAGCGACCAGAGCCGCCGCATCTCGGCCCGCACCCGGGCATCGACGGCCGCCCCGTAGGGCTGCCGGTCGGCGAGGTTATAGCGTTCGAGCACCAGCCGGGCGGTGAGGCTCGTCCGGTCCCCCACCGTGCCGCTGGCCTTCACCTTGGTGGTGGTCTCGTCCTGGGAGAGCACTTCGGCCGTGACGGTGAGCGTCTTGCCGGGTTCGACGAAGTCGCCGTATTTCACGTTCCGGGCGGCCCGGAGGACGACGATCGAGTGGGCGAAGTCTTCGCCCAGGCGGATTGTCCAGGCGGCGGCCTGCGTCATCGCCTCGAGCATCAGTACGCCGGGCAGGACCGGGAACCGCGGAAAGTGGTCGGCGAGGTATTCCTCGGAGAGCGTCACGGCCTTGACGGCGGTGATGCTGCGGCCGGGTTCGATGGCGGTGACCCGGTCGAGGAGGCTGAACCGCATGAAAAAATCCTCTGGTTCCTCGATCGTCGCGGCACCTTACGGCCCCGGCCCTGGCAGCCGTGAGCCCGTCGGTCATCCCTGCGATGGGCGGCAGTATAGGGAAAGCCAGTCGCCCCACAACCAGGCGACAGGCTCCGCAGGCCCGATCTGCCAGGCTGACAGCCGGCAGCATCGCTGCGATCACCCAGGTCGGCCATGCCTGAGTGGTGCACCCCCGCTTTCGCGGCCGCGCCGCGGGCTTTGCAGCCTCTGTTCGGGCGTTCACGCGCGTTCGGCACGGGAGTTGCGTCTTCCTGCTGCCGGCCGGGAGCACTTGTCTTTCAGCACGAGCGCCGCGAATCATTCCGCTGACCGCGCGATAAGCTCGGGGTCAGGAATGACGCTTCGCAGTGGTGCAGGGAACAGGGTGCGCCCGACAGGTTCACCAGCACGTCACCAGTTCGAAGGAGGCATTCACATGACCACGTTTCGCGCAGGTTTCGCGCTCCCGCTCGAGGAGTTGCGTGACGAGTTCGACCGGCTCTGGACCTCGCTGACCGCCGCGCCCCCACTGCACGGCTGGGGCGTGCGGCCGGAGGGAGTGTTTCCCGCGGTCAACGTCCGCGAGACCGCCGAGGCGGTCATGATCGAAGCCGAATTGCCCGGGCTCGACGCGGGCGACGTCGAGATCTCAGTGACCGGCGACGAGCTCCTGCTGCGG
>JBIKXY010000024.1:0-23255 GCA_044355515.1 Pirellulales bacterium
CTTCGGCGAACACCCGGAAGTTGGGATCTCGGATCGCCTCGGCCAGCCGGTCGAGGGCCTCGGGCCCGTGTTCCCGCGGCTTGCCCGCGCGGAGCGTGACCAGCCGCGGCTCGACATGCTTGGGGAGCGTGCGGTGGGTGACGGCGTGCCAGGCGAGGCGGCGGGCGAGGTCGCACTCCTTCACGCTCGAGGCGGCCCAGTGGATCACCTCGGTGGTGAGCACGGAGCGGATGCCCGTCTCCTGGCAGAAGCCGATCAGGAGCGTGTTGATGCCCGCGGAATCGACGTCGGTGAGCTCGGTGAGGTTGCCGACGCCCATCATCATCTCGGCCTCCGGGTAGCGGCGGCGGACGTCGAGATACCGGCCCAGGCTGGCAGCGAACCCGAACCCGATCGGCTCGAGCACCGGATCGAGCCGGCAGGGCACGCCCGCCTCCCGCAGCCTCTCGACCGTCGCGTCGAAACCTTCCATGGTGGCCGGCACGTCGGGCACCACGACCACCTCGCAGCCCCAGTCGATCGCGGCCGCGGCGTTCGTGGAGTTGACCGAAAGCACGAGCGTGGCCCCGGCCTTGACGGCCGCCGCCACCTCGCGGGGCTCGAAGCTATCGATCGAGACGCGGAAGCCCTCGCCCACGAGCATCCGCACCGCGTCGCCCACGCCGGCCCAGGTGTCGCCGGGGTCGCAGCCGACGTCGATCCGGTCGGCCCCCGCGGCCACCAGCCGCCGGGCCTCGGCCAGAAGCGCGGCCGCCGAGAGCCGCGGGGCATGGTTGATCTCGGCGATGATCTCGATGTCGTGACGGCCGTAGTCAATGAGATCTCGCGACTTCTGCCCGAAGAAGTCGTCGAGGCCGCGGAGGTCTTCCGGGCCCCGCTCCACCGGCACGGCCGTGACCTCGGCGAAGGCCTCGAGCGGCCCGCGGCAGGCGCCGGGGATGATCACGCGGTCGGTGCCGGGGGGCACCTCGAGCCGGCGGGCGATCCAGGGGGTGGGCATCAGTGCCGCGACCGTGATCGGCATCACCTGTACGGTGGCCTCGCAGCCGACCCGCGGCGCGAGCCGTTCGAGCACCTGCCGCAGCGAGTGCTCGGCGAGCCGGCCGGTGACGAAGTGGATGCGGGACGGGGCGGCGTTCATCGCGGGCAGTCGCGGGAGCGAAACAGTCAATTTATCATGCCCGGCACGATATCAGGCACGATATCATGCCCGGCACGATGATCCCCGATGATTCCCGATGATCTTTGAAGGCCTCGTCACCACGACCGACCCCGCCGGCCGCCTCCATGTAGCGGCGATGGGGCCCACGCTCGACGAGGCCGAGCGGCGGGCCGGCCTGATCACGCGGCTCGTGCTCCGGCCCTTCCCCACGAGCCAGACGGCCGGCCACCTGCTCTCGACCCGGGCCGGGGTGTTTCAGGTCACCGACGACGTGCTGCTACTCGCGCAGATCGTGGCCGGAGCGCTCCCCGCACCCCCCGCGGCCCGGCCGGCGGCGGCCGTGGCGGGGTTCGTGCTCGAGGATGCCTGCCGGGCCTGGGAGTTCGAGATCGACTCGGTTGATGACAAGGGGCCGCGGCTCGTGCTCGGGGCCCGGGTGGTGGCCGAGCATGCGGGCCGGCCGTTTCTCGGCTTCCACCGCGCGGCCCATGCGGTGGTCGAGGCGGCGATCCTGGTGACGCGGCTGCACCTCGTCGAGCCGGCCGAGGTGCGGCGGCAGTTCGCCGCGCTGGCCGTGCTCGTGGAGAAGACGGGCGGCGAGCGGGAGCATGAGGCCTTCGCGCTGCTGGCCGCCCGGGCGACCGGTGGTGCGGCTTCCGGAATCGATTAGTCTAGAGCGACGATGCCCTCCGATCCCGCTTCCCCTCCGCCCGCCGCCGTCGAGGTCCGCACGCCGGCAAGGCTGCACATCGGGATGCTGTCGTTCGGCGTGCCCGGGGTGCGGTCGTTCGGTGGCGTGGGCCTGATGACCGACCGGCCCGGGGTGCACCTGCGGCTGCGCAGGTCCAACCGGCTCGAGGCCCGCGGCCCGCATGCCGAGCGGGCGGTGAAGTTCGCCCGGAGCTGCATGCAGGCCTGGGGGCTCGGCGACGTCGGCTGCAGCCTGGAAGTGGTCTCGGCCCCGGCCGCCCATGTGGGCCTCGGCAGCGGCACCCAGCTGGGGCTGGCGGTGGCCGCCGGGATGCGGCAGCTGTTTCGCCGGCCCGCGGGCGAGCCCGACGAGCCCGCCGTGGCCCATCCGTTGCAGCAGCCGCTCGAGCCCGGCGAGCACGACTGGGTGTTCGACGTGCAGGACGCGATCGCGCTGGCCCGGGTGGTCGGCCGCGGCCGCCGGTCGAGCGTAGGCGTGTATGGATTCAGCCGCGGCGGCCTGATCGTCGAGGCGGGCCGGCTCGTCACCACCGACAGCTCCGGCGACGACGACGCCCGCCGGGAGTTTTCCCCGATGATCGCCCGGGCCCGCTTGCCGGCGGCCTGGCGGTGTGTCGTGATCGCGGCCCGCGATGCCGTCGGCCTCTCCGGCCCCGCCGAACGCCAGGCCTTCGGCCGCCTGCCCCCCGTCGCGGCCGAGGTGACGGCCGAACTGTCAAAGATTGCGCTGCTCGAACTCTTGCCGGCGGCCGTCGAGGGAAAGTTCACCGAGTTCTCCGCCGCGGTGCGCCGCTACGGCGAACTCGCCGGCCAGCCGTTCGCCGCCGAGTCGCAGCAACTCCCCCACGCGCCGGCCACGGCCAAGCTCTTGGAGCTGCTCGGCGAACTGGGCATCGTCGGGGCCGCTCAGAGCAGCTGGGGCCCGACCGTGATGGCCTGCTGCCCGTCGCTGGAGGTGGCCGGCGACCTCGCCGAGGCGCTCGACCGGCTCGGCCTGGCCCATCACCACGACGTGGTCATCGCCCGGTTCGACTCGCAGGGGGCCGTGCTCCGCGAGGTCGAGTGACCGGTCAGGCCGGCCGCAGGCCGTAGTCGGCGAGCACGCCGCGAAGCTTGTCGGCCTGGGCCGGCTCGAGCGGCACCAGCGGCAGCCGAACATCCCCCGTGTCGCGGCCCAGCATCGCCAGCGCCGCCTTGATCGGGATCGGGTTGCTCGCCAGGCCCAAGAGATCGCGGCAGAGCGTGAAGAGCTTCAGGTGCCAGGCCCGGGCGGCGGCCAGGTCGCCCGTGTCGAAGGCGGCGCAGAGGGCCTTCATGTCGGCCGGCACGAGGTTGCCCACCACCGAGACCACCCCCCGGCCGCCGATCGCCAACAGCGGCAGCGTCATGCTGTCGTCGCCGGAGAGGAGCGTGAGGTCGGTGGCGGCGAGCACCTGCGAGGCCTGATCGAGCGAGCCGGTCGCCTCCTTGACCATCGCGATCCCCGGCAGCTCCGCGAGTCGGATGATCGTCTCGGGCTCGATGTTGCGGCCGGTTCGGGCCGGGATGTTGTAGACGCAGATCGGGATCTCGACGCACTCGGCGAGCGCCTTGAAGTGCTCCTCGATGCCCCGCTGCGTGGGGCGGTTGTAGTAGGGGCCCACCACGAGGGCCGCGTCGGCCCCCGCCCGGGCGGCGAACTTGGTCAGCCGGACCGCTTCGGCGGTCGAGTTGCTGCCGGTGCCGGGCATCACGAGGATCCGGCCGGCGGCGGCCTCCACGCTCTCCGCGATCACCCGCTCGTGCTCGTCGTGGGTGAGCGTGGGCGACTCGCCCGTGGTGCCCACCGGGCAGATGCAGGTGGTGCCCGCCGTCACCTGAAACTCGATCTGCTCCCGCAGCCGCGCCGAGTCGAGCTTCCCGTCACGAAACGGCGTCACGATGGCGACGGAGAGGCCGGCGAAGCGTTCGGCACGGGTGGGCATCGGGGCGGGGGCTCCGGGGGAAGGGAAGGCGGCGGCGGGGAGCCGGTTGCCAGTTCGCCCGCGGTCGCGCGAGAATATGGTTTTGGCCGCGGTCCGGCAAATCCAGGTGGTCGCGCGGCAGGCTGCGGGCCCGCGGGGTTCCGCGGGCGGGCGGCCGGCAGCGGGCTCAGGACGGCAAGTTCATGCAGCGGCAGATGGAGGATGCGACCGGATCGGCCACGGCGGTGGGGCGGCCCGTGCTCCGGCCCGGCCGACCGCGGGCCGGTGCCGCCCAAGCCGCCGCCAGGGTCATCTCGGCCGGGGGCAGCCGCGGGACGCTCGGAGTGGTGCTCGGCACCGGCATGGGCGGGCTCGTGGATCGGCTCTCCGACGGCTGGACGATCCCCGGCGAGGAGACGGGCTGGCTCGCCCGGTCCACCGCCACGGGCCATGCCGGACGGATCGCCTGCGGCAAGGTCGCGGGCGTGCCGGTGGTGATGCTCCAGGGCCGGGTTCACGGCTACGAGGGGTTTCCGCCGGAGATGCTCACGCGGGGTGTCGAGCTGCTGGCGGCGCTCGGCGTGCGGCGGCTCCTGGTCACCAACGCCTCCGGCGGCCTCCGCTCCGACATGCACAGCGGCGAACTCGTGATTCTCACCGACCACATCGATCTCGTGCGCCGCCCCTGGGGCGAGGCCCTCGAGCCGGCGGCGGCCGACCGCCCGGCCGACGTGCACGCGACCTGCTACGACGCGGCGCTCGCGGCCCGGGCCTTGGCCGCGGCGCGGCAGACCGGGGCGCCGGCCCGCCTGGGCGTTTACGCATTTCTTTCGGGGCCGAGCTACGAAACGCGGGCCGAATACCGGATGCTGCGGCGGATCGAGGCCCATGTCGTCGGGATGTCGACGGTGCCGGAGATCGTGGCAGCGGCGCGGATGGGCCTGGAGGTGGTGGCCTGTTCCGTGGTCACCAACGTGGCGCGGCCCGACGCCCCCGAGCACACCGACGCCGAAGATGTCTGCCGCCTCGCCGCCGGCGGGGCCGAAGGGGTCTGGGCGATCGTCGAGGCACTCGCGGGCGACCTCGCAGGGCTACGGCCGGCGGTCGCCGCCTGACCACCCGCATGAAGATCCTGCTCACCAACGACGACGGCATTGACGCTCCCGGGCTCGCCGCGCTCGCCCTCGCCGCTCGCGCGCTCGGCGGCGAGGCGGTGGTGGTGGCGCCCGCCGAGCCCCACTCGGGCTGCGGCCATCGGGTGACCACCGGCCGGCCGCTGGCCGTGGCCGAGGCGGGGCCGGGCCGTTTTTGCGTGTTCGGCACGCCGGCCGACTGCGTGCGGCTGGCGCTCGCGCAGATCGCGCCCGACACGAGCCTCGTGCTTTCGGGGATCAACGCCGGCGGCAACCTCGGGGCCGACGTCCACCACTCGGGCACGGTGGCGGCGGCCCGGGAGGCGGCGTTCCACGGGCGGGTGGCGGTGGCCGCGTCGCAGTATCACCGGCGGGGCAGCGAGATCGACTGGTCACGGGCCGCGGCCTGGCTGGAGCGGGTGCTGACGGCCCTGCGTGAACGGCCCGAGGCGGCCGGCGAGTTTTGGAACGTCAACCTGCCCGACCTGGCGCCCGGCTCCCCACCGCCGTCGGTCGTGGAGTGTGCCGTGGATCCGTCGCCCTTCGCGCTCGAGTATCGGCTCGCCGACGGCGAGTGGCACTACCAGGCCAGTTACCACGAGCGGCCGCGGGTGAGCGGTGGAGACGTGGCCACCTGCTTCGGGGGGGCGATCGCGGTGTCGCGGCTGCGGGTGGTGTGACCGCGGCAGGCGGGCAAACCCTGAAATTGCCGGCTGGGATGTGCCGATCTATATTCAGAAAAGATTCCAAATGGTTGTCCGCGGATCGACCCAATGGGTTCGCGTCGGTCTTGCCTCTCTGGGCCGACGGCGATGCGGGCGGTTTCCAACGGAGCGATCCAATGGCAAACGGCTCGACGGCCGCATGCGGCCTGCTGCTCGTGATCGCGGCGTTGCCGGCGGCGGCCGGGGAAAAGGTGTCGTTCAACCGCGATATCCGGCCGATCATGTCCGACACCTGCTTCCACTGCCACGGCAACGATGCCGGCACGCGGGAGGCGGGCCTGCGGCTCGATGTCCGCGAGGCGGCCCTGGCCGAGACCGAGGGGGGCGTGGTGCCGATCGTGCCGGGAGATCCCGACTCGAGCGCGATCATTCAGCGGATCTTCGACTCCGACGATCCCATGCCGCCCGAATCGGCCCACAAGCCGCTCTCGGCCGAGCAGAAGGATCTGTTGCGGCGGTGGGTGGCCGAAGGGGCCGTGTACGAGCCGCACTGGGCCTATGCCCCGCTCGTGCGGCCCGCCCTGCCGCCCGGCAGCGAGGAGAAAAACCCGATCGACGCCTTCGTCGAGGCGCGGCTCGCGGCGAAGGGGCTCGAGCCCTCGCCCGAAGCCACGCCAGCGGTGCTCGAACGACGGCTCGCCCTCGATCTCACCGGCCTGCCGCCGGAGGCCGTGCTGGCCGATGCCGGGCCGCGGCCCGCCGGCGACGCCCTCGTCGAAGCCCTGCTCGCCTCGCCCCACTACGGCGAACGGATGGCGGTTTGGTGGCTCGACATCGCCCGCTACGCCGACACCGTCGGCTTCCACGGCGACCAGAACCAGCGGATTTTTCCTTACCGCGACTACGTGATCGACGCCTTCAACGGCAACAAGCCCTTCGATCAGTTCACCCGCGAGCAGCTCGCCGGCGACCTGCTGCCGAATCCGACCACGGAGCAGCTCGTGGCCACCGGCTACAACCGGCTCAACATGATGACCCGCGAGGGGGGCGCGCAGCCCAAGGAGTATCTGGCGAAGTACGGGGCCGAGAGGGTGCGGAGCGTGGCGGCGGCCTGGTTTGGCAGCACCTTCGGCTGCGCGGAATGCCACGACCACAAGTTCGACCCGATCACCGCCCGCGACTTCTACGAGCTGCAGGCCTTCTTCGCCGACGTCAAACAGTGGGGCGTGTATAGCGACTACGGGTACACGCCCGAGCCGGAACTCCGCGGGTTCATCAACGATCATCCGTTTCCCCCGGAGATCCAGGTCGAGAGCCCGTGGCTCGTGAAGCGCCAGGCCCGACTGCGGGAGCGGCTGGCCGGCGTGCTCGCCGAGGCTGTCGGCCGGCTGGCCGCCGATCCGCAGGCCGTGGCCGCTCGCAACGCCTGGCAGGCCGGCGTGGCCGCGTTCCTGGCGAGCCACCCGGACGGCTGGCTCCCGGCCGTGCCGCTCGAGCCGCGGATCGTCGCAGGGGGAGAGCCGCGAGCCGACCGCTCGCTGACCATCGAATCGGGCGTCGAGGGCGAAACGGTGCGGAGCGTCAAGCCGCTCGGCCGTGACGAGGCAATCGAGATCGTGGCCGACATGGCTGACATGGGCACGATCGCGGCGGTGCGGCTTTCGCTCGATCTCGACCGGCTCGAGCCCGGGCAGCGGGCCATCGCCGAAGGGGCCAAGCTCAGGCCCGAGCTCGCCATCCGGCCCGCCGAGGGCAAGCCGCGGCCGGTGAAGCTGCAGGCCGGCACGGCCAACGTGAGCCGGCCGCTCTATCGCTCGGGGGCCGAGGTGCCGGGGCTCACGGACCAGTGGCTGCTGCCGTTCGACCTGCCGTTCGACCTGCCGGCCGACGTGCGGCCCGAGGCGGTCTGGCTCGTCGAGCCCGCCACGCTCGCCCCGGGCGAACGCCTCGTGGTCACGATCCGCGGCGAGTGCAGGCTGCCTGTTCGGGTCGCCGTCAGCCCGCTCGGCGCGGCGGAGGCCGCGCAGGTCGCCGCCGCCGCCGACCTCGCCGCGCTGGTCGAGCCCGCTTCGGCGCGGTCGCCCGAGCAGGCCGCCCGGGTGAGCGAGCTGTTCCTGCTCTCGACGGCTCATGACCGCGCCGCCTCCGAGCAGACTCGCGCCGTCGCCCGGGAGCTTGAACTCCTGTTCGGCGGCCGGGCCTGGACGCTCGTCACGCAGGCGGCCCCCGAGCCGCTCCCCGTCCGCGTCCTGCCCCGCGGCAACTGGCAGGACGAGAGCGGGCCGGTGGTGCTGCCGGCCACGCCCGCCTTCCTGCCCGGGCGGATCGAGAGCACGGAGTCGAAGCGGCTGACCCGGCTCGACCTGGCCAACTGGCTCGTGTCAGGCACCAATCCGATCACGCCGCGGGCCGTGATCAACCGCCTCTGGGCGATGTTCTTCGGCACGGCCCTGAGCGCGGCGGTGGATGATCTCGGCTCGCAGGGGGAACTGCCGACGCACCCGGAGCTGCTCGACTGGCTGGCCTGCGAGTTTCGCGACTCGGGCTGGGACATCAAGCACATGATCCGGCTGATCGTCACGAGCAAGGCCTACCGGCAGGCGAGTTCGCTCCGGCCGGCGGCCCTGGCCTTGGATCCCGCCAACCGGCTGCTCGCCTCGCAAAATCCGCGGCGGCTGGAGGCGGAGTTCGTCCGCGACAACGCCCTGGCGATCGCGGGGCTGCTCAACCTCGAGGACATCGGGGGCCCGAGCGTGAAGCCCTATCAGCCCGCGGGGTATTACGCGGCGCTCCAGTTTCCGAATCGCGACTACGCCGCCGACGCCGACGAGCGGCAGTGGCGGCGGGGCGTGTACACCCACTGGCAGCGGACCTTCCTCCATCCGATGCTCGCCAACTTCGACGCCCCCGCCCGCGACGAGTGCGCCGCCGCCCGGATGGTGAGCAACACGCCCCAGCAGGCGCTCACGCTCCTGAATGATCCCGTGTTTGTGGAGGCCGCCCGGGCGCTGGCCGCCCGGCTGCTTGAAGACTCCACGGCGGCCGACGACACCGCCCGGATCCGGCTGGCCTGCCGGCTGGCGCTCAACCGGGAGCCGCAGGACAAGGAGGCCGAGTCGCTGGCCTCGTTCCTCGAGGGCCAGCGGCAGGCGTTTACCGCAACGCCGGCCGACGCTGCGAAACTCCTCGCCGTCGGCCTCGCCCCGCGGCCGCCGCTCGACCCGGTCGAGCACGCCGCCTGGACCCAGCTGGCCCGCGTGATCCTGAACACGCAGGAAGTCATCACCCGCTACTGAGGGCCTCTCCCCATGCTTCCCCACCTCGATCCGCTGGCCATCGCCCGCCGCAGCTTCCTCCACCAGAGCACCTACGGCCTGGGGGGCATCGCGCTGGCCATGCTCGGCCGCGAGGCGTCGGCCGCGGCTTCGCAGGGCCTGGCCAAGCCCGACGACTGGCGGGGCGCGGTCCAGCGGCCGCACTTTCCGGTCAAGGCCAAGCGGGTGATCTTCCTCTGCATGGCGGGCGGCCCCTCGCAGTTCGAGACCTTCGACTGGAAGCCCGCGCTCAAGGCCCTCGATGGCAAGCCCTTTCCTGAGTCGTTCACCAAGGGGCAGCAACTGGCCCAGCTGCAAAACGCCGAGCTCAAGGGGCGGGGCTCGTTCACGGGCTTCACGAAGCACGGGAAGTCGGGCACCGAGGTCAGCGACCTGTTTCCACACCTGGGCTCCCAGGCCGACCGGCTGTGCGTGATCCGCTCGATGCAGACCGAGCAGATCAACCACGACACGGCCCATGCCTTCATGAACACCGGCTCGATCATCAAGGGGCGGCCGAGCATGGGCTCGTGGCTGCTCTACGGCCTCGGCTCGGCCACCGACGACCTACCCGGCTTCATCGTGCTCACCTCGGCCGGCAAGTACGGCCAGCAGCCGATCTCGGCCCGGCAGTGGTCGAGCGGCGTCCTGCCGAGCCGGTTTCAGGGGATCATGTTTCAGTCGAAGGGGGATGCCGTGCACTACATCGGCAGCCCGCCGGGCGTCTGCCAGAGCACGCAGCGGCAGGTGGTCGAGGAGGTGCGGCGGCTCAACGGGATGCTGGCCGAACGGCAGAACGACCCCGAGATCACCACCCGGATCGCCCAATACGAGATGGCCTTCCGAATGCAGGCCAGCGTGCCGGACCTGACCGACTTCTCGGGCGAGACCCAGGAGACGCTCGATCTCTACGGGGTCAAAGAGCCCGGCGACGGCTCGTTCGCCTCCAACTGCCTGCTGGCCCGGAGGCTGGCCGAGCGGGGCGTGCGGATGATCCAGCTCTACCACCGGGCCTGGGACCATCATGGCGACATCGAGCCCGGGATGAAGGACGGCGCGGCGGCGGTGGACAAGCCCTCGGCCGCCTTGATCGAGGATCTGGCCCGCCGCGGGATGCTCGACGACACGCTCGTGCTCTGGGGGGGCGAGTTTGGCCGCACGCCGATGGGGCAGGGGAGCGGCCGCGACCACCACATCCTCTCGTTCAGCGTGTTCCTGGCGGGCGGCGGCATCAAGCCGGGCATCACCTGGGGCGCCACCGACGAGCTGGGCTACCGGGCGGTTGAGGACGTGGTGCACGTCCACGACCTGCATGCCACGATGCTCGCGCTCTTGGGCATCGACCATCACCGGCTGACGACGAAGTTTCAGGGGCTCGACGTGCGGCTGACCGGGATCGCCGGCAACGTGGTCAAGGGGCTGATGGCGTGACCCTGCGGGCGCGGGCTTGCTCGTGACGACGAGCGGGAGTCGGCCGGCATCCTGCCCGTGGCTTACGGCAGCGCGGCGAGGAGCGGGAGACGCTCGCGGGTCGAGACGACCACGCCGCCGGGCCGCTCGACCGTGATCGCGAAGGCCGTGGCCCGGCTGACCGGGAGCCGGGGGTCGATCCGGATCACCACGTCGCCCTTGGGATCCGCCGGCACATCGAACACGCCTCCATCCACGGGATGGGCCTCGTTTCGCTCGGCGTCGAAGATCCAGAGCTGGTATTGGGCCGCGGCCGGGTCGTTGGCCGCCAGTCCGCGAAACCGCATGAAGCCCTGCTGGCGGGCAGGACTCCAGACCACGTCGCCCAGGCTCCCGGCCGTCTCCAGGTCGGCCTGGCCGGCGATGACCGAGGGGTCGTCGCTCGCCTTCTTCCAGGCGACCGTCACGGCGTCTGGGGCGTCGGCCAGCAGTTGGCCACGCGACTGGGCCAGAGAGGGCGCTGGACTGGGATCCTTGCCGGGCGGCACGACCCGCGGCAGCCCGCTCCACTGCCAGCAGAGCAGCCCCGCCAGGCAGGCGGCCGTCCACCAGCCTGCCGCCGGCAGCCACGATTGGCGGGCAGGCGTGTCACCCGCCCGGCCGCCGCCGGACCGTGCTTCGGGGCGGGCCTCCACCGCGATTGCCCGCGGCAGATGCGCCGGTGCGTCGCGGCCGATCCTGCCCGCGAGTTCCGCCGGCAAGGCCCCGAGCGGGCTGCCGCCGCGGGACAAGATCGCCAGTTCCACCGCCGCCGCGGCGAGCTCCCAGTCGCTGGGGGCCGTTCCGGGGGCTGCCGCCAGGGGAATGTCATCGCGTTCTGCGTCGAAGCCGCTCATCGCGTGCTCCTTTCGGCCATTGTCCGGCCGCGGCCGGCCAGCTTCCGACGCAGGCTGTCGAGCCCGCGGCGAATGTGCGACTTCACCGTGCCCAGCGGCAGGCCCGTCTGCTCGGCGATCGCGGAGTGAGAGAGGCTGTCGTAGATCGAGAGCCTGAGCACCTGTTGCTCCTCGGGCTTGAGCTGGGCGAGCTGCGCGTCGGCGAGCCGGGCTTGCTCGCCCAGCTCGAGCCGCCGATCCACCGCCGCGTCGCCCGCAGGATCGGGCACTTCCGCCGCCCCGGCCTCGTCGATCGAGGCGGTCTGCCGCGACTCCGACCCTCGGCGGAGCCGGTCGATGACGCGTCGTCTGGCAATCATCGCCACGAACGTGATCTCCTCGGCCACCTGGGGATCGAATCGGTCAGCCGACCGCCACAAATCGACGAATACCTCCTGTACCACATCCTCGGCGTCCTCCCGGCTCGCCAGCCGTCGCCGCGCGAGCGTCCAGATAAGCCCGCCATACCGGGAGATGCACTCCGGCACGGCCGACTGGTCGCCGTCGGCAATCCGCGGGAGAAGCGAGTCTTGCAAAACGAGCCTCTGCGTCCGTGAATCATTCGTCAAGCCGGCTGAACCAGCGGATCGATCCCGCCGGTCGCGTTCGCCATGGTAGCCAACCGCGGTCAGCCTTGGGAGAGCCCGTCGAACGGAGAGCGGGGCGGGCTCGCGCCCGCCCCGCCTCGACTCCGTCTGCCGGCGGGCTTGGCCGCAGGTCGCCGACTACTTCGTCTCCGGGGGCAGGATCACCGCGTCGATCACGTGGATCACGCCGTTGCTCGTCTCGATGTCGGTCTTCACGACCTTGGCACCGTCGATCATCACCGCGCCGTCGACGACCTTGACCTTGGCCTTGGAGCCCTGCACCGTCGGGGCCTCGGTGAGCTTGACGACGTCGGCCGCCATCACCTTGCCCGGCACCACGTGATACGTGAGCACGGCCACGAGCTTCTCCTTGTTCTCCGGCTTGAGCAGCGACTCGACCGTGCCCGCAGGCAGCTTGGCGAAGGCCTCGTCGGTGGGGGCGAAGACGGTGAACGGGCCCGCGCCCTTCAAGGTTTCGACCAGGCCGGCGGCCTGCACCGCGGCCACCAGCGTCTTGAAGCTGCCGGCGCCGACGGCGGTATCGACGATGTCCTTCGGCTCGGCCTTGAAGGCCACGGTCTGGACGTGGGTCAGGGCCTTGGCCTTCTGGGCGGCGGCCAACGGGCACTCGTCGCCGAAGGCCAAGGAGGCCACAGGGAGGGCGAGAGCGGCCCCGAGGGCGAGACGGAACGATGAGCAACGCATGAGGATTCCCTTTCAGGAGTTTGGAGAGACCAGGGTGCCGGCGTCACACGACCCCGGCAGCCAAGGATTCGTAGGCGCTCCGCGATCGGATGCAAGATTTTTCTCGATTTGTGACGGGGGTGACGATTTCGGCCGGCCGCCAGACCCGTGAGACACTGCCGGCGACCGGGCTATCCTGACGGCACGATGGCACGCTTCGCCCGGGCCTGCCGCCGTCTTCCATGCGGACTACGCCACCCAGAGCGACGTCTGCCGCGAGCGACGGATGCGAGCGTCATGCGTGGCCAACGGCAGCCTGCCGGCGCGGGCCGTGGCCACGATCAGTCGATCGGCAGGATCCTGGTGAAAGGTCGCCGGCAAGCGATTCATCTCCGCGACGACGGCGGGCGTGATCGGGATCACCTCGACCGTGGCCGGTGAAGCGGCGATCGCCAACCAATCCTCGAGGGCGTCGTCGAGCCGCAGCCGGCCGAGCTGTACGAGCATCGCAACTTCCCAGAGGCTGATGTCGCAGAGGCGGGGTCGCTGACCGCTCGGAAGGTCGTCCAATACGGTGCGCTCGCGGGCGGAAAGCCGGCTATCGCCCAGCATCCACCAGACCCAGACGTGCGTGTCGAGGAGCGGCGACTTCGTCATCGCAAAGCTTCGATCTCAGACTCCTCGACCACGCTTGCGAACGGGTCTCCCGTGAACGCTCCGCGCCCACGAAGGGCGAGCCATGCCTTGTCGTCACGTGCTGGTACCAGACGGGCCACCGGCCGCCCTCGCTTGAGGATGACGAGTTCCTCGCCCGTTCGCTCGACCTCGTCGAGGAGCCGAAGGCAGCGGGCCTTGAATGCAGTGGCATTGATCTCCATGACGACCACTGTACATGACTGGTGTACAACGTGTCAAGGCTCCGGAGCCGTCGGAGCAGGTGATCAGAAACAAGGGCGGGTTCGGCGGCCAGGCTTGCCGCGCCTCACCCGCCGCGGGCCTGCCAGGCGGCCACGTCGGCGTCGAACACGCGGACCTTCGCCCATGTCGGGGCGTTGGCGGCGATGAACTGCTCGTGCCGCGGGGCGGTCTGGTAGGCGTCGTGGGCGGCCTGCGACTCGAACACGATCAACAGGAACACGTCCCAGTCGCGGTCGTTGACGTGGCGGTCGTAGGCCGCGAGCGTGCCGACGGAGAAGGCAACCTCGCCGGGGTGGCCGGTGAGATGCTCGCGGCAGGAGGCCACGAGGGCCGCGGCCGCCGCGGGGGTGCGGTCTTTGAGCTGAAAATAGACGGCGTGGGCGAGCACGGGCGGTCAGGCCTCCGGGGAGCGGGCGTCGCGGGCGGCCTGGGTCATGGGACCGGCCGAGCGGGGCGTGGCCGGGCCGATGATCTCCACCACTTCGGTGTCGTCGAGCATCTCCCGGCTCTCGAGCTCGCCGGCCAGCCGGTCGAGCTTGGCGCGGTTTTCCGAGAGCAGCTGCACGGCCCGTTCGGCGGCCTCGCCCAGGAACCGGGCCACCTCCTCGTCGATGATCTGGGCGGTGTTCTCGCTGAACTCCCGCTGTTCGTAGACGTCGCGGCCGAGGAAGGGATGCTCGTGGGAGCTCTGGCAGGAGACCGGCCCGAGCTTCTCGCTCATCCCCCAGTGGGCCACCATCTTGCGGGCGATCCGGGTGGCCTGCATCAGGTCGTTTTCGGCGCCAGCCGAGTATTCGCCGAACACGAGCTTCTCCGCGGCCCGGCCGGCGAGGATGAAAGCCAGGCGGTTCTGCAGGTCGCTCTCCCCGACGTTCATCCGGTCTTCCTCGGGCACGAGCTGCGTCACGCCCAGCGCCCGGCCGCGGGGGATGATCGTGACCTTGTGGAGCTTGTCCACGCCCGGGAGCAGCCAGGCGGCCAGGGCGTGGCCGGCCTCGTGGTAGGCCGTCATCGTCTTCTCGCGGCCGGCGAGCACCTCCTCCCGCTTGGGCCCCATCAGAACCTTGTCGCGGGCATACTCGAAGTCGGAGGCATCGACGGCCGTCTTGTCGTTGCGGGTGGCCCAGAGGGCGGCCTCGTTGACGAGGTTCCTGATGTCGGCCCCGGTCAGGCCCACGGTGGCGCCCGCGAGCCGCTCGAGATCGACGTCGGCGGCGAGCGGCACATTTCGCGTGTGGACCTTGAAGAGCTCCAGGCGGGCCTTCTGGTTGGGGCGATCGACCGTTACATGGCGGTCGAAGCGGCCGGGCCGCAGGAGCGCCGGGTCGAGCACATCGGGCCGGTTGGTGGCCGCGAGCACGATCACGCTCTCGGTGGGGCTGAAGCCGTCCATCTCGGAGAGGATCTGGTTGAGCGTCTGCTCCCGCTCGTCGTGCCCGCCGCCGAGGCCGGCGCCGCGAACCCGGCCCACGGCGTCGATCTCGTCCACGAACAGGATCGCCGGCGAGGCGTCTTTGGCGGTCTTGAACATGTCGCGGACCCGCGAGGCCCCCACGCCCACGAACATCTGGATGAACTCGCTGCCCGAGATCGAGAAGAAGGGCACGCCCGCCTCGCCGGCCACGGCCCGGGCCAGGAGCGTCTTGCCGGTGCCCGGCGGGCCCATCAGGAGCACCCCCTTGGGCACGCGGCCGCCGAGCCGCTGAAACTTCTTGGGATCCTTGAGAAACTCGACGATCTCCTGCAGATCCGCCTTCACCTGCTCGAGGCCGGCCACGTCGGCGAAGGTCACCTGCTTGTCGCCGGCGGCGTACCGCTTGGCGGGCGACTTCGAGAAGCCGCCCAGGAAGCCCGTGCCCCCGAGCGGGTCGCGGGCCCGGCGGAGCGTCATCCAGAAGCCGGCCATCAAGAGCAGCGGCACGAGCAGGTAGAGGCCGAGCAGGAAGCCCGTGCCGTCGGAGGGCGTGACGACCTCGGTGCGGATCGCCGACTGCTCCTGCATCAGCTTGTCGAAGCCCTCGCGGAGGTAGGGCGTGAGGGTGACGCGGAAGGTCTTCTGGGGCTTGCGGCCGAGCGCGTCGTCGCCCGGTAGTTCCTTGGCAAACTCCCCCTGCACCTGGTCGCCGCTGATCGTGACCGCCGTTACGTTGCCCGCCCGGGCCTGCTTCACGAACTCGTCGTAGGAGATCGCGGTGCGGCCGGCGGTGGCGTTGCCCGTGATGAAGGTGGCCAGGGCGACGGCCGCGAGGATCAGGAGCACCACCATCGGCAGGCCGAGCGGCTTGCCGAGGATGGGGGGCTTGCCGGACTGGCCTTGCGGCGACGAAGGGGCGGTGCTCATGGGTTCGAGAGGCTCTGGGGTCGGCGGGGGTGCAGGCTGGCAGCCATGCCCCGAGCCGGTCGGTTTCAGGAAGCCCTATAGTGTAGTAGATGACCGGGCGGCCGGCAGGCCGAGCCGTCCCCGGAGCCGGCGGCGGATTGCCGAGCCGGCGAGCGAGGAACCGTGCATGGAACGCGTGATTGGAGAGCCGCGGAAGCGGGGCGTGATCGCGGTCACGCGGCGGGAGGAGAAGTTTCTCGTGATCCGCCGCGGGCTCACCGTGGCGGCCGGCGGCACGATCTGCTTTCCGGGGGGCCACATCGAGCCCGGCGAGGAGGAGCACGAAGCGGTGGTGCGGGAATGCCGCGAGGAGTTGGCGGCCACCGTCGAGCCGGCGGAGTGCATCTGGCGGAGCGTGTCGCCGTGGGGCACGGCGCTGGCCTGGTGGACGGTGCGGCTCGTCGAGACCGGCGAGCTCGTGCCGCATCCGGTCGAGGTGGCGGAGATCCTCTGGCTCTCGGTCGAGGAGATGCTCGCCGACGCGACGTTGCTCGAGGGTAACCGGCCGTTTCTGGAGGCGATCCGCGCCGGCCGCGTGGCGGTGTAGGGGCCGCGTGCGGTGTCACTCCGCCGGCGGCGCGTCCCTGGGGAAGATCACCCCCTTCGGCTCTTCCGGCGGCGGAAAATCGGGTGGATTCGCAGCCGTGTCGAGCAGGGCCTTGAAGCGGTTGGGAGCGGGCGGCGGCGCGGGGTGCGCCGGCACGGTCGCCGTCACCTGCTGCACGGCGTAGTCCACGATCGGCCCGCGGCCCGACTGCCTCACGCCCACAAGCCAGCGTTCGAGCGAGATCCGTTCCTGGGGCGAGAGCGGCGCGGCGACGAGCCGCGGGTTGACCGGCTTGGCCGGGTGACCGGCCGCCAGCAGGGCGGCGAGCTTGGCGGCGTCGGCCTCGGGCCCGAGGGCCGCGAGAAAAGCCCGGAGGTTGGCCTGGGTGGTGCGGTGGTCGATGCCGCCCCGCGGGTCGCTACGGGTGAACCGGGGCTCGGGCCCGGTCGGGCTGCCGTGGCAGGCCCCGGAGGCGCAGCGGTTGAGCACCAGCGGCTGCATGCGGCGGGTGAAGTCGGCGACCACGTGCGGCGGCAGGTCGAGGGGGGCGGGCGGGTTCGGGGCCGGGGTCGCCGCGACGACCGGTTTCGGCTCGGGGAAGATCTCGACGGCCGTTGCCGGAGCGGTTGCGAGCAGGAGCCAGGCCAACGCGAGCAGCCGCCGGCCCGTGCCGCGGGGGCAGGTCGGCTGGCGGATCATCGTGATGCGGCAGGCCATTGGTGGGCGGCTCCGGCGCGCGGCCGATCTCACATGATCGAAATCCCGCGGGCGGGAGGGTAGGGATCGGGCCAGCGCCCGGCAAGGCAAATCCCCCGGGAATCTCTTGTGAAATCGCGACCGTCGGCCCTAGACTCCGACGGCCTTCCCGGCTGCATTTCCAGCCTCGCAGCCCCTGGCCGCCCTCGAGTCTCCGGAGATCCCCCCCGATGGAAAAGACGTTCGTGATGTTCAAGCCCGACTGCCTCGAGCGCGGCCTCGTGGGCCGGATCCTGGCCCGGTTCGAGGACAAGGGGCTGCGGCTGGTGGCGATGAAGATGCTGAGGATCACGCCCGCCCTGGCCAAGCAGCATTACGCCGAGCACGTCTCCAAGCCGTTCTATCCTGGGCTCGAGGAGTTCATCACGGCCTCGCCGGTGGTGGCCTGCGTGTTCGAGGGGCCGGAGGTGATCCGCGTGGTTCGCGAGATGCTCGGCGCCACGAGCGGCCTCAAGGCCGCGGCCGGCACGATCCGCGGCGACTACTCATCGAGCCGGCAGATGAATCTCGTGCATGCCTCCGACTCACCCGAGTCGGCCGCCCGCGAGATCGCGATCTACTTTCAGGAGTCGGAGATCCAGGCCTGGGATCCCTCGCTCGCCTGCTGGTATCAAGCGCCGGGCGAGGCCTGACGCATTCCATGAGCCTGTTCGTCTTCGGACACCGCAATCCCGACACCGACGCGATCTGCTCCGCGATCGCCTACGCGGAGTATCTCCGCCGCACCGGGCAGCCCGACGCCGTCGCGGCCTGCTGCGGCCCGCCCAACCAGCGGACGGAGTTCGTGCTCAAGCGGGCCGGACTCCCGGCCCCGCGGATCGTGATGGACGTGCGGCCGCAGCTTGAGGACATCTGCCGCCGCGAGGTGGTGACGGCCAGCCTGGGTGACTCGTTTCACGACGCCTACCAGCGGATGAAGCAGGGCGATCTGCGGGCGATCCCCGTGGTGGACGGCCACCGCCGCGTGGTGGGCGTGCTCTCGGTGCTCAATCTCATGGACCTCTTCTTTCGCGACGCGGCCGAGGCGGCACGGGCCCGCACGGTGGAGACGAGCCTGGAGACGATGTGCGGCGTGCTGGGCGGCTCCTTTCAGCACGTGCTCGAGCCGGGCCAGCGGGACGAACTGCTCGTGATGGTGGGCGCGATGAGCGCCGAGGGTTTCACGGAGCGGATGGAGGCCTACCCGGCCCGGCGGCTGGTGGTGGTCTGCGGCGACCGGCCCACGATCCAGCTGCCGGCGATCGAGCACGGCGTTCGCGCGCTGGTGATCACCGGCGGCTTCCAGCTTTCCAAGGGGCTCGTGGAGCTGGCGAAGGCCCGGCAGGTCTCGGTGATCTTGAGCCCGTTCGACACGGTCAACACCACGCTGCGGCTCAAGAGTTCGCAGTTCATCGACCCGGTGGTGGAGACCGACGTGGTGACGCTCGCCGCCAAGGCGACGGCGGCGGAAGTGCGGGGCATGGTGGAGCGGTCCACGCAGCCGGTGTTTCCGGTGGTCGGCGACGACGGCGTGCTCGTGGGGCTGGCCTTCAAGAGCGACGTCCTCAATCCGCCGCGGCCGCGGCTGGTGCTCGTGGATCACAACGAGCTGGCCCAGGCGGTGCCCGGAGCCGACGAGGCGGAGATCGTGGAGGTGCTCGACCATCACCGGCTCGGCGGTGGGCTCAAGAGCACCCAGCCGATCCGGTTCGTGAACGAGCCGGTGGGCTCGACCTGCACGCTCGTGGCCCGGCAGTTTCGCGGGGCGGGGCTCGAGCCCGAGCCGGCGGTGGCCCTGTGCATGGCCTCGGGGATCATCTCCGACACGCTGTTTCTCAAGTCGCCGACCACGACCGACGTGGATCGCGAGATCCTGGCCTGGCTGGCGGCGCGGTGTGGCGAGGACTTGGCCGGCTACGCCCGCGAGTTTTTCGAGGTCGGCTCGGCGCTGCGGTCGAAGTCACCGGCCGAGGTGATCCGGGAAGACTGCAAGGAGTTCACGGAACACGGCGTGCGGTTCTCGATCTCGCAGATCGAGGAGACGGGCTTCGATCTCTTCTGGGAGCGAAAGGACGAGCTGCGGGAGGCGCTCGAGGAGTTTGCCCGGCGGCAGCGGCTCGACTTCTCGGCGCTCCTGGTGACCGACGTGGTGAGCAATGGCTCGGTGCTGCTGTTGTCGCGGGAGTCGGAGGCCTGGGAGGAGATCAACTATCCCCGGCTCGACCGCGGGCTCTATCAGCTGAAGAACGTGGTCAGCCGCAAGAAGCAGTTGCTGCCGCTGGTGAGCCAGGTCTTGGCGGCGAGGTAGCCGCGGGCCTAGCGCAGCTGCGCGGCCGGCGTGTCGGCGGCGAGCCGCTCGATCATGTCGCGGCAGGCCCGCTCGACGGCCGTCTGCCACTGGCCGGCCGCGAGTCCGGCGTTCATCTCGGGGCGAGCGTGGGCGAAGATCACGTCGCGGGCGCTGACCACGAGCGCCCCGAGCCCGTCCGGGTGAAACGCCCCGCGCACGTCGGCGGCCCGGCCCCCTTGGCGGCCGAAGCCCGGCACGAGGATCCAGGCGTGGGGCATGGCGGCGCGAAGGTCGTCGAGCTGCTTGGGCCAGGTGGCGCCCACCACTGCGCCTACGGCGCCGTAGGTCGCGCCGGCGGCGGTGCGGGCGGCGAGGGCCTCGACGCCGGCGGCCACGTGTTCGTAGATCGTCCGGCCGTCGCTGGTGAGATCCTGAAAATCCTTGCTGCCGGGGTTCGAGGTCTTCACGAGGATGAAGATGCCGGCGCCGCGGTCGGCGGCAGCGTTTACGAAGGGCTCGACGGAATCGAGGCCGAGGTAGGGGTTGACGGTGAGGGCGTCGGCGGCCCAGGGGCCGCCGAGCCAGCCGGCGGCGTAGGCCTCGGCGGTGGAGCCGATGTCGCCCCGCTTGCCGTCGGCGAGCACGAGCAGGCCCTTGGTTCGGGCGTGGGCGATCACGCTGGCGAGCGATTGCATGCCGTGCGGCCCGAGCGCCTCGAAGCAGGCGAGCTGCGGCTTGACGATCGGCACGAGGCCGGCCACGGCGTCGATCACGTCGCGGCAGAAGTCGGTGAAGATGGCGGCGAGGGCGGCGGTGTCGGTGGCGGCGATCTCAGCGGCACCGAGGGCGGGAGGGAGCGACTCATGCCGCGGGTCGAGCCCGATGCAGGCGGGTGTGCCGCGGGCTTTGATGGCGGCGGCGAGCCGGGCGGCGAACGGGGCGGGGTGTCCGGTGGCGGGCAGGGGGGAGATAGGCATGGGATTCAGCGACGGGGGCGGGGCTGAGGGTGGTGCTCGGGAGATTGTTGCAGGTAGGCAAGCGGTTATGTAGCCGCGGGTTTTGGGCCCGCGGAATGGGTCGCTCATCCCGTTGGGCCGGCCTCTCTCCCGCCGACCTGTCGGCCATTGGCCTCGGGGCCACCTCGGGGCGTAGCCTTCCCGTGCCGCAGGGAGCTTCTGCCGCGGCGAAGAAAAGAGGCATGGCCGCCGTCACCTCGATGACCTTGTGGAGGCGATCATGAATCACGTTGACGCGAATCGGCTGGGGGTGGTGGGCGCGGTGGTGATGGCCGTCTGGCATGGGGCGTGGATCCTGTTGCAGGCGACGGGGCAGTCGCAGCGGGTGATGGATTTCGTGTTTCGGATTCACGGCCTGAAGTCGGACGTGGCCATGGAGCCCTTCGATCCTGGGATGGCGGCGCTCCTGCTCGCGACCGCGGCGGTGGCGGGGTATGTCGTGATGGCGGGGGCGGGCCTGGTCTGGAATCTGATGACGGCCTGGTGCGAGCGGAGCCGGACGGTCGTGGCGACCCGGGCATGAGGTCTAGCCGGCAACGGAGGCCGGCGGTGAGCCATTTGGCCCGGTGGCCGGGTGTCGGGAGGCGACATTGAAGCCCGGGCGGGTTTGTGCGATAGTTCCGAGGTCGTCAGTCGAGCCGTGCGAGCGGCTTTGAGTGGCGGCGGCTCGGGGCGTGGCGCAGTTTGGCTAGCGCGCTTGACTGGGGGTCAAGAGGTCGCAGGTTCAAGTCCTGTCGCCCCGACTTTTTGTTCCCTGATGAGTCTGCTCCAACCCGGAGTTGGACTCATCCGTGCGGTTGTTCCGGGTTCCCTCGCCTGCGGAGGAGCCGGAATCAGCCGACGGTGCCCGGCAACACGCCGGGGCTGAGTGTGTGTGGTTGCGGCCGCCGGTGCTGGCGGGATCGCGGGCTAGATCGTCGGCCCGACTGCGGCCATGGATTGGCACCGGCAGGTTGTCTTCGCCGAAGGCGATTACCCCGCGGCGGAGCCGTCGGACGGGCCGCTTGCCCCATCGGCCTTCCGCGAAATCGAGTCCGATGAAAATGCCCAGTCGGAGGACCAGTTCGCGAATCTTCTGATTGGCGTTCTCGTCCTTCGCGAGCGTCGCCAGTTCCCCGTGGTTCGCGTCGCTGGCGGTGAAGGAATACCCGCGATCCCGGCGGGATCGACTTGTTGACGCCGCAACTCCAGTCGCACGGCCGAGGCGTTCTGCCGGTTCGGACCCGATCCCATTCCGCGGCAATTTTTTCCACCGAGGACTCGTTGGGGTTCCATGTGACCAGGTATGTGGCCATCAGTGGCGTTCCGTATGGGGCCCTGACTCAGGAGGAAGTGCTTCAAGGCGAGTGCCGTTCACAACGACGCTCTGGTCTGCGACGCGACGCAGGAGCGGGAGGAAGATTTCGTGGAACTGAGGGATGGGCATGGGCATATGCAATCAAGCTAAGAGCGGTTGATCTCTTTGACCATGTACGTCTGCGGAACCTTTCCGGCCGACCGAACAACGACGTGCTCGCCAATGATGGCGTCGATGAGTGCCGCGCCGAAGTCGTCGTTGACGCTCACAAGACCCTTTCCCAAGTCGGAAACGTCGTCGGTCAGCTTGATGCGCAGCTTCTTCTGCGGATTGTCGTCGCGGCAGATGGTCACGGTGTCGCCCGGCTTGATGGCCAGATCATCCTCGTCGCTGTCAAACAGAAAGCCTTGGCTGGCCGTCGCGCTGTCGTCGCTCGCCAGCCCGGGGAGAGCTTCCGGCAGCGATTCGGCCGCGGCGGTCTGGGCTGGCGGTGCGTCCCCGGGCAATGGCTGGCTGGCGAGGTGTTTTAGCCATTCAAAAAGTCGCTCGGCCTCGCCCTGTGGGTTTCGGAACCAGTCGGTGGACCAAATCCGCCAGATCCGATCCTTCCATCCAAGGCTCTCCAGAATCTCCTGCCGGATGCGGTCGCGGTCGCGAACCGAGACCCCGGAGTGATAGGTCGCCCCGTCGCATTCGATAGCCGCAAGATAGCCGGCAGGGGTGTGCGGATGCTTCACGGCGATGTCGATGCGGAAGCCGGCCACGCCGAGTTGCGGCGTGACCTCGTAGCCCTTTCGGCGAAGCACGTCGATCACCGCCACCTCGAAGTCGCTGTCCGGGGCGCGGTCAGTGTGCTGTTGCTGCGTGATCACACCGTCCCTGGCGAACTCCAGATAGCTTCGTAGGGCACGAGTGCCCACAGGCGTAGCGACGTCGGAAACGATGTCCTCCGGCCGCAACGAGCTGTAGACCCCGATTGCTTTGCGAGCCCGGGTGAACAGCACGTTCAGCCGTCGCCAGCCGCCCGGCAGGCTGATGGGGCCGAAGTGCTGCCGGACGACGGTGGTTCCCGGGGCTTTCCCGAAGGTGGTCGAAATCAGGATGCGGTCACGCTCATCGCCCTGAACCGTTTCCAAATTCTTGACGAATAAGCCCATGCCATCTTGCGCCCAGCGCTCGCGAAAGGCTTGCGCCTCGGGGAGCGTCCGCAGGCGGTCTTCCAGCATGTCGGCGAGGAGATCGCGCTGCTTGATGTTGAGCGTCACGATCCCGAGCGAGTCGTCCGGTCTCGTCAGGATGTGCTCGACGGCCGCGTCTACCACGCGTTTTGCCTCGACCGTGTTCGTCTGATCCTGGTAGATGCCGTCTTCGACGTAGTGGTAGGAGACGCCCAGGGACCGGCTCTTCTCGTGCGGCGACGGGAAGACGATCAGTTTTCCATCGTAGAACTCGCGGTTCGAGAACTCGATCAGGGAATGGTGCAGCGAGCGATAATGCCAGCGGAGCTGCCGCGTGGGATGAAACTGCG
>JBIKXY010000025.1:0-23246 GCA_044355515.1 Pirellulales bacterium
CGGCTACGTGCCGAACCCCAACGTGGAGCACCCCAGCTACGGCGCCGTCGTCGCGCACGAGTTGATCGATCAGGTGCCGCACCTCGAGATCCCGCCGTTCGTCTCGGTTGGCAGCGGCAGCGTCGGCCCGGGCTTCCTGGGCATGACCTGGGCGCCGTTCGTGGTCGACTCCAACGGCAACGTCCGGGATCTCGACATGGGCATCGACCCGGCCCGGCTCGCCCAGCGGCTCGAGATGCTCGCCACCGTCGAGAAGAAGTTCATCGGCGAGCGGCGGGGCGGGTCCTCCGAGGACCACATGAAGGTGCTCGACAAGACCGTCAAGCTGATGACCAGCGATCAGATGAAGGCCTTCAAGGTGATGCAGGAACCGGCCGAGATTCGCGAGCAGTACGGCAACACCGGCTTCGGCCGCGGCTGTCTGATGGCCCGCCGGCTGGTGGAGATGGGCGTCCCCTTCGTGGAAGTGGATCTGGGTGGCTGGGACACCCATGCGGGCAACTTCACCACCCTGGCCGACCGCAAGCTGCCCGAGCTCGACCAGGCGATGAGCGCCCTGGTGAGTGACCTGGCCGACCGTGGGCTGCTCGAGGATACGGTCGTGATGTGGATGGGCGAGTTCGGCCGCACGCCGAACATCAACGGTGGCGGTGGTCGTGACCACTGGGCCCGCAGTTGGAGCGTGGTCGTCGGCGGCGGTGGCTTCAAGCGGGGCATCGCCGTCGGGGAAACGAGCTCGGACGGCAAGGAGGTCGTCACGGAGCCCTACACCTCGCAGGATTTGATGGCGAGCGTCCTCAAGGCGCTCGACATCTCGCTGGAGACAACCTTCACCAGCAAGAATGGCCGGCCGATGAAGATCGCCAACTCCGGCAAGGTCATCAAGGAGCTGTTCGCCTGAGCAGCCAGATCGGCCGGCAGGGAGAGGCGGCCGGCGGGCGAGGCATCGCCCGGCTGGAAGGGACCGTCCGGCCCTTGGCCGTGCTCGTGGCGCCGGTCCTGCTCGAGCAGTTTCTGGCCCTGGCCGTCGGCTTCGCCGACAAGTGGCTGGCGGGCAACCTGTTCGCGGAGCCGGAGCCGCTGGCGGCCGTCGGCCTGGTGGCCTACTGCCTGACCTTCCTGCCCGTCGTGCTCGTGCTGCCGACCTCGGCGGCGACCGCGCTGGTGGCCCGGAGCGTCGGGGCCGGCGACTTGGCCGGCGCGCGGCGGGCGGCCGGCCAGTGCTTCCTCGTGGCGGCGGTGCTGGTGCTCGTGACGATCGGGCTGGCGGCCGTCTGGGGCAATGGCTTCATCCGGCTGCTGGGGTTGCCGCAGGGCAGCAGCGACCTGGCGGCCCGCTACCTCGGCATCGTGCTGCCGGCCTTGCCGCTGATCGCGGTGGTCCTCGTGGGGGTGGCAGTCCTCCGCGGCGCCGGTGACATGGTCGCCGGGCTCGTGGCGATGACCGTGGTGAACCTGGTCAACGCCTCGGCGAGCTATGGTCTGGCGACCGGTGCGGGAGGCCTGCCGAACCTGGGCTGGGACGGCCTGGCGTGGGGGACCGTGGCTGGCTACGCCTGTGGGGCCGTCTGCGTGGTGCTGCTCCTGGCCCGCCGCGGCCGAGGCCTGCGGACCGGGCCGCGGGACTGGATGCCAGTGCGGGAGGAGCTCCGGCGAGTCGCCCGCGTGGGCACGCCGGCCGGGATCGACGCCCTCGGCAACGCGGCCTGCCACCTGACCTTTCTCGGGATCGTGAACCGGCTCGGCGACGTCGACGCGGCGGCCCACTCCGTGGCCGTGACGATCGAGTCGCTCGCCTTCCTGCCCGGCAGCGCCTTCGCCGTGGCCGCGGCGACCCTGGCGGGGCAGTTTCTCGGAGCCCGCGACGAGCCGCGGGCCCGCCGCAGTGTCTGGCAGGCGGCCGGGGTCGCCGTGGTTCTGATGGGAGTTGCCGGAGGCCTGTTCATGCTGGCGGCCGCCCCCCTGGCGGACTGGTTCACCGGCGGGGCCGGCCGGCAGCCGGAGGTCGCGGGGCTCGCCGCCCGACTGGTGCGGATCGTGGCCTTGGCCCAGCCGGCCCTGGCGGTCTTGATGGTGCTTTCCGGCGGCCTGCGGGGGGCCGGGGCCACCCGGCCTCCGCTGGTGGTCAACTTCACGGGCCTGCTCGCGATCCGGCTGCCGCTGGCCGTGATGCTCGCCTGGACGCAGGTGCCGTTGCCGGCCGGGCTGGGCACGCTCGACGCCTGCGGCCTGGGCGTCCGCGGCGCGTGGCTGGCGATGGCCGCCGACCTGGCCGTGCGCGGGCTGGCGATGCTCCTGATCTTTCGCGGCCGAGCCTGGTCGCGGACGGCGGTCTGACTCGGGGTCCCGCTCCGGGGGCATTGCTCAGGCCCGATTTGGCATGGCCAAGCAAATCCCGCACGATACACTTCCGCACGCGGCCTGCGGCCGCCGTTCCCCCGAGGGCCCTCGATGGCTGCCGTCGATCTGGATATCGAACAGTGGAGCACGGCCGACGCGGCCGACCTCTACGAGGTGAACCGCTGGGGCAACGGCTACTTCTCGGTCGGGCCCAACGGCCACCTGCTGGTCCACCCCGACAAGGACCCGACCCGGAGCATCGACCTCAAGCAACTGGTCGACCGGCTCCAGGTTCGCGGCATCGACCTGCCGATCCTGCTCCGGTTCGCGGAGATCCTCCAGCACCGGCTCGGGGAGATGCACCGCGCCTTCTCCGTGGCGATGCAGGAGAACGGGTACAACGGCGAATATTGCTGCGTCTACCCGATCAAGGTCAACCAGCAGCGGCAGGTGGTGGAGGAGGTGCTCCGGTTCGGCCGGCCGTTCCGCTTCGGCCTCGAGGCGGGCAGCAAGCCCGAGCTCTTGGCGGTGATCGCCCTGGCCGACGACGACACGCCGATCATCTGCAACGGATTCAAGGACGCCGAGTTCATCGAGACGGTGATGATGGCCCAGAAGATGGGCCGTCACATCATCCCGGTCGTGGAGCGGTTCTCCGAGCTGCACCTGATCCTGGAATACGCCGAGAAGCTGGGCGTGCGGCCCCGGCTGGGGATGCGGATCAAGCTCGCCGCCCGGGGCAGCGGCCGCTGGCAGTCGTCCGGCGGCTTCCGCAGCAAGTTCGGCCTGACCGCCAGCGAACTCGTCCGCGGGCTCGATCTTTTGGCCGAACGGGGCATGGCCGACTGCCTGCAGCTGCTCCACTTCCATCAGGGCAGCCAGATCACCAACATCCGGCACATCAAGACCGCCCTCAACGAGGCCTCGCGGATCTACGCCGAGCTGGTCAAGCGCGGGGCCGGTCTGCGGTATCTCGACGTCGGCGGCGGCCTGGGCATCGACTACGACGGCTCGCAGACCAACTTCGAGTCGAGCGTGAACTACAGCCTCCAGGAATACGCCAACGACGTGGTCTACCACGTCCAAAACGCCTGCGACGAGGCGGGGGTGCCGCACCCCACGATCATCTCCGAGAGCGGCCGGGCCGTGGTCGCCTACCACAGCGTGCTGATCTTCGGGGTGCTCGGCGTCTCGGAGCAGGGGGGGACCGCGGCCGTCAGCGAGCCGGCGGCCGACGCCGAGCAGCCGCTGGTGGATCTCCACGAGACCTACCAGAACATCAACGTCCGCAACCTGCTCGAGAGCTTTCACGACGCCCAGCAGTGCCTCGACACCGCGCTCAATCTCTTCGCCAGCGGCTACCTCCCCCTCGATCAGCGGTCGGCCGTGGAGAATCTCTACTGGGCGACCTGTCGGCGGATCAGCAAGCTCGCCAAGGGGCTCGATTACGTGCCGGAGGAGCTCGAGGGGCTGGAGGCCGCCCTCTCCGACACCTACTTCTGCAACTTCTCGCTTTTTCAATCCATGCCCGACAGCTGGGCGATCAAGCAGCTGTTTCCGGTGATGCCGATCCACCGGCTGAACCAAAAGCCCTGCCGCAGCGCCGTGCTCGGGGATGTGACCTGCGACTCGGACGGCAAGATCGATCAGTTCATCGACCGCCGCGACGTCAAGCGGACGCTTCCGCTCCACGCCTGGAACAACGAGCCCTACTACCTCGGCGCCTTCCTGATCGGCGCCTATCAGGAGATCCTGGGCGATCTTCACAACCTGTTCGGCGACACCAACGCCGTCCATATCAGCACCGACGAGCGGGGCGAGGTGGTGGTCGACGCGGTGATCAAGGGGGACACCGTCCGCGAGGTGCTCGACTACGTCGAGTTCGACGCCAACCAGCTTGTGCAGCGGCTCCGCGATTCCCTCGAGCGAGCGGTGCGTGAGGGGCGGATCGACGACAGCCAGGCCGGCCGGTTCCTCAAGTTCTACGAGGAGGGGCTCGGGGGCTACACGTATCTCGAGGAGCCGGGCTAGCTTGCTACACGCCCGGCGGGCCATCCTTGGCCCCGGCGGGCTTGGCGGGCCTCCGCCCGGCGGCCGCACCTCCGGGCGGCCGTGCTCTGCGCGTCGTGCGGTATGGAAAATTGACTCGCTGGTTCAGGGAGGGGCCGCCCGTGCCAATCGAGCCGGCGTTGGAAACCGTCCGTAGCCAGGATGGCGAAGAACGGTTTCCAGCGAGCGACCGGAAGGCAGGATGCCTGGAGGGAGCGTCCGGCGAGATGGCACGGGCAGCCCCGACCCACGGAAGGCTTGGCTTCGCGGGATACCGGAAGGGGACAGTCGCCGGGTCGTGCTACAGTTGGAGCGATTTCCCGGCCCCACCAGCACCCCATGCACCTGATCCGCCTCGGGGGCTCGGCCCTCAACCAGACGCCGCTCGACTGGGACGGCAATCGTGACCGGATCGTGGCCGCGATCGCGGCGGCCCGGGCCGAGGGCGTGGCGATCCTCTGCCTCCCGGAGCTCTGCATCTCCGGCTACGGCTGCGACGACGCCTTTCTCGCTCCGGCCACGCAGCGGATGGCCTGGCGGGTGCTCGAGGAGATCGTGCCGCACACCGGCGGCATCGCCGTGGCCCTCGGCCTGCCGGTGCGGTTCGAGAACGGCGTCTACGACGCCGTGGCCGTGGTGGCCGACGGGCGGCTGGCCGGCGTGGCCTGCAAGCAGCATTTGGCGGGGGACGGGATCCACTACGAGCCCCGCTGGTTCCGCCCCTGGCTGCGCGGCCGGCGGGGCCTGCTTCGGAGCGGCGACCGCGAACTGCCGATCGGCGACCTGCGGTTCGACCTCGGGGGCGTGCGGGTGGGCTTCGAGATCTGCGAAGACGCCTGGGCCGCCGACCGGCCCGGGGCGACCCTCGCGGCCCGTGGCGTCGACGTGATCCTCAACCCCTCGGCAAGCCACTTCGCGTTCGGCAAGGAGGAGATCCGGCGGCGACTCGTGCTCGAAGGTTCGCGGGCCTTCGCGGCGGCCTACGTGTACACGAACCTCGTCGGCAACGAGGCGGGCCGCTCGGTCTACGACGGCAGCGTGCTGGTGGCCGCCGGCGGTCGGATGGTGGCCTGCGGGCGGAGGTTCTCGTTCGCCGATCGGGCGGTCACGACCGCGACGGTGGACCTCGACGCGTTGCGGCCCGCCCAGGCCCGGCTGACCGCCCGGCCGCCGGGCGACACCGACGACCTGGTGGCCGTGCCCTTCGAGCCGGCCGCCGCCGCGGAGGTCGCCGCCGGCGGGGACGGCCGCGATGCCTGGGAGCATGGCCCGAGCGTGAAGGAGGAGGAGTTCGCCCGGGCGGTGGCCCTCGGGCTCTTCGACTACGCCCGCAAGAGCCGCTCCCGCGGGTTCGTCGTCTCGGCCAGCGGCGGCGCCGACTCCTCGGCCGTGGCCTGCCTGGTGGCGATCGCCATCCGGCTGGCCGCCGCAGAGCTGGGGCTGCCGCAGGCTGCGGGGCGGGCGGGGCTTTCGCTCGCAGCGATGGCCGCTCAAGGCGACCAGGGAACCCGCGGGCTCGTGGCCGCCGCGCTCACCTGCGTCTATCAGGCCACGGCCAACTCCGGGCCGGTGACCCGGGCCGCGGCCCGCGGCCTCGCGGAGGCCTTGGGGGCCGCGTATCACGAGTTCGACGTCGAGCCGATCGTTCGCGGCTACGAGCGGATCGTCGCCGCGGCCCTCGGCCGGCCGCTCGCCTGGGAGCGGGACGATGTGGCGCTCCAGAACATCCAGGCCCGGGCCCGGGCGCCCGGCGTGTGGATGCTCGCGAACGTGACCGGGGCGCTGCTCGTCTCCACGAGCAACCGCTCCGAGGCGGCCGTGGGCTACGCCACCATGGACGGCGACACGGCCGGCGGCATCGCCCCGATCGCCGGGATCGACAAGGCCTACCTCCGCCGCTGGCTCCTCTGGCTCGAGCGGCAGGGGCCCGAGGGCGTGGGGCCGGTGCCGGCGCTGGCAGCCGTCAACGCCCAGCAGCCGACCGCGGAACTGCGGCCGGCCGCGGCCGGGCAGACCGACGAGGCCGACCTCATGCCCTACGACGTGCTCGACGCGATCGAGCGGTTCGCGATCCGCGACCGGCAGAGTCCCGTCGAGTGCTGGCGGAGGGCCTGCGGCGAGTTCCCGGGCCACGGTTCCGCCCAGCTCGCGGTCTGGGTCGAGCGGTTCTTCACGCTCTGGAGCCGGAATCAGTGGAAGCGGGAGCGGTACGCGCCGTCGTTTCACCTCGATGACGAGAACCTCGACCCCAAGACCTGGTGCCGGTTCCCGATCCTCTCCGGCGGCTTCGCCCGCGAGCTGGCCGAACTGCGGGCCGCGGCGGGTGTCTGAGGTCCGCCAAAACCGGACCGAGACGCTCGAAAACGGCCTCGCCCCCCGGCCGCGGCCCCTGCTAGAGTCCTGCTCGCGCCCCCTGGAGCCCTGTCGTGCGCCGAACCCGACCGATTCAGCCGCTGTCGCTCGCCGTCGCCCTGGCAGCGGCCGCAGTGGTTCATGATGCCCGTGGCCAAGCTCCGGCCCAAGCGGGCCAACGGGTCGCGGCCGTGCCAGCCGCCCCCCAGCCGCCGGCGCCGCTCTCGCCGCCGGAGCAGGCGGCCCTCGACCGCTTGCTCGCCGCCTGGGAGGCCCGCAACGCCGCCGTCAGCACCTGGTCGTGCATCTTCCACAAGTGGGAATACAACGCCTGGAGTCCGGCCGACGCGGCCGGCGACCGCCTTGCCTTCGCCGAGAGCACCGGCGAACTCAAGTATGCGGCCCCCGACAAGGGGCTGTTTCGCATCCGCGAGTCGAAGCAGTGGAATCCCGAGGCCCGCCGCTACGAGGTCCGGGGCGGCGACGCCGGGGAGCACTGGGTCTGCAACGGCGAGAGCATCTACGAGTTTCGCCACGCAGAGCGGCAGCTCGTGGAGACCAAGCTCCCACCGGAGATGCGGGGCAAGGCGATCAGCGACGGGCCGTTGCCCTTCGTGTTCGGAGCCAAGGCCGAGACGCTCAAGAAGCGGTATTTCATGCGGCTCATCACGCCCCCGGAGGTCCGCGACCAGGTCTGGCTCGAGGCGCTGCCCCGCTTCCAGGCCGACGCCGCCAACTTCTCCAAGGTCGAGCTGATCCTCCAGGCCCGCGACCTGATGCCGTTCGCGATCCAGATCTACAAGCCCGGCGGCCAGGACCGCGACGTCTACCAGTTTGATCCCCGGACGAGCCTGATCGACAAGAGCCTCGACCTGCTGCGGGACTTCGCCAAGCCGGTCACCCCATTCGGCTACAAGTACATTCTCGAGGATCTGGCCACCCAGCCGCCGCCGGCCGCCGGCCCGCGCTGAGTCTGGCCGTCTGATTTCCGCGTGCGGTTGGCCCGGCGGGCCGCCGCCCTGTCCGCCGGCGGGGTGGCTGTATACTGCCGGCTGCGTCCCTCTGACCGGCGGATCTCGTCCTCGATGCCCACGCTCGACCCCTCCCACCCTCTCGCCAAGCTCCTCGAGCAGGATCGCCGCTACACGCTCGACGCCTATCTGTTCGTGCTCGAGTCGCTCACCTTCGCCCAGGAAACGCTGGGCTTCGGCCAGGAGCCCGCGACAGAGGAGATCGAACCGCCGCGATCCGAAGATCCTGCCCCGGCCGGCAAAACCCGCTCCCGCCCGCGCCGCGAGCGCCGTCGGGCGGAGCGGCACGTGTCCGGCCAGCAGCTCTGCGAGGCCGCCCGCCAGTTCGGCCAGCAGCAGTACGGCTACCTCGCCAAGACGGTGCTGGCGACCTGGGGCATCCGCAGCACGGCCGACATCGGCGAGATCGTGTTCAACATGATCGGCATCGGGCAGATGCGGAAGACCCGCAGCGACAAGCGGGAGGACTTTCACGATGTCTTCGACTTCGACAACGCCTTCGCCCGCGACCTCGCCTTCGCGATCCCCGACCGCGTCTGACCACTGGCGGCGGTCTGATGGGCAGCGACACTCGCCGGGCCGACTGGATCCGATTCGTGGCCGCCGCCGCTGCCGAGCTGGCCTGGCTGGCGGTGCTCGTCTGGCTGGCCTGGCGGGCGTGACCGCCGCCGCCCGGGGGGAGTTATGAACGTCACGCTTGCGGCCATGCCGGCCTGGGCCGCCCTGGTGCCGCTGGGATGTTATCTCGTCGTCCTCGGCTGGCTTCACCTCCGCCGCCGGCCCGCCCCCGTGTCGGGCGGCATCGATCTGGCGGCTCTGGCGGCGGCCGTCGCGGGGTTCGTCCTGGCAGGCCCGCTCGCCCTCCTGCAGCCGGCGGTGGGCACCGCGGCCTGGGCCACGCTCATGATGCTCGGCACCCTGGTCGTGATCGTGGCCGGGGGGCTGCTCGCGACCCGGCCCCGGCTGGTGATCTACAACGTCACCGTGGATCAGCTCCGGCCGCTGCTCGCGGAAGTGGTCGGCCAGCTCGACAGTTCGGCGCGGTGGGCCGGCGAGAGCGTGGTGCTGCCGGCCCAGGGGCTCCAGGTGCTGATGGACGGCCGGGGAATCGCCCGCTGCGTGACCGTCGCGGCGGTCGGGACCCGGGCCTCGCCGGAGGCCTGGGCCGAGTTCGCCCGGCGGGTGCGGCGGGGAGCGCGGAAGCTCCGCGTGCGGCGGAATCCTTGGGGCGGCCTGTTTCTCGCCGCCGGACTCACATGCCTGGCGGCGGCCTCGGCCTGGGCGATCATCGACCGCGGCCATGCCGACGATGCCCCCGCGACCGCTTCCCCGCTCACCCAGTCCCGCCCGTTTCCCTCCCCGGAGTCCCCCGATGCCGGTGCATGTCGATCTCTCCGCGCATGAGATCACCGTCCCCGTCG
Source organism: Pirellulales bacterium (assembly GCA_044355515.1). Lineage (GTDB taxonomy): Bacteria > Planctomycetota > Planctomycetia > Pirellulales > UBA1268 > QWPN01. The sequence goes on from JBIKXY010000025.1 coordinate 9,194, forward strand.
TGATCCGCAACGCCCCGCCGGGGCGGCTCTACGAAGACGCCGTCTCCCGCGAGCGGGCGGGCATCGTCTCCTCCGGCGGGATCGCGATCCGCTCCGGGGCGAAGACGGGTCGTAGCCCGGCCGACAAGCACGTCGTCCACCGCCCCGAGTCGGAGGGCGACGTCTGGTGGGGGCCGGTCAATCATCCGATCGACGAGCACACCTTCCTGCTCAACCGCCAGCGGGCGATCGACTACCTCAACACCCGCGACCAGATCTACGTCTGCGACGGCTATGCCGGCTGGGATCCGGCCACGCGGGTCAAGGTGCGGGTGCTCTGCAGCCGGGCCTACCACGCCCTCTACATGCACAACATGCTGATCCGCCCCACGCTCGACGAGCTGGAGCGGTTCGGGGCGCCAGACTACGTGATCTACAACGCCGGCCAGTTCCCGGCCAATGCCTACACCTCGCAAATGACCAGCCGCACGAGCATCGACCTGTGCCTCGAGCGAAGGGAGCAGGTGATCCTGGGCACCGAGTATGCGGGCGAGATGAAGAAGGGCGTGTTCACCTACATGCACTGGCTGCTGCCGGGCCGGGGCATTCTCTCGATGCACTGCTCGGCCAATCAGGGCGCCACGGCCGGCGGCAGGCCGGGCGACGTGTCGCTCTTCTTCGGCCTCTCGGGCACCGGCAAGACGACCCTCTCCGCCGACCCGGCGCGGCGGCTGATCGGTGATGACGAGCACGGCTGGGGCGACGACGGCATCTTCAACATCGAAGGAGGCTGCTACGCCAAGTGCATCCACCTCGACGAGGCGAAGGAGCCGGAGATCTGGCGGGCGATCCGGTTCGGCACGGTGCTCGAGAACGTGGTCTACGACCCGGCCACTCGGGCCGTGGACTTCGAGAGTAGCGCGATCACGGAGAACACCCGGGCCGCCTACCCGATCGAATACATCGACAACGCCCAGCTGCCCTGCGTCGGCCCGCACCCGAAGCACGTGATCTTCCTTACGTGCGACGCCTCCGGCGTGCTGCCGCCGGTGAGCCGGCTCTCGCGGGAGCAGGCGATGTATCACTTTCTCTCGGGCTACACCGCCCGGGTGGCGGGCACCGAGATGGGGATCGTGGAGCCGCAGGTGGCCTTCTCGGCCTGCTTCAGCGCCGCCTTCCTGATGCGGCATCCGGCCGTCTACGCCCGGCTGCTCGCCGAGAAACTCCGCCGCCACGACGCCCGGGCTTGGCTCGTGAACACCGGCTGGACGGGGGGTGCGTATGGCGTGGGCACCCGGATCGACCTGGCCAGCACCCGGCGGATCATCGACGCGATCAATACCGGCGCCCTCGATTCGGCGCCGGTCCACCGCGACCGGGTCTTCGGACTGGAGGCGGTGACGGCCGTCCCGGGCGTCGCCGAGAAGCTGCTCGTGCCCCACCGCGCCTGGGCCGACGAGGCCGCCTGGGAGACCGCAGCCCGCGGGCTGGCAGCGAAGTTCAAGGACAACTTCGCCGCCTACGCCACCGAAGCCGGCCCCGACATCCTCGCCGCTGGCCCGGCATAACCGAGGTGGATGCATGCCCGAAGGTCACGAGTCTCACAGTCGCCCGGCACCGCCCATCAGGCCGGGCAGCGTGATGCACGTCCAGTTGCTGCTCGACTCGTTCGCCCGGCTGCTCGGCCGCGAACTCGTCGTCCGCGAGGGCGACGCCGCGGAGCAGGCCGCGCGGCTGTTTCGGGCGCCGTTCGTCGTGGTTTCCCACGGCACCGAGGCCGACCCAGTGCTCAACTACGGTAACGCCCGCGCCCTCGCGCTCTGGGAAATGACCTGGGACGAGCTCACGCAAACCCCCTCGCGGCTCACGGCCGAGCCGGTGCACCGGGACGAGCGGGCCCGGCTCCTGGCCCGGACCCGCGCCCACGGCTTCGTGGACGATTATTCCGGCGTCCGGATCTCGAAGACCGGCCGCCGCTTCCGGATCGAGCAGGCGATCGTCTGGAACCTCGCCGACGCGGCGGGCGGGCACCGCGGCCAGGCCGCCACCTTCGACCGCTGGACGCCGCTCGAGCCCGCGGATTGACGGAAAAATGGACGCCTGTATACTTCAGGCCCCAGCGGAGGCAGCCGACCATGCGAGCCGAGGATCTCTACGCCTTCACCCGTCGCCAGCCGTTCGTGCCGTTTCGGATTCACTCGACCGATGCCCGAACCTACGAGGTCTGGCATCCCGATCAGGTGATTCCGATGCGGTCGCGGGTGATCGTCGGCGTCGGCGGCGAGGGCTCGCCCCCGGACGCCGTCGAGCACCTGTCGCTGATCCACGTCGTGCGGCTCGAGGAAATCGACGCCGACCGGCGGCAGACCGCCGGGCAGAACTGACGGCCGGGTTTCGTCCGGTTGCCGGGCAGAATGGCTGCGTCTTTAATCATCGTGAATCGAGAATCCCACCCCCACGCCTTGGAGATCCCGCCATGTCGCTCCTGAAACTGTTCGTCCTGTTCGCCGCCGTCTCGACGCTGGCCCTGGCCGCCTCGGCCCGCGCCGATCTGCCGCTCTCCGGCACGATGAAGTCGATCGACGGCACCGATGTCGATCTCGGCTCCTACCAGGGCAAGGTGGTGCTGGTGGTGAACGTGGCCAGCCGCTGCGGCGCCACGCCGCAGTACGAGGGGCTGCAGGCCCTGTATGAGAAGTACAAGGACAAGGGTTTCGTGGTGCTCGGCTTCCCGGCCAACGACTTCGGCGCCCAGGAGCCGGGCAGCGACGAGCAGATCAAGGAGTTTTGCAGCTCGAAGTACGAGGTCACCTTCCCGATGTTCTCGAAGATCACGGTCAAGGGGGCCGACAAGCCGAAGCTCTACCAGGTGCTCACCGAGACGGCCGATCCGGCCGGCGACATCGGCTGGAACTTCGAGAAGTTTCTGATCGGCAAGGACGGCAAGGTGGCGGGGCGATTCAAGACCCGCGTCTCACCCGACGACGCGGCGCTGGTGGCCGCCATCGAGGCCGCGCTCGCGAAGTGACGCCCGGTTGGTGACGCGGGCTCGGGGTTGCCCGCGCCATGTCGCCGGACGCTTCCTCCGGGCATCCTGCCCTTCGGTCGCTCCATGCTCGCTCGCTCCAGGCATCCTGCGAATGGTGTTCGGCACGGCTCGTTGAGGCTGCCCGAGGCTGTCCGCATTGGTTCGCCGGCGGTGCCATGCTCGTCACCTTCGGACTTTGCGAGTACCGACTCCATGGGCATTGCCAGCCCCTCCTTTCGCAAAGCTCCTCGGTTCCTGCGCGTGCCCCCGACCGGCTCCTCAGCATCGAAATCGAACCGGGATTTCCGGGGGTCGAATGGAACCCTCGCAGGCCCGATGAAGCCGCAGGCGGGAAGCTGGGGGTGGAGGCCGGAGGAGCCTGGAGATTTTGCGGAGTTGACGTGGCAGCGGTGCCGACGCCAGTGCGAAATATCCCAGCGACGGAGGCTTTCACCCCCAGCGGCCCACTCCGTTGGTCCGAATCAGGCCGCGCGGCTGCCTGAGCGGGTTTCGGCGGCGGGGCCGATCGTGCGGCGGACGACCCACGGCGGCCGGCCTTGCACCTCGCGGTAGGTGCGGGCGACGTACTCGCCCACGATCGCCACGGCCGCGGTCTGAATCGCGGCCACGAAGCTCGCCACGGCCGTGATCGCGGCCAGCGACACGCCCTCGCGGGGCGGGCCGACCAAGGTCGAGAACGCGGCGACCGCGGTGGCGAGCGTGCCGGTGACCGCGAGCGTCGCCGCGGCCACCCAGGTCAGCCGCAGCGGGGCGTCGGACGAGAGCACCAGCGCGTCGCCCGCGAGTTTCAGGAGCTTCCAGGGGGAATACTTGGTCTCCCCGGCCGCCCGCGGATGGCGGTCGTACCAGACCGGCTCGTGGCGAAAGCCGGCCCAGGGCACGAGGCTCCGCAGGTAGCGGCGCTTCTCCGGCAGGGCCACCACGGCGTCGGCCACGGCCCGGTCGACGAGTTTGAAGTCGCCCGTGTCCACCGGCATCGGGTAGGGCATCAGCCGGGCGAGCAGGCGGTGATAGAGGCTCGCCGTGACCAGCTTGAAGGCCGTCTCGCCGGCGCGGCGGCGGCGGCGGCCGTAGGCCACGTCCGCGCCGGCCCGCCAGGCGGCGACCATCTCGGGAATCACGTCGGGCGGGTCTTGGAGGTCGGCGTCGGTGATCACGATCGCGACGCCGCGGGCGGCGGCCAGGCCGGCCGACATCGCCGCCTGCTGGCCGAAGTTGCGGGAGAGCTCGATCACCGTCACCCGGCCGTCGCGGCCGGCGATCGCGGCCAGCTTTTCCAGCGTGTCGTCGCGGCTGCCGTCGTCGATGTAGATGATTTCGAAGTCCATCCCGGTGGTCGGCAAGACCTCGGCGAGCCGGGCGTGCGTGGCCTCGATCACGTCCCGCTCGTTGTGGCAGGGGATCACGACCGAGAGCAGGCCGCGGCCGGCCCGCTCGGGCAGGGGGCGACGAAGCAGGAGGCCTGGTTCGTCGTCGCGAAAGGCGGCCTGTCCGCTCATCGGGCCACCTCTCCGCCCCGGGCGGTGCGGTCGGCGGGAGCGACGCGGCCGATGGCCACGACATCCTCCGCGCGGAACATGGGGCGAGCCCGGCCCACCTCGCCATAGCCGGGGGGCAGCACGGCCTCGACCCGGGCGAGCCTGTCGGCCGGCACGAGCAGCACGGCGTCGGGCCCCGAGCCCAGGAACCGTGCCGCGGCGTCGGCGTCGTCCTGGACGATCTGGTTCACGTGGCCGCCCGCGTAGAAGACCACGTTGGGGCTCGCGATCATGAAGGTGCCCAGCCGGGCCGCCGCGTCGCCCTCGGCCTTGAGACCGCTCACGAACGAGGGAATCGCGTTGGCCTTGGCGATCTGGCCGGCGGCCGGGCCGACCGCAAGCGCCGTGTAGAGGAGCGCCGTGCCGGTGAAGCAGGCCAGGGCCGCCTCGGGCCGGTTGCGGGCGACCAGCCACCAGCACGCCCCGGCGCCGACGAGCGGCACGAGCCCCACGATCGCCGCCGGCTCGGCCCCGGGCAGTCCGTAGCGGGCGGCGACGACGATGGTCGCGATCGTGGCCACCCCGCCGAAGGCGAGGGAGAGCATGCCGGTGGCCGCCCAGCGGGGATGCGGCCAGCGGCCGGCCGTCGCGGCCCGGCGGGCAGCCTCCACGGCCACGATGGCCACCACGAGCGCGGCCGCGGGGTAGGCCGGAAGGATGTAGTTGGGAAGTTTGGTCGCCGCGGCCGAGAAGCCGCCCACCCAGACGCCGAGCCACACGAGCGCGAGGCCGAGGGCGTGGACCGTCGCGACGGGCACCGTGCGCTTCCAGGTTCGCCAGGCCGCCAGCACGACCGCCAGGGGCAGGAAGCATGACCAGGGATAGAAAAGCACGAGCATCGTGAGCGGATGGAAGAGCACGCCGCCCGAATGCTTCTCCATCGGGGCCATGAACCGGCCCACGTTGTGGACGAAGAAGAAGCCCTCGATCCAGGCGCCGTCGGTCCGCTGCCAGACGGCTACGTACCACGGGGCCGCGGCGAGGAGCATTCCGCAGGTGAGCACGACCGGTCGCAGGCTGCGGATCACGTCGATCGCCGCGGGCAAGGCTGCCACGCCGACGCGGCGCAGCCACGGGCCGGCTGGCCGCTCCTGAAGCCGCCGATCGACGGCCACCCACCAGGCCCAGGGCACGAGCACGGCCAGCGGCCCCAGGAAGCCGATCGGCCCCTTGCAAACGACCGCCAGCCCGAGCAACAGCCCGATGCCCAACGCCCGGGCCACGCTCAGCCGCGGCAGGGCATCGTCACCGCAGGCGATGCAGGGCCCGTCCTGCGGTCGCCGGTCGCCGGCCTGTGTCGCGGGGCCGGCCTGTGTCGCGGGGCCGGCCTGGCCTCCCGCACCGGCCGGCCCGAGCAGCACCTCCGCGGCCAAGACCGTCGCCCAGGTGCAGAGTGCCGTGAGGATGGCGTCGGGGGTGGCCGCATGGGCCTCGATCCCCGCGAGCAGGCTGCCGAGCCAGGCCAGGGCCGCCACGACCCCGGTCGCGGGGTTGAACAGCCGCGTGCCCAATCGCAACAGGGCCAGCGCCGTCGCCAAGGCAGCGATCATCGAGGGCAGCCGGGAGGCAAACTCGTTGGCCCCGAACAGGCTCATGCTCGCGGCCATCGCCCAGTGCATCAGCACCGGCTTGTCCACGGCCAGCGTGCCGTTGAAGACCGGCACCACCCAGTCGCCCGTCTCCACCATCGTGCGGGCGATGACCGCGAACCGGGGCTCGTCCTCGTCCCAGAGCGGGGCCCTGGCCGTGCCGAGGGCGAGCGCGGCGATGCCGGCGACGAGGACGATGGTGAGCGGGCGGCGGTCGGTCATGGGCGCTGGGCTACCGGAGAGGAACGGGGTGGGCGAAGAGTTGGAACGAGGCCGAGGTCAGTGCCGACGCGGTCCGCCCGCGTGGCCGGCTGCGTCGGCCAGTCGCGGCGCGGCGGGGGTCTTCGCCGGGGCGAAGAGCACGAGCCGGCGGGCTTCGGGCAGCACCGTCACGGCCCGGATGACGGCGTAGTCGGGGGGCAGTTTGGCGGCCACGAGCTCCGCCCAGCGGGCATCGACCACCACGGGAGCGCCGGGATGCGCCGCGACGAAGGCGGCGACTTCGGCCGGCTCGTCGAGCGCGGCGACCGCGCCGCCGGAGGCCACGCGGCCGGCATAGAAGCTGGTGCTCGCCGGGGTACGGTAGCAGGCGATCGGTTGGGAGATCCCGTCGGCGGCCAGCCCTGCCAGCAGGTGCCGCGCACCGCCGGTGCGGCCGACGGCCGCGGGGCCGACCGCCACCAGGATCGCCACGCTCCCGCAGGCGGTCGCCCCCCAGGCCGTCACCGCCGCCAGCCGCGAGCCGAGCGACTGGCCGGCCCAGGCGACCAGGCCACCGGCCAGGGGAACGATCCCGACGAGCCCGAGCCACTCGCCGCCGGGGGCGACCCGGTGGATCACCAGCGGCAGGCCGATGCCCAGGCCGACTCCCGAAACGATCAGGAAGCCCCAGGCCACCCGCATCCAGGCATCGGTCGTGCGGGCGGGCGAGCGGATCCAGTCGGCCAGAAACAGCCCGATGCAGCAGGCGAGCGCCGGATAGGCGGGCCAGACGTAGCCCGGCAGTTTCGTGCCGGCGAGCGAGAAGGGCAGGATCCAAGCGGCGAGCCAGGCGAGCACCAGCCGCATGCCGGGCGAGGCCGGGCCGGTGGTCCGCACGGCGGCCACCGCATGCCAGCCCACAAGCGCCGAGGCCATCGACCAGGGAAAGAGCCCCACCAGGATCACGAGCGGGTAATAAAGGAGCGTCGAGCCCGAGTGGCCCTCCATCGGCGCCGCGAACCGGCCGACGTTGTGGACGAGGAAAAACTCCCGAAGCCACTGGCCGTCGGTGCGGGCCGTCACGGCCGCATACCAGGGCGCGGCCACCGCCACCGCGGTTCCCACGATCACCAGCGGCCGCAGGCCCCGCCAGGCGTCGGTCGTGGCGTTGAAGAGCCGCCGCAGCCGCGGCCCGTCGCGGCCGGGGTCGGCGACCGCCTGCCACCAGGCGAAGAGCCCGATCCCGGCCAGCGGCAGCACGAGGCCGACCGGGCCCTTGGTCAAGACACCCAGACCGCACGCCGCACCGATGCCCGCGGCCGAGCTCAGCGACAGCCGCACAGGGCCATCCCGCCACCGCAGGCCGTCGGGGCCCGCCGTCCGTCCGCCCCGCACGAACAGCCAGAGCGCGAGCGTCGTGAAGCAGGCCAGCGGCGCGTCGGGCGTGGCGGCTCTCCCCGTGATGCCGGTCCAGAGGCAGGTGGCCAGCACCACGCCCGCCCAGGCGGCGACGTCGGGGCGAAACAGGATCAGGGCGATCCGCCAGGTGAGCAGGCAGGTGAGCAGCGTGAGCACCGCGGAGCCGAGCCGGGCGCCCGTCTCGTTGGGCCCGGCCACGGCGAACCCGGCCAGGTGCAGCCAGTTGACCAGCGCCGGCTTCTCGACCCGCAGCCGCCCGTTGAACGTGGGCACGACCCAGTCGCCGCTCGACCACATGGCCAGCGAGCAGGCGGCGTTCCGCGGCTCGTCCTCGTCCCAAAGCGGCGGTCCGCCAAGGTCGGGCAGCAGCACGACCGCGGCGAGGGCCGCCACGAGGAGTCCGGGGGAGCGGGAGGAAATCACGGCGTGGCCCTGGTTTCAAAAAGCGGTCGGGCCCGTGGCAAGGGGCCGCAGGCGACCCGCAGCGGGGCGGGAGAGTAGGAGCCGGCCGGCCGGCGGGTCAAGCCGACACCGCCGCAGCAAAAAGCCCTGTTTTTCCAGGCTTCTCAGCCGGTTGACCGCCCCCGCAGGCCGGGTATGTTCAGAGCACCGCAAAGGCCGTCAGGGAGGGCCGGCGAGTGTCCGCAGAGGTCTGGAGACCGTCTCTTGGCAGATGACGAAAACCCGGTGGAGGGTGAGGCCGCGGCGGCGGGCGGCGGTGACGGTACGACTCCGGAGGGGGGGCGGCTCATCGATCTGCCGATCGAGCAGGAGCTCAAGGACAGCTACCTGACGTACGCGATGAGCGTGATCGTCAGCCGGGCCCTGCCCGACGTCCGCGACGGCCTCAAGCCGTCGCAGCGGCGGATTCTGGTCGCGATGAACGACCTCAACCTGTCCCCCGGCGCCGCGCGCGTGAAGTGCGCCAAGATCTCCGGCGACACCAGCGGCAACTACCACCCGCATGGCGAGAGCGTGATCTACCCCACGCTCGTCCGCATGGCCCAGGAATGGAACATGCGGCACGTGCTGGTGGACAAGCAGGGCAACTTCGGCTCGATCGCCGGCCTGCCCGCGGCCGCGATGCGATACACCGAGGCCCGGCTCTCACCGATCGCCGCGCTGATGCTCGACGACCTTGAACTCGACACGGTGGACTACGTGCCGAGCTACGACGAGCGGAACACCGAACCGGTGGTGCTGCCGAGCAAGTTTCCGAACCTCGTCGTCAACGGCGCCGGCGGGATCGCCGTCGGCATGGCCACGAGCATCCCGCCCCACAACCTGGGCGAGGTCTGCCGGGCCCTGGTGGCGCTGATCGACAACCCGGCCCTCTCGATGGCCGAGCTGCTCGAGATCGTGCCCGGCCCCGACTTCCCGACCGGCGGGATCGTGATGGGGCGGGAGGCGCTCGTCCGCGGCTACCTGACCGGCCGGAGCACGATCACGCTCCGGGCCCGGGCCCACGTCGAGGAGATGGGGAAGAACCGGCATCGGATCGTGGTCACCGAGATCCCCTACCAGCAGACCCGCGACGCGATCGAGGAGAAGATCGCCGAGCTCGTCACCGACGACCGGATCAAGGGGATCTCGGCGATCCGCAACGAGAGCGACCTGAAGGAGCCGGTCCGGCTGGTGCTCGAGCTCAAGCGGGACGCCGACCCCGACGTCGTCCTCAATCAGCTCTACCAGTTCTCGCCGCTCCAGACCTCGTTCTCGCTGATCTTCCTGGCGCTGGTCGACGGCAAGCCGCGGATCCTCTCCTTCCGGGAGATGCTCACCGAGTTCCTGCGGCATCGCACCACCGTCATCCGCCGGCGCACCGAGCACCTGCTGGCCAAGGCCCGCAGCCGCAAGCACACCCTCGAGGGGCTGCTCGTGGCGCTGGCCAACATCGACGAGGTGATCAAGATCATCCGCTCGTCGAAGTCGCAGGCGGAGGCCAAGGAGCGGCTCTGCCAGCTCCAGGCGCCGGCTGCGCTGCTGGAGCGGGCCCTCGGGGCCGACGGGTTCGCCGTCTTGCAGGAGGAGCGGGGCGCGGCCGAGACCTACGGTCTCTCGCCGGTACAGGCTGACGCCATTCTCCGACTCACGCTCGGCCAGCTCGTCAACCTGGAGCAGGAGAAGCTCGGCGGGGAGCACCGCGAGCTGCTCGCCAAGATCGGCGAGTTCCGCCGGATCCTCTCCGACGACGCCAACATCAAGGCCCTGATCCGCGAGGAGCTCCTGGGCCTCGAGCAGAAGCACGCCGACGAGCGACGGACCGAGATCAGCGGCGAGGCGGGGGACATCCGCGACCTGGCCGAGCTGATCACCGAGGCCACGATGGTGGTGACGATCAGCCGGGCGGGCTACGTCAAGCGGACGCCGGCGGATGTCTACCGGGCCCAGCGCCGCGGCGGCAAGGGGATCAAGGGCACCAGCACCGACGAGGAGGATCCGGTCGAGCACCTGTTCGTGGCCAGCACCCACGATTGGCTGCTGGTGTTCACGACGCTCGGCAAGGTGTTTTCGATGCGGGTCTTCGAGCTGCCCGAGCTGGCCCGCGACGCCAAGGGGCGGGCGCTCGTCAACCTGCTCGAGTTCGAGCCGGGCGAGAAGGTGGCCCAGTGCCGGGCCGTGGGAGGCTTCGAGGACCCGAGCCAGTTCCTGATGCTGGCCACCCGCGGCGGCGTCGTGAAGAAGACCGCGCTCGAGCAGTATCGCCGCCGCCGCACGAAGGGGCTGATCGCCGTCAAGCTCCGCGAGGGAGACGAGCTGGTCGCGGCGTTGATCACGAAACCGGGTGACGAGCTCGTGCTCGCGACGGCCAAGGGGATGGCGATCCGGTTCCCCGAGAGCGACGCCCGGCCGATGGGCCGCGACACGAGCGGTGTCCGCGGGATCAAGCTCGGCTCGGGCGATCAGCTCGTGGGCATGGTGGTGGCCGATCCCGAGGCCACGCTGCTGACGGTCTGCGAGAACGGCTACGGCAAGCGGACGCCGTTCGGCGCCGGCACGCCGCTGACCGGTCCCGGGCCCGACGAGGGGGGCGAGGAGCCGACCGCCGAGGCGGCTGAGCCGGCCGACGGCGAGGGGGAGGACGGCCCCAGCGGGATGCGGTATCGCACCCAGCACCGTGGCGGCAAGGGCGTGCGAGACATCAAGACCACCGCTCGCAACGGCCGCGTGGTGTCGGTCGTGGCCGTGAGTGATGGCGACCAGGTCTTGATGATGACGGCCCGGGGCAAGATCCAGCGGGTCAACGTGGCCGAGATCCGGCCGATGGGTCGCAACACCCAGGGCGTGCGGATCATGCGGCTCGACGAGGGGGATTCGCTCGCGGCGATGGTGACCGTGCCGCCGAGCGAGCAGGAAGAGGCCGACGCGACGCCGGTCGCGGAGCCGCCGGCCTGAAGCGGCACCAGCCGGCCCGCGGCGGGAATCCACGCGGTTTGACAGGCTTTGCCCGTGGAGTTTCAATCGTCGCACGCCCAGCACACCTCGTCGTCTCCCGGGCCGGTTGCAGCGGTCTGGGAGCGGGGGTCACCACCCGTGGAGTCCTTCAGCATCGTGGCACGCCCGCACTCCTTGTTCCTCGTCGCGGCGACCGCCGCCGCGGCTCTTCTTCCCGGCCTCGCCCAGGCGGCGGAGGAGGCGACGACCGTGTCGCTCTTTAGCGCCTACGGCTTCTTCTGGCTGCTCGGGATGGCCGGCGCCTGCCTGGCCCTCTACAAGGCCTGGGACTTCTTCAAGTGGATGGAGGCCCAATCGCCCGGCACGCCGCGAATGCAGGAGATCGCCGGCTACGTCCGCACGGGTGCCGACGCCTACCTGCAGCAGCAATACAAGGTGGTGGGAGCGTTCTTTGTCGCCATCTTCCTGCTGCTCGCCGTGATGGCCTTCGGCCTGAAGGTGCAGAGCGCCTGGGTGCCCTTCGCCTTCATCTCGGGCGGCTTCTTCTCCGGCCTGGCCGGCTGGTTCGGGATGAAGACGGCCACGCTCGCCAGCAACCGGACCGCGGCCGGCGCCGAGCGGAGTTTGAACGACGGCCTCCAGGTGGCCTTCCGCTCCGGGGCGGTGATGGGCCTGACGGTCGTGGGCTTGGGCCTGCTCGACATCATGCTCTGGTTCTTGATCCTGTATTGGATCGTGCCGCTGTTCGCGGCGCCGCTCTCGCTCGAGGAGATCACTGTCACGATGCTCTGCTTCGGGATGGGGGCCAGTTCACAGGCCCTGTTCGCCCGGGTCGGCGGCGGCATCTTCACGAAGGCGGCCGACGTCGGCGCCGACCTCGTGGGCAAGGTCGAGCACAGCATCCCCGAGGACGACGCCCGCAACCCCGCCACGATCGCCGACAACGTGGGGGACAACGTGGGCGACGTGGCCGGCATGGGAGCCGACCTCTACGAGAGCTACTGCGGCAGCATCCTGGCCACCGCGGCCCTGGGCGTGGCGGCCTTCCACGGCCAGCACCGGATGCAGATGGCGGCCCTGTTCCTTCCGATCATGATCGCGGCGGTGGGCACGCTGCTCTCGATCTGGGGCATCTACCAGGTTCGCACCCAGGAAGACTCCTCGCAGAAGAGCCTGCTGGCGGCCCTCGGTACGGGTATCAACTGGTCCACCGGGGCGATCGTGGGGGCGACGTTCCTCCTGGCGCCGCTGCTCCTGGGCTGGCGGAGCGGCAGTTTCGGCGTGGCGATCAGCGTGATCGTCGGGCTCCTGGCCGGCTGGCTGATCGGCAAGTGGACGGAGTATTCCACGAGCAACGAATACCGGCCGACCCAGGAACTGGCCGACCAGGCCCTGACCGGCCCGGCCACGATCATCATCGGCGGCGTGGCCGAGGGGATGATGAGCGTCTGGGCGCCGGTGCTCGTCGTGAGCGCCGCCACGCTCCTCGCGTTTGGCTTCGCCAACGGCTTCAACTTCGCCGATCCCGGGCAGTTCGCCCTGGGCCTCTACGGCGTGGGCATCGCCGCGGTCGGCATGCTCTCGACGCTGGGGATCACGCTGGCCACCGACGCCTACGGGCCGATCGCCGACAACGCCGGCGGCAACGCCCAGATGGCCGGCATGCCGGCCATCGTCCGCGAGCGGACCGACGCCCTCGACGCGCTGGGCAACACCACCGCCGCCACCGGCAAGGGGTTCGCGATCGGCTCGGCGGCGCTGACGGCGCTGGCCCTGCTCGCGGCCTATGTCGAGGAGGTCCGGATCGGCTTCGAACGCTGGGGCCAGGCGGCGATCACGGCCACGGCCGAGGGCCAGCAGGTCGTGGTGGATGGCAAACTGCGGCCGCTGGTGGCCGGCGAGTGGGTCAAGCTCACCGACGGCCTGGCCGTGCAGGTGGGGGAGAAGCCGGCCGCCAACACCATGTGGATGGTGCTCGACGACGCGGTGCTCGAGGGCCGGACCAACGCCGAGGGCAAGATGCTCGCGGAGCCGGTGATCCCGGGCCTCGAGGCCCGGCGCCGAATGCAGGTGGCCGCGGCCGTGCCGGCCGAGACGATCACGCGGTTGGCCGAAGCCGAGCGGATCGTGCCGGTGAAGAGCGCCCGGATGGCCGACTACATGCGGTTCTACGACGTGACCCTGATGAATCCCAAGGTGCTCGTCGGGCTGTTCATCGGCGCGATGAGCACCTTCGTGTTCTGCGCCCTGACGATGAAGGCCGTGGGCCGGGCGGCCAAGGGCATGGTGGAGGAGGTCCGCCGTCAGTTCCGCGACAAGCCGGGCATCATGCAGGGCACCGACACGCCCGACTACGCCGCCCCGGTGGCGATCAGCACCAAGGCCGCCCAGCGGGAGATGGTGCTGCCGTCGCTCCTGGCGCTCCTGATGCCGGTCGCGACCGGGCTGCTCTTGGGCGTGGGGGGCGTGATGGGCCTGCTCGTGGGCGGCCTCACGACCGGCTTCTGCGTGGCCGTGTTCATGGCCAACGCCGGCGGCGCCTGGGACAACGCCAAGAAGCACATCGAGAGCGGCGTCCACGGCGGCAAGGGCACCGAGGCCCACAAGGCCGCGGTCGTGGGCGACACGGTGGGCGATCCCTTCAAGGACACGAGCGGCCCGAGCCTCAACATTCTCGTGAAGCTCATGAGCATGGTGAGCGTGGTGGTCGCCGGCCTGATCGTGCGGTATTCGCTCGAGGCGCTGGGGATCTTCTGAAGCCACGCTCGAAGGGGACTGTGCTTCCGAAGAGGCCACGTCTTGCGTGGGTCGGGGTTGCCCGTGCCATCTCGCCGGACGCTCGCTGCGCACATCCTGTGCTTCGCTCGCTCGATGGAAACCGT
>JBIKXY010000145.1:0-7441 GCA_044355515.1 Pirellulales bacterium
AGCTCGACGAGGTGATCGCCGAGGGGCACAAAGTGCTCGTGTTCAGCCAGTTCACGAGTTTCCTGGCGATCCTCCGCCGCAAGCTCGACGCCCGGTCGCTGCCCTACGAATACCTCGATGGCCGGACCACCGACCGCCAGGCCCGCGTGGCCCACTTCCAGGAAGACCCCGACTGCCGGCTGTTCCTCGTGAGCTTGAAGGCGGGCGGCCAGGGCCTCAACCTGACCGCGGCCGACTACATCTATATCCTCGACCCCTGGTGGAACCCCGCCGTCGAGGCCCAGGCGGTGGACCGCGCCCACCGGATCGGCCAGACCCGCCGCGTCTTCGCCTACCGGCTGATCGCCCGCGACACGGTGGAGGAGAAGATCCTCGCGCTCCAGGACAAGAAGCGGGAGCTGGCCGAATCGATCGTCCGGGCCGACGCCGGCGTGATCGCGAATCTCACGCCCGAAGACGTCGAACTGCTGCTTTCCTGAGCGGCTGGCCGGATCGCGGGCGTTCACGCAATTCTCATTTTCCCGAGGCGCGGGCCCGCGGGCATATTGAGGCGGCCGCAGTTGAGTCCACCCTGCCCGCCGTGTCATCATGGCCGTCCAAGCCCCTGACCAAGCCCCTGACCTCCAGGAAGCATTCGTGAAGCACGCCCCAGCGAAGCCCCGGGCCGGCCAGTCGGGTGCCCCGACCCGAATCCTCGTCGTGGACGACGAGGAGGACCTGCTCGAGCTCGTCCGCTACAACCTCTTGAAGGAGGGGTATGAGGTCACCTGCGTGGCCAGCGGCGAGGAGGCACTCAAGGCGGCCCGCAAGCAGCCGCCGGAGTTGATCGTGCTCGACTTGATGCTCCCGGCGGTGGACGGCCTCGAAGTCTGTCGCCGCCTCAAGGTCGAGCCGCGGACCCGTGAGATCCCGATCATCATGCTGACCGCCAAGGGGCAGGAGAGCGACATGATCGCCGGGCTGGAGCGGGGGGCAGACGACTACATCGCCAAGCCGTTCAGCCCCCGGGTGCTGGGGGCCCGGATCAAGGCGCTCCTCCGGCGGCACGACGCCCGGCGGCAGGCGGAAGCGGAGGTCACGATCGACGTCCACGAGCTTTCGATCAACCCCGGCCGGCACGAGGCGACGCTGGCGGGCAAGCTGCTGGAGCTCACGTACACGGAGTTCGCGCTGCTGCAGTTTTTGGCCAGACGCCCCGGATGGGCGTACACTCGGATGCAAATTGTCGACGCGGTCAAGGGCGAGGATTATCCTGTCACTGAACGGTCAGTCGACGTCCAAGTCGCAGGTCTCCGCAAGAAGCTCGGTGACTTCGGCTCCTACATCGAAACGGTGCGTGGCGTGGGATATCGGTTCCGTGCGTGACGCACGTCCCTCCCCGCGACCCGTCTCATGCCCCGCACCCGGCTCATCTGGCACCTGTTCGCCGGCTGGCTCCTGCTCGTGGCCGCGGTGCTGACCGGCTGCTTCTGGCTGGCCAGCGTGCAGCTCGGCACCCTGGCCACGGAGCGGGAGCGGCAGCGGCTCGAGGAACTCGGCCGGCGGCTGGCCGCGGCGCTCGACGAAGCGGGGGATCAGGGCGAGCGCAAGGAGCTGCTCCGCGAATTCGCCGCCGCGACGGGGCTGGAGGTCGAACTGCTCGACGCCCAGGGCGTCACGCTCGGCGACACGGCGGTGCGGTCTGGCGAGGCCCGGGGAGACGGTCCACCACCGGGGCCGGCGGCCCGGGGTTTCGCGGCGAGTGCCAGCCGCTATGACGTCGGCACCGGTCGGCGCATCCTGGCCGTCGCGGTGCCTCATGGCCCGGACGACGCCCCGGCCTTCGTGGTGCGACTGACCGCCGACTCGACCGCATCCGACCAGGCGGTGGGCCGCGCGGTGACCAGGCTGACCGCCGGATCGCTCGCCTGCGGCGGCCTGGCGATCGCGCTGGGCTGGCTCCTGGCCCGCCGGGCAGCCCGGCCGGTGGAGGCGCTCTGCACCGCGGCGACCAGGCTCGCCGCCGGTGATGTCGATGTGCCGCTGCCATCGACTGAACTGGCCGAGGTGGCCGGGCTGGCGGCAGCCGTCGGGAGGCTCAAGGATCAGCTCGTGGAGCGTGGTCTGACGATCGGTCGGCAGGGAACGCAACAGGAAGCGGTGCTCGGGAGCATGATCGAGGGCGTGCTGGCGATCGATGCCCGGCAGCGGATCGTGGGCATGAACCGGGCCGCGGCCGACCTCCTGGAGGTCGATCTGGACGGCGTGCTCCGCCGCCCACTCCAGGATGTGATCCGCAATCCCGACCTGCGGCGATTCGCCCTCCTGGCGATCGACTGCCGCGAGCCGGTGGAGGATGACCTCGTGCTCCGGGCCGCCCGCGACCGCACGATCCGGCTGCGGGGGACGGCGCTGCGGGACGTGTCGGGGGAGGGGGGAGCGGTGATCGTGCTCAACGATGTCACCGACATCGAACGGCTGGAGAACGTACGGCGGGACTTCGTGGCCAATGTCTCCCACGAGCTCAAGACGCCGGTCGCTTCCATCAAAGGCTTCGTGGAGACGCTCCTCGACGGCGCGCTCGACGACCCGGCCGACAGCCGGCGGTTTCTCGGGATCGTCGCCCGGCAGGCCGACCGCCTCGCCTCGATCATCGACGATCTGCTGGCCCTGTCGCGGATCGAGCAAAGCGAGGGGTCGGGCAATCTGCCGCTCGAGCCGACACGGGTCGCCGACGTCTTGGCCGCGGTGCTGGTCGACTGCGGGCCGCGGGCGGAGGAGCGGTCGCTCCGCCTCGAGGTGGACTGCGCCGAATCGCTTCTGGCCGATGTCAACCCGCCGCTCTTGGAGCAGGCGATCATCAATCTGGTGGACAACGCCATCAAGTACAGTGACCCCGGTCGGGCCGTGCGGATCGCGGCCGCGCAGGAGGCTCAGGCGCTGCTGATCCGGGTCAGCGACGAGGGCACCGGGATCGAGGCCGAGCACCTGCCACGGCTGTTCGAGCGGTTCTACCGGGTCGACAAGGCTCGCAGCCGCAAGCTCGGCGGCACGGGGCTGGGGTTGTCGATCGTCAAGCACATCGTGCAGGCCCACGGCGGCGGCGTGACCGTCGAGAGCACGCCCGGCGTGGGCAGCACCTTCACGATCCGCCTGCCAACGACGCGATGAGCATCTCGTGCCCGACGCGGGCTCGGGGTCGCCCATCCCGGCTCGCGCCCACGGGGCTTGGATGGTCAGGGTGTGCCGCCTTCAGCACAGCCCCCGTGCGCGAGCCAGGGGGGACGACGCCCGCCACTCAAGACGGCCCCGGCGGCCCGACCCCAAACGGAGCGGCGCGGAGTTCGTCGATCCGGGCGAGAAGCGTCGCGGCCAGGACCTCGGGCGGGGGGGGCGGGCTCGGCATGATCACGCAGCCGGCCCGGACTCGCGGGCGGCGGCTTTGGCACTCGGTGTCGAGTGCCTGCATCAGCGCCGGGATTGCGGCCCGGCTCGTGAACGAGGCAAGTTCGTCGGGCCGGGGATCGCCGCTCTCGGCAAGCGCCACGATCACGCCTCCCGGCTCCTGGGCGAGCATCACCGCGGCCGCCTCCTGGGCCACCACGAACGGGCCGATCACGTTGACTTCGTAGTGGCTCGCAAGCTCGGCGACCGAGAGCGCTTCGAACCTGCCCGCAAGCCGTAGCCGGGCGCAGTTCACCACCACGTCGAGCCGCCCGAAGTGGTCGGCCACGCGGTGCACCAGCGCCCGCACCGCTCCTTCCTCGCGGAGGTTGGCCGTGACCGCGAGGGCCGGTGAGCCGGCCGCCGCAAGCTCGGCGGCCAGGGCCCGGGCCTCCCGGAGCGATGCGTGGCAGTGAATGGCGATGGCGTGGCCACGGTCCGCGAGGGCCCGCACCACCTCGACCCCGACGCCACGGGCCCCGCCGATCACCAGCGCCACAGGAGCGGGATCAGCCATCGCAAGCTCCTGCCCGACCGGCGACCCAGCTCACTGCTGCTGCTCGCGGGCGTGGAAATCGAGGATCTGCTGCCAGGCCTCCTCGGGCGTCTCGGCATAGGTGAACAGATCCAGGTGCTGATCGGCGATCACGCCCGAGTCCGCCAGAAACTGGAAGTCGATCACCTTCGACCAGTAGCCGCGGCCGAACAGGATGATCGGCACCGGCTGCATCCGGTGGGTCTGGCGGAGCGTGAGCGTCTCGAACATCTCGTCGAGGGTGCCGAAGCCGCCCGGGAAGAGCACCACCGCCGCGGCCCGGAGGATGAAGTGAAACTTGCGGAGGGCAAAATACTTGAACTGAAAGCAGAGCTCGGGCGTGATGAAGGGGTTGGGCTGCTGCTCGGCAGGGAGTTTGATGTTGAGGCCGATCGACTTGCAGCCCACGTCGAAGGCGCCGCGATTGGCCGCCTCCATGATGCCCGGACCGCCGCCGGTGATCACGACGTAGTCTCGCTGGCTCTCGCACTGGTTGTCGATCGAGACGAGCTTGGCGAACTGCCGGGCGGAGTCGTAATAATGGGCCTGGGCGAGCAGACGCTGCGACCGCTCCACTTCCCGGGACGCCTTGCGGTCGTCGGGGTGAGCCGCCAGGGCCCGGCGGGCCTCGGAGAGCCGCCGTTCGGCAGCCGTCCGCTCCACGATCTGCGTGCCGCCGAACACGATCACCGTGGAGTGGATCTTGTCTGCCTGGAGCGCCAGCTCGGGCTTGCCGAGCTCGAGCAGCATTCGCACGCCCCGCATCTCCTCCATCGCCAACAAGCCGCGGTCCTCCTGGGCGAGCAGGTAGCTGGGCGAGGCGAGGATCCGCTCCATGTTCTCGGCCACGAGCGCCACGTCGTCGCCGAGCACCGTGTCGGGCAGCGCCGCACAGGCCTTGGGGGGCGGGGTCTTGGCCGCGGGCTTCTTCGCCATCGCAAGGGCTCCTAAGGCGGGCGGAGTGGGAGACAGGACGCCGAGGATCAGGGGTTGGGCAGTTCCACCGTCATGCCGATGGTAGGCACGTCGGCTTTCCAGCCCCGGGTCGCGGCCAGAAACTCCTGCATGCCCCGGGCCGCGGGGGGCTC
The DNA here is from genome assembly GCA_044355515.1 of Pirellulales bacterium. GTDB lineage: Bacteria > Planctomycetota > Planctomycetia > Pirellulales > UBA1268 > QWPN01. The sequence continues at coordinate 5,047 of JBIKXY010000145.1, forward strand.
GCCATGGACGAGGAAGGTCCGGACCGGAGCCGGCATTCCGGCCAGCCAGCGGCCGAGCTCCGCCCGGTCGGCATGACCCGAGAAGGCGTCGATCTGGCGGACGGCGGCCCGCACGGGGATGTCGCGGCCGTGGATGCGAAGCGTTTCGGCACCATCGAGCAGCTCCCGACCGCGGGTGCCCTTGGCCTGGAAGCCGGCCACCAGGACGGTGGTGGCCGGGTCGGGCAGACGGCGGGCGAGGTGATGGAGAATCCGGCCGCCGTTCATCATCCCGCTCGAAGCGATGACCACGCCCGGGCCGCCATGGGCGTTGATCGCCTTCGACTCGGCGGCGGTCTTGGCCAGCCGCACGAACGGGCTGGCGGCCGCCTCGGCCACGCCCGCCAGCCGGGCCTCGCTCAGATCATGCTCGGCGGCGTGCCGGCGAAAGATCTCGGTCGCCTCGACGGCCATCGGCGAATCGACCCACACGGGGAGATTCGGGATCCGCTTGGCGGCCATCAGCGTCCGCAGCAGGTAGACGAGTTGCTGGGCCCGGCCGACCGCGAACGAGGCCACGAGCATCAGACCCCCGCGGGCCACCGCCTCGTTGGTGACCGCCTCGAGTTCCTCCAGTGGCCGGGTGGGCGAGTGGTCGCGGTCGCCATACGTGCTTTCGCAGACCAGGTAGTCGCAAGGGGGCGGCGGCTCAGGGTCACGGTACAAGGGCGCGTCGTAGCGGCCGACATCGCCCGAGAACAGGATCCGCACGGGCGGACCCTGCTCGGCGACGGCCTCCAGCTCCACGAACCCGCTGCCGAGCATGTGGCCGGCGTCGTGATAGCGGCAGCGGATGCCGGCCGCAGGCTCGAACCATGTTCCGCGCTCGACCCGGAGGACGAGCTCGAGCACCGTGGCCACGTCCCGTTCCTCGTAGAGCGGCAGGGCGGGATGGTGCTGGGAATAGCCCTTGCGATTGGCGTAGGCGGCATCCTCCGCCTGGCACTTGGCCGAGTCGTACAGGAGCAGCGGCAAGAGGTCGGCCGTGGCCGGCGTGGCGTGGATCGCGCCGCGAAACCCCTCCCTTACCAGCCGTGGGAGCCAGCCGGAGTGGTCGATGTGGGCATGGGTGAGGACGACCGCGTCGAGGCCGGCCGGGGGCGTGCCCAAGGGCTGCCAGTTCTTCAGCCGCAGCCGCTTTTCCCCCTGAAACAGCCCGCAGTCGACGAGCACCCGGCGGCCGCCATGTTCGAGCAGATGCCGCGAACCCGAAACCACGCCCGCCGCGCCCAGAAAAGTCAGTCGTGCCATCGTCTGTCGATTCGCGTCCTCGCGCGGCTCCGCCCGTTCACCGCTCCGCCGCGGGTCGAACCGGTCCGCGGCGGGTCTCGCCCGCGACGGCCACTTCGCCGGCCGCGATGCGGATCGCCTCGAGCCAGTGGCTCACGCCGCCGGCTTGATGCGTCGAGGGAATGTACACCACAAGCACGCTCCGGGCGCTGCCGGGCGGCGTCTCGGTGACCGCCCCAAGCCGCTCCAGCCGGCGGGCGATTCCCGCCAGCAGCGGGCCGGCAGGAAGGGGCAGGCTTCCGAGCCGAACCCGCGCGATCGTGATCCGCAGCTGGTTGGCGGACTGGAGCGTCACCTCCGCCTCGAACCAGACAGTGGCCCTGAGAATCCCACGGCCCACCTGCACCCCGGCCCGAACGCGGCCCGGCAACAGCTCGACTCGCGGAGCCAAGACACCTGACGGCAAGGCCGACGCGTGGTTGCGGGGCAGATCGATGGCCAGCCAGGCATTCAGATCCCGTTCGCCAAACACGCCCTCCCAGTGCCCGATTCGAAGGAAGTCGGCGTGGAGCGCCGACCCTCCGGTCATGAGTCGCCGGGCGGCCCGCTCCGCCGCCAGGGCGGCTGCCTCGGGCGAACGGCCGGCGAGCGGACCCCCGATGGGCAGGCGCTGGCGATAAAATTCCGGGGTCTGCGTGGCGGCCACGGCCAGCACCGCCAGAGCGGCCGCGACGACACCGGTGCTGAACAGCCAGAGCCGTCGCAACCGCCCTCGTTTCGGCGGCTGCGACGGCTCAAAGTCGTCGTCAGGCAGGTCGGTGATCGGCGCGGAGTCCACCTGAAGCGTCTTCTCTCGAGAGCCACCGCCGGGCAAACCCGGCTGCGGCTCAGCCCACGTACCGGAGCAGCCGGGGGATCGGAAGCTCCGCAGCGGCGTCGATCGTGACATCGCCCACCAGGTCGTCGTCGAGCTCGTCACGAAGCACCCGCACGTCGGGCGGAGCCTCGATTCCGATCCGCACCTTGTCGCCGCTGACCCTGACGATCGTGACGACCACCGAATCACCCACGCGAATCCGTTCGTTTTGCTTGCGGGAAAGCACGAGCATCAAGACCTCCGTTGTCT
>JBIKXY010000146.1:0-7433 GCA_044355515.1 Pirellulales bacterium
GGCTCCGCCCCGACCCTCGTCTGGGCGGGCGGCCCCAAGACGGCCGTCTACTGCGCCAATAGCACGCCATTCATCGCGGGGCAGACGATCTACGGCTGCGACTGCTTCACGAGCAATCTCACGGCCGTGGATCTCGCCACCGGCGAGCGGCTTTGGGAAACCCTCGCGGCCACCACCGGCGGCGAGCGGCGGAGCCGGCACGGCACGGCGTTTCTGGTGCGGCAGGATCCGCCGGGCGACGGCACGCGGACCTGGATCTTCGCCGAGACCGGCGACCTGATCCTGGCGCGGCTCACGCCGGAGAAGTACGAGGAACTCGGCCGGATGCACCTGCTCGAGCCGACCGGCGAGTGCTTCGGCCGCGAGGTGGTCTGGAGCCACCCGGCCTTCGCCGACCGGTGCATCTTCGCCCGCAACGACCGCGAACTCGTCTGCGTCTCGGCGGCGGAGTGACCCTAAAAAAAGGGGACATCCCCCGTTTCCCATTCGAAAACTTGCAGTTTGCACCTCGTCTGCCAGGGAAACGGGGGATGTACCCTTTTTTGCTACCCGCGCCCCAGCTCGTAGATCGCCGTCATCATCCGGCGGTAGGCGGGGGTGAGGGCGACGCCGCGGCGGGCCATCATCCGCTCCATGTCGAGCAGGGCCTTGTCGAGCCGGTAGTCGGTGACGGCCCCGGGCTGCACCCATTTGAACGACGGCACGGCCCGGGCCGGGAAGCCGGCGCCGACCAGGATCGAGGAGACGCCGCAGACCGTGCCGGTGTTGAGCATCGTGTTGATGCCGGTCTTGCAGTGGTCGCCCATGATCGTGCCCAGAAACTGCTCGCCGGTGTCGATCTCCAGGCCGGTGGGCCAGTCGTGCATCCTGACCGTGCCGTAGGTCATCTTGAGGTTCGAGGCGGTCGTGTCGGCGCCGAGGTTCACCCACTGACCGAACACGGAGTTGCCGACGTAGCCCTCGTGGGCCTTGTTCGCATACGAGTGGAACACGGTCGCGGCCACCTCGCCCCCCACCTTGCAGTGCGGGCCGATCACGGTACCCCCGTAGATCCGGGCCCCCATCCGTACCGTCGCCCCCCGCCCCACGGCCACCGGCCCGCGAATCATCGCCCCGGCCATCACCCGCGCCCCGTCGTCGAGCAGGATCGGCCCTTCGTCCGCCAGCAGGATCGCGCCCGGCTCGACCGAGGCCGAGGCGTGCATGCAGAGCCGCTCCGGCCGGTCGATGATCACTGATTGATGACAGCCCGGCCCCCGCCCTGACGGCCAGCCGATCGCAGCTGCATCGGCCTCGATCCCTGCCGGTGCCAGCCGCATCAGATCCCACGGATAAAGCAGCCGCGGCGGCGGCTCCCCGGCCAACTCCCGGCCCGGATCCCGCGGCGAAGGCCGACCGGCCTGGAGCCAGGCGGCCGACTCGGCGGCATCGGCCCTGGCCACCACCAGGTCGTCACCGCACCGCAGATGGCCGGCTGCCAGCTGCTCGATGGCGGCGACCAGTGGCGGTGCGGGCAGATAGCGGGCATTGATCCAGAGCCGCTCCCCTGCTGCCCCGGGCTCCGGTGTGGGAAACAGGCCCGCGAGGTACGGCCGCACCGGGCCACAGGCCCGATCCGATCCCAGCGCCCGCTGCCACCGCTCGCGAATTGTGAGCAGGCCCAGACGCAGGTCGTGCACCGGCCGGGTGAGCGTCAGCGGGCCGAGGTGCGCCGCGGCCGCGTCGTCGAACAGGATAACCGGCGGATGCTTCATGGCGGAGCCTTTGCCCTACAATACCGTGCTGGCGACCACCTCGAAGGAGCGGCAAACGGAATGTGCGGCATCGTCGGCTACATCGGACCGCGTGACTGCCGGGAGATCCTCCTCAAGGGGCTCGCCCGGCTCGAGTATCGGGGCTACGACTCGGCCGGCATCGCCATCTTGAACGGGGGGCTGCACGTCGCCAAGTGCGCCGGCAAGGTTCGTGATCTGGAGAGCCGAATCGCCGCCGAGTCGCCGACGGGCAAGCTCGGAATCGGCCACACCCGCTGGGCCACCCACGGCCTGCCCGACGACACCAACGCCCATCCTCACCTCGGCCGGGCGGGCACGATCGCCCTGGTGCACAACGGGATCATCGAGAACTACGCCGCCCTCAAGCACGCGCTGGCCGCCAAGGGCCGCAGCTTCCGCAGCCAGACCGACTCCGAGGTGGTGGTGCAGTTGATCGAGGAGATTCTCGAGACCGACCCGGCCCTGGCCTTCGAGGAGGCGATCCGGCTGGCGCTCAAGCAAGTAACAGGCACCTACGGCCTGGCGATCGTGAACGCCGCCGACCCCGACCGCCTGTACGCGGCCCGTCGCGGATCCCCGCTCCTGGTCGGGCTCGGCGCGGGGGAGGCGTTCGTGGCCTCCGACGCCACGCCGATCGTGGAATACACCAACAAGGTCGTCTATCTCGACGATGGGGAACTGGCCGTGATCGGCCCGGGCACCTGCGATGTTCGCACGATCGACGACGTGCCGCTCACGAAGGAGGTGCACGAACTCGCCGTCTCGCTCGACGCGATCGAGAAGGGCGGCTACCCGCACTTCATGCTCAAGGAGATCCACGAGCAGCCGCGGGCGATCGCCGATTGCCTCCGCGGCCGGCTCCAGCCCGGCGGCTGCGTGCAGCTCGGCGGCCTGGCGAACGTGCTCGACCGGATCGCGCAGGCCCCCAAGCTCACGATCGCCGCCTGCGGCACGAGCTGGCATTCAGGGCTCGTGGGTGAATACCTGATCGAGCACCTGGCCCGGCTGCCGGTGGAGGTGGAGTATGCCTCGGAGTTTCGCTACCGCGAGCCGCTGCTCGACGGCGACGACGTGCTCTTGGCGATCTCGCAAAGCGGCGAGACGGCTGACACGATCGCGGCCCTGCGGGAGGCGAAGGCCCGCGGGGCGATGGCGCTGGGCATCTGCAACGTCGTCGGCTCGACGCTCGCCCGCGAGACCGATGCCGGCGTCTACACGCATGCCGGGCCGGAGATCGGGGTCGCCTCGACGAAGGCCTTCACCGCCCAGGTGACGGCGCTGGTGCTCGTGTCGTTGGCCCTGGCCCATCGCCGAGGCACGATCGACCGGCCCCGGGCGGCAGCCCTGGCCGACGAACTGGCCCGGATCCCCGAGAAGATCACGACCATCCTGGCACAGGAGGCGGCCATCAAGCTTCTCGCCGACCGGTTCACCTACGCCCCGAACTTTCTCTACCTGGGCCGCTCGTTCAACTTCCCGGTGGCCCTCGAGGGGGCCCTCAAGCTCAAGGAGATCTCCTACATCCACGCCGAGGGCTATCCGGCTGCGGAGATGAAGCACGGGCCGATCGCCCTGATCGACCGGCTGATGCCGGTGGTGGTGATCGCGGCCACGGGCCACACGAGCGACAAGATGCTCTCCAACATCGAGGAGGTGAAGGCCCGGCAGGGCCGCGTGATCGCGGTCACGACGCCGGGACAGGACGAGGTCAAGCGGTTGGCGGAGTTCGTGATCGAGATCCCGGAGACCGACGACGTGCTGTCGCCGCTGTTGGCCGTGATCCCGCTCCAGCTGCTCGCCTACCACATCGCCGTCAATCGCGGCTGCGACGTGGACCAACCGCGAAATCTGGCCAAGAGCGTGACGGTGGAATGACCGGCGGCCAGCGGCGAAAACCGGCTGCCGTTGCCCGCCGATCGTTCGGCTGGTAGGCTCTTCAGGAACTCCCACGTGCGATTTCGAGGCCGGTGAAATCGGCTCCTGTCGTGCAACTCGGGGCGTAGCTCAGCCTGGCTAGAGCGCTACGTTCGGGACGTAGAGGTCGCACGTTCGAATCGTGTCGCCCCGACATTACTTACCGTACGAGACGGCACCATCCCGGAGATGGGCTCGTCCGTGCGGCCGTCCCCGGTGCCATCGCCTCCTTGGGCACCGAGTTCGACAGACGGGCCCCGGCAACACGCCGGGGCGCCCCCGCCGCGCCTTCTGGCCCTTGCCTGGCGTCCGCCCGTGCGAGGGGCCTTTTTTTCAGAAATTCCTGCCCGCAGCCCGTTTCGTCCCGGGTTTTTTCGTTGCATCGATTCAATTCGGGGGTTACGATCTCGCCGGGCGGGAGGGGTGCAGTTAAATGCATCCTGTGGGATTGAACCGTACGCCCAGATTCGCGTTCCATGGGTTCGGGGTGGAGTTTTTGCCATGGCAATGGATCAGTTCCTGGCCGCGGGGTGCAACAGCCCCACGGGCCGCTCGCCTGAGGACGTCTTCCCGCGGCGGACTGCGACGGGATTCACCTTGATCGAGCTGCTGGTCGCGATCGCCATCATCGGCATCCTGCTGGGGCTGCTCCTGCCCAATCTCTCGGCCGTCACCGGCACGGCGAGATGCGCCACACAGGCCGCCATGATCCAGTCGTTCGGCAAGGGATTCTTCGACTTCTCGACGCTCGACGCGGAAGGCCGGTTTTGCACCGGTGCCTACGACCACCTCCGGGACGGCGACCTCACCAGGGTCGGCTGGGTGGCGGATCTTGTGAATGGCAAGTTCGCGAACCTCACCAAGTCGTTCGATCCGATCAACCGGTTCCGAGTCTGCGAGAAATACGCCGACGCGGCGGGGGTGAAGATCCAGTCCAACAACTTCAGCGGGGATTTCGTCCATCCGCTCAACGCCCGGGCATGGTCGTCGGTGATGCGGATCGATGGCCAGCAGGTGGTGACCGGCACGGACTTCTCGTCGTCGGCCTCGAACCGGCTCTGGGCCGACCGGGCGACCGGCTCGGCCTATTTCGGCACGTCGCAGACGATCTGGGACGAAGGCTACGCAACCAACTTCGCCACCACCTGGCAGTTGGTGCGGGGCGATAACCTCCCCCGGATGGTCTCGGGCACGCTGGCCTTCTCTTCGCTCAACGCCAGCCCGATGCCGAATGGCGATCCCTTCAAGGCGCCGCTCGACGGCGACGGACCGCTTTCCACGGCTCATCTCGCCAGTGCCTCGAGTCTCAGCACAGCCGACAAGATCCCGCTTCTGGGCGCCGCCCGCACCAGCGCCGGCTTCTCGAACGTGGAAGACGACTCCATCGACGGGGCCGAGGCCAACTCCGTCAATTCCTTCACGCTGAACGGGTTCGTCGGCTTTTCCATGCTCAGATCCCCGATCGTGAAGGCTGGCGATTTCACGGTCGAGTCGTTCACGATGAACTCGAGCGGACTGCCGACGGTGACGGCAACACAGTCGCCGTATGCGGTGGGCAGCCGAATTTACGGGTTGGCCGAGATCAACCCCAACTGCAAGCAGAAGCTGGTGCAGCATCCGTCGGGAACCAGGATCTTCGCCGGCGGCTACTCCAACATGCTGTTCGCCGACGGCTCCTGCCGGCGGATCAAAGACTCCGGCGGCTACGGCGGCGGCATGCGGGGCGACGGGATGCTCGGCCCCTACCGGCAGAGCGGGCTGCGGGCGGATCCATCCAAGGGCATTGCCTACAACTCGCTGTTTCTCGATGACGCTGCTTCCGACGAGATCCGCGACGAGATCTGGCTGGGTCGCATCCGGGCGACCCTCCAGGCCGGCGGCATGTGAGCCAGGGAGAACTGGGACGAAGGCCGTCGCCGCGGATCGGTTCGGCCGGCGAATCCGGTCAGTTCGTCGTGGCAGCGGTCGATCGAAGCGGTGGTTCTCGGCCACCGCCCCCGGTTGACCGGTAGAGCAGCGGGTCGACGGCGGCCGCGGCCCCTCGGTCGTCGAATCCCAGGGCGAAGAAATCGGCCAGCCGAGCGGCAGTCGTCTGCGGATCCCGCATCGTGGCCACGTATGCCACCTCCACGACCGCCGCCCGGCCGCGGGCCCGGAGGTCATCCAGCAGCACGCGGGCAGCGGCCAACTGGCGTTCCAGGATCGCCACCAAGGCCTCGTCGGAAATGTCGGCGCCGGACCTGCCCAGCCGGCTCACCATCGTCCGCTGGGACGCCACCACCTCCCGCACCGGCCGCACCATGTGGACGATGCGATAGGTGAGTTGCTTGTCGAGATGGGCCAACAATGGGCTGACGATCTTGACGGCCCGGCCCACGGCGTCCCGCAGCCAGCCGTTGTCGGCGGCCAGCCGCTTGACGGGGTCGAACTCCAGATAGCCCCGCTGATTGTTCTCGTCGGCGGCCCGCAGATCGTCGGCCATCACCGGGATTCCGCCGGCGGCCAGCATCTGCATCATCATCGACGTGCCCGAGCGGGGCAGACCGGTGACGACGACCACGCAGCGCTGCCAAGGGGGAACGACGGGCGGCACGGCCCCACCGGACCCGCCACCGGCCCAGGCCACCGCCTCCCGCGGAAAACTCCGTTGGTATTCGTCCGGATGCTGCCCCTCCGGCCGGATGCCCGCTCGCAACCGCACGATCCGGCGGCGGGCCTGCCGGGCCAGTTCAAGCCGCTCGCTCGCGGCCGCGTAGTCGCGTTTCACGCGCGCCTCGAAGGCGGCGAGTGTCCGTTGCCCGGCAGGAAAAACCGGGTTGATCTCGACCGCGTTGCGCAGAAACCGCTCCGCCTCGGCGTGGTTGGTCTGCCGCCAGGCTGCCAGCCCGGCCAACACGTGGGCCTGGGGCAGGTCGAAATTGCAGCTGATCGCCGCCCTGGCTTCACTGTTGGCCCGCGCGACGTCGCCCAGTGCCAGGCTCACCCGGGCCGCCCCCAGATGCGCCGCAGCGTTGAGCGGATCGAGTTCCGCCGCGCCGGCGAACGCCGCCAGGGCCTCCTGCGGACGCCGCAGCTTCAAGAGCACCTCGGCCCGCTTGAGCTGCAGGCTGGGCTGCTGGCTGGTCTGGACATTGGCCGCTGCGTCGAGAGCCACCAGAGCCTCCGACCACCGTCCTTCTGCCGCGAGCAGCGAGCCTTCAAGGTAGGCGAAGGTGGGCCGATTGGTCGTGGTCTGGGCCACGAGTTGCCGAAGGGTGTGCTGTTCTGCCTCCGGTAGCAGCTCGCCACCGACAGGCTCATTCTCGGCCAGGCCGAGCCGGCGGCGAATGGCCCCCAGCAGCGCGTCGAGTTCCCGCCTGCCGGCCTCGACGGCCGCCTGCTTCCGCTCCTGGAGCCGGCCGAACGTCTCCCGAGCCTCGAGAACGCGGTCGGCGGCCAACAGCGCCTGGAGCAGGTGCACGCCGAACCGGCTGGCATTCGGCCACCGGTCCCAGAGGTCGGCGAAGATCACGGCGGCCTCGTCGAGCCGGCCACCGTCCACGAGCGCCCGGGCCAGGTTGTAGCGTTCTTCGCGGACGGTCTGGTCGATGGACTTTTGTCTGTCGTCCCCGATGGCGTCGATATAGCCCAGGTCCGCCATCTGCTTGAGCATCGCGGCGGCGGCCTCGGAATCGGCCTGCTCCGACGGCGGGTTCAGGGCGGCATCGCCCGGCACGGCGTCCCACGAATCGATGAACCGCTCGG
>JBIKXY010000147.1:0-7380 GCA_044355515.1 Pirellulales bacterium
CCGCGCTCTCGAGCACGTTGTGGATCATCACCGGCTTGTAGACGTTGAGCTGGAAGTTGCCCTGGCTGCCGGCGAAGGCGACCGTCGCGTCGTTGCCGAACACCTGGGCGCAGACCATCGTCAGCGCCTCGCACTGCGTGGGATTCACCTTGCCGGGCATGATCGAGCTACCCGGCTCGTTTTCGGGGATCGTGATCTCGCCGATCCCGCAGCGGGGGCCGCTGGCCAGCCAGCGGATGTCATTGGCGATCTTCAGGAGCGCCATCGCCAGGCTCCGCTCGGCCGCGCTCACCTCGACCAGGGCGTCGTGGGCCGAGAGGGCGGCGAACTTGTTGGGGGCCGAGATGAACGGGTGGCCGGTCTCCGTGGCGATCCGGGCGGCGGCGGTGTCGCCGAACTTCGGGTGGGCGTTGAGCCCCGTGCCCACGGCCGTGCCGCCGATGGCCAGCTCGTAGAGGCCGGGCAGGGCCCGCTCGATGCCGGCGATCCGGTCGTCGAGCTGGGCCCGCCAGGCCGAGATCTCCTGGCCGAGCGTGATCGGGGTGGCGTCCTGAAGGTGGGTGCGGCCGATCTTGACGATCTCCGCATACCGCTCTTCAAGCGCCGCGAACACGTCCCGCAGAGCCCTGACGGCCGGCAGCAGCCGGCCGTGGATCACCTCGACCGCGGCGATGTGCATGGCCGTGGGGAAGGTGTCGTTCGATGACTGGCCGCGGTTGACGTCGTCGTTTGGATGCACGGGCTTCTTCGAGCCCAGCACGCCGCCGGCCAGCTCGATGGCCCGGTTCGAGATCACCTCGTTGGCGTTCATGTTCGACTGCGTGCCGCTGCCGGTCTGGAAGACGACCAGCGGAAAGTGGTCGTCGAGCTTCCCGGCAATCACCTCGTCGGCGGCGGCCGTGATCAGCTTCACCGTGTCGGCCGGCAGCTGGCCCAACTCGCCGTTGGCCAGCGCCGCGGCCTTCTTCAAGATCCCCAGCGCGCGGATCACCGCCCGGCCCCACTGGAAGCGATCGACCCCGATCTTGAAGTTGTCCCGCGACCGCTCGGTCTGGGCGCCCCAGTAGCGGTCGGCGGCGACCTCGACCTCGCCCATGCTGTCGGATTCGGTGCGAAAGGCGGCGGTCATCGGCAGGCTCGGCTCCGGAGGCTGGCGGCTGGAAGGCCGGCAGTGTAGCAACGCCGACCGATCGAAGCGGCGGCTAGCGTCGCAGCGTGCCGGGAGTGGCCGCGGCCGGCTTGGCAGCCGTGGGCGACAGGGCCGTGGGCCGGGCGATCGTGGTCTCCGCCGGCTCCGCCAGGGCGATGCCCAGCCAGCCGTCGGTAGCCACGGCCTGCACCGCGCGGACGCCGGCCAGCCGGGGATTGGCCGTCACCTTTTCCGGCAGGAGCGGGATCGGCCGCTCTTTGGCGAAGATCTTGCCGAAGATGGTCCGCAGCGCGAGCTCCATTCGCCCCTCGTGGCCGGGGCCGCCGATCCGCACCGGCCCCTCGCGTTCGAGCCACACCTGCGGCCCGGCGGCCACCGGCCTGTAGGCCACCTGGGCGACCAGGTCGTACCAGTTGCGGCGGCCGCTCTCGATCGCGTCCAGCGCCACCCGCACGTGCACCAGCCCCTCGCGGCACTCGATTCGCAAGGGCGCGGCCTGGGCGAACGTGACCGCGACGCCGTCGGGCAGGTCGTCCGGCACCCGAGTCTCGATCCCCATCCGATCGCACACCAACCGGGCGAGCTCGGGCAACTCGAGGCGGCGGCCCGCCAAGCCGAGCCGCTCGCAGGCGTTGTTGGCCACCGTCTCGTGAAACTGCATGCTCAGCAGCGCATCTGCCGGCGCCCGCGGGCGGGGCGTGTGGGCGGCCAGTTGGCAGTCGGCCGCCAAGCGGAGCCGGAGGCTGGCCACGTCGGCGGTGGTCTCGAGGGCCACGGGAGTGGGCTCCAGGCCCAGGCCGACCAACGGCTGCCAAAGCCGCTCCCTGATCCGCGCGGCCAGCTCGTCGAGCATGGGTTCCGACTGCCGATCGACCTCGCGGCAGGCCCGGCCCACGATCTTGTGCCTGGCCTCGCGGCCCGCCTCGGCCTGGGCCTCGTCGTGCTGGTTGCGGGCGATCGAGCGGACGAGCGAGCCCATGATCGGCACCGAGTCGAAACTCGTCTCGATGTCGGCCAACTGGGCGCGGGTGGCGGCGTTGCCCCGGGCCGGGGCGATGGCCAGCCCATTGGGAGTAAGGTGGATCGGCTTCAGGACGATGAAGCTGGCCTGGCTCTTGGAGTGGATGGCGACCGGGCCCGACTCGGTCACCGTGCGGGCGGCCACTTGGCCGTTGATCACCAGCTCCATCCGGATCTCGGACGGATGGGGCAGGAACCGTACGCCCATCGACTGTTCCACCGTGCTTCGGCCCCGCACCGGCCGGCCGAGGATGAAATCCTGCACCGCGTTGTTGGAGACCGTGCTTTCAGGCAGCAACCGGTCCACGAAGCCGCGGTGGACGGCCAGCCGCACGTTGGGTGCGAGATAGTGGGCGGAGACGGCGCGGGCCAGTTCAGCCGTGGCCGGCGACGGGGTGGCCACGATGCCGGCCAGCGCCGCGGTGACCGCCGAGGCATGTGTCGGATCGCTCGCCGCCTCGTACTGCTCGAGGAAGCCGAGCAGCCGCTGCACGTCGTCGCCGACCGGTCGCGCGGCCAGCGCGAGCCCGATGTCGGTGCTCGGGGTGGACTGTGGTTCCGCTGCCACCGCGGACCAGTCGGCAGCCGCTCGCCAGACCGCCGCCCGGCGGGCCACGGCCAAAGCCGCCCGCCGCGTCTCGCTCGCCAGCAGTGGCGGCAGCGGCCCCTCGGCGGTGGCCATTCCGCTGGCCACTGCTTCGCCGAGCGCGAGCAGCGCGTCTGCCGCCGCCGGATCGGCCGGGCCGGCGGTCTCGAGCGTGGCCTGAACGGCGGCGAGCGCCTGCTCGGCCCAGGCGGCCACGCCCGGGTCGGGGGCGGCAGTCGCCAGGGCCTCGAGCTGGTCGAGGAGGCGGTCGGGCATGGGCCAGCCGTCGGTGACGGCGGCCTGCCCGTCGGGCGGCGTTTCCGCCGTGCCGAGCGCGCGGGCCAGCCGCCCCTGGCCGCGGAGCCGGGTGCGGATCCGATCGGCGAGCGGGAGTGGCGGCGGTCGCCTGGGCGGCTCGCTCCCGCCGAGAGTTCCGCGGCGGTCGGCGATCCGGCCGATGATTCGCGGGGCCGAGGTCTCCGGCGGCCGGTCGGTGGCCGCGGGCGGGTCGATCCAGTTAACGCTGTCGGGATCGTTCCAAGCCGGGCCGGGCAGCGGCGCGGCGAGCGCTGCCTCGGCAGCTGCCGCCGTCACCGGCACCATTCTGGGCGGCTTCGCTGCGAGGGCGACCCCGCCCAGGCAGGCCATGCCCGCGATGGCCGGCGCCGCCCAGCAAAACTCAAGGCGTCTGGTCCGCATCGCTCTCCGCCCGCCTGACCTGCTCGCGGGGCGCGGCACTGCACGACGACCCCGTGCGAATGGATCGACAGGCAGGATCGGAAGAATCGATCCCGGCGACCGCCGCCCGCAGGGTTTGTCAGCCGGCCGCGATGCGTCGCGGCGGCAGCCTGTCGGCGCGGGTCAGCCTGCGGCGGCAAGGCAAGCTGGGCAGGATCGTCGGGGACTGTCCCCGCCCCGGGGACTGTCCCCTTTCCTGTCCCCTTTCCGTCCCGTTCGGTGCCCAGACACGCCTTTCAGGCCTCGGCTGGCAGCAGCGGCTTCACCACGGCGACGGTCTGGCGGGCGATCTCTCGGGCCGCGACCGCGTCCTGCCGGGTGTAGAACCCCGACGGCGTCAGGTCCTCGGCGCCGTAGAAGGCCAGTTCGCGGTCGCGGCGGAGCGTCCGCGAGCCCGCCGCCAGGGCCTCGACGTGCGGCTGCACGGCCGGGGGCAGCCTCGCTTGTTCCGCGGCCAGAACCTCCGACACGTCGTGGATCCGCGGCGGCTCGATGCCGGCGACCCGCAGCAGGCCCTTGAGCGCCAGTTCGACGACTTCCTGCGACTCCCGCACAACGTCCGCCCAGCTCCGGGCGGCGAACAGGGCGTCGAGGGCCGCCAGCCGCGCCGTCGCCCGGCGGATGTAGTCGGCACCCAGTTCAGGGCTGCGCATCGGCATCCTCGTCGATCCAGTAGGGCTGGCCCTGGGCCATGCGGCGCACCAGCCTGCCGGCCGCGATCCGATCCCGGATGCCGATCAGCCGCCGCGAGACCGCCAGGCTCCGGTCGTAGAGCACGATCCCGCAGACGGCGGCCTCGGCCCAGCTGCCGGACACGCGGTCGCCCGCCGCGGGGAGATGCACCAGATGGAGGTCGATGCCGCGACCGCCCCAGGCCGCCGCCCGCTCGTCCCACTCCCGGTAGAGCCCGCGGGTGATCGGCCGCCCAGGCCTCACCGCCGCGAGCAGGTCGATATCGGAACCGGCGGCGTGATCGCCCCGGGCGAACGACCCGTACAGCACCACCCCCTCGAGATCGCTCCCGAGCCACGCCCGAATCGCCAGGACGACCTCCGAGGCATCGAGCCCGCCGGCCCCCGGGGCGGCAAGCGTGCGACTGCACCATTCGTTGAGCGAGACGCCCGCCGCCGAGGCATCCCGCCGCAGCACGTCATGAAGCCGCGTGTCGAGGCGGAGGACAAACCGACCGGAGGCCGGCGTTCCGCCCGCCCGCCGCCCCCTGGGCCGAGCGCCCGCTCGCCGCGATCTGATACTGTTTTCCATATTTGCATGATATCAAAATGAAAAAGGGGACATCCTCCGTTTCCTGCAACCCTCTCCGGCTGCGCGCACGTCAGCCGGAAACGGGGGATGTCCCCTTTTTCCTCAGGCGGAGCGGGCCAGCCGCGGCGCCTCGAGCACCGCCGTCCAGGCGTCGGTGAGCGTGGGCAGATGGGCGTTCCGGTCGATCGCGTCGCGGGCGTCGAGCGTGGCCTCGAGCCCGGCGGCTGCCTCGTCGGCGTCGGCCGACCAGTTCGCGAGCGCCGCGGCGAGCGCCGCTTCGGCGGGCTCTTCGCCGGTGGCGGCCCGCCGGATCGCGGCCCGGTAAAACTCGACCGCCGCATCCAACAGGGCCGCCAGCCGGGCCCGTCGCGGCGGGGCTTCCTTGCCGGCGGCCTCGACGATCGCGGTCGTTTCCCGGGCAAGCTCGACGCCCCGCAGCGGCCGGCGGCCGAGCAGTTCGAGCAGCCGCTGGCGAAACCCGCCCAGCTCCGGGTCGAGAAGCAGCCGGCCGCGGTCGAGGCTGCCGCCCGACGCGGCGGCGGCCGCCGCGATCGTGGCGGCGTCGGTCTCGTCGCCCCGGGCGGCGAGTTCCTCCGTCAGCAGCCGCCGCACCGTCTCGGGAGCGAGCGGCCCGAACCGCACCACCTGGCACCGCGAACGGATCGTGGGCAGCTGCCGCTCGAGCCCCGTGCCCACGAGGATGATCACCGCGCCGGCCGGCGGCTCTTCGAGCGTCTTGAGCAGGCAGTTGGCCGCCTCGTCGGCCAGGTGGTCGGCGTCGAGGATGATCGCCAGCTTGCGGCCACCGAGCGCGGGCTTGAGCAGGATCCGCCAGCAGAGCCCTTCCCGCATCCGGTGCTCGGCGTCGCCGATGAAGGCCTCGAGCGGAATCGTGGCCCGGTCCTCGGGCTTGGCCACGATGTCGATGTCGGGATGGCTGCCGGCCCGGGCCTGCACGCATGAGGCACAACTGCCGCAGGCGACCAGGCCCGGCCGCGGGGCCAGGCAGGTGAGCGACGCGGCCAGGGCCCGGGCGAAGGCCCCCTTGCCCACGCCGGCCGGACCGATGAACAGGTACGACCCGGCGATCCGGCCGCGGGCCTCCGCCGCCGCGAACAGGCCGGCGACCGCGTCGTGCCCCTCGATGCCCTGCCACGCCATCGGATCGCCCTCCCGCTACGCGAGTTCCGGGAACCGTTCCTCGACGGCGCGGCGGATCCGCGCGGCGACCTCGTCCGGCTCGGCCGCGGCGTCGACCACGCGGATCGTGTCGGCCGCCGCCGCGGCTTCCTGAAGATAGCCCGCCCGCAGCCGCCGCCGGTAGCCGGCGCCGCGGTTTTCGAGCTTGTCGAGCGGCCGGTCGAGCCGCCGGGCGGCCGTCTCCAGATCGACGTCGAGCACGAGCACGAGGCCAGGCATCAGGCCGCCGGTGGCCACGCCCCCCACGCCGCGGATCGCCGCGGGGTCGAGGCCGCCGGCATGTCCCTGGTAGACGACGTTCGAGAGCAGGTAGCGGTCGGAGACGACCCAGTCGCCGCGGGCCAGTGCCGGGGCGACCACCTCGGCCACCAGCTGGGCCCGGGCGGCCATGTAGAGGAGCATCTCGGCGGTCGGCGCGAGCTGGAGGTCGTGGCGGTCGAGGAGGATCGCCCGGATGGCGTCGCCCACCGCGGTCGAGCCGGGATCGCGGCAGGTGGTCACGGTCTGGCCGCGGGCGGCGAGCCACTCGGCGAGCGGGCCGACCTGCGACGACTTGCCCGCGCCGTCCATGCCGTCGAGCACGATGAACCGCGGTGGCTTCATGCCTGACACCCGTCCCCGGAACGGCCGCTCAAAAACCCTGCCTGCCGAGCCACCGCTCGCACTCGACCGTCCAGGGATGAAGCGGCTTGGCACCGTCGTAGGGCCGCACCCCCAGGCCAAGGCCGTGGCGGCCCGTCTCGTAGGCATGCAGTTCGAAAGGGCGGCCGAGCGACTTGAGCCGGATGCCGAGTTCGAGGATCGGCTCGAGTTTCACGGCGGCGTCTTCCCAGGTGTGCCAGATGAACAGCGGCGGCAGCTTGTCATGGGCCGCCAGTTCGCCCGAGAGCTCGCGGGCCAGCTCCTCGGCAGGGGCGTCGCCCAGCAGGTTCTTTCGCGAGCCGTCGTGGGTCTTCTCCGGCAGCATGCTCACCACCGGATAGCAGAGCACGCCCAAGGCGGGCCGCGACGACTGGCGGTCGATCGGGTCGGCGGCGGCGGGGTCGCCATCGTCGCCCTTCAGGCAGGCGGTCAGCGCCAGGTGGCCGCCGGCGGAGGAGCCGATCACGCCGACCCGGGCCGGATCCACCTTGAACTTCTCGGCGTCGTGGCGGACCAGCCGGATCGCGCGGGCCACGTCGCCGAGCATCACCGGATGGCGATAGCCCTTGCTGCCGAGCCGGTAACGGAGCACGAAGGCCGAGATGCCCTGCCGGCTCAGCCAGCGGGCGTAGTCGGTGCCCTCGTGGTCGGCGAGCGCGCCGTAGCCGCCGCCGGGGCAGATGACGAGCGCCGCCGAGGCGCCGGCCGCCTGCTGCGCGGGCCACCAGGTGACGACGGGGACGTCGTGATCCGCGTCGCCCTTGGCGCCGGGGGCGGCCCC
>JBIKXY010000148.1:0-7366 GCA_044355515.1 Pirellulales bacterium
CGGACGTCGCTGGTGGCCTACGATCCCACCCGCAACCACGTGCTCCTGACGACGCTCGACAACGTCCGCAGCCGGCTGTTCGTGCTCACCTGGCGGGACGGCGCCTGGCAGCGGCTGCCCCTGCCGGGCGTGCCGGCGGTTGCCACCGCCGGCGTCGCGGCCGTGGACGACCTCGAGAGCGACGACTTCTTCCTCACCACGGCCACGCCGCTCGAGCCCACGACGCTCTCCCTCGGCACGCTGCGGCCCGACGGCAGCGGCGCCGAGCCGGCCCCCCTCAAGCGGTCGCCCGCCTTCTTCACCGCCGCCGGCCTGGCCGTCACCCAGCACGAGGCGACGAGCCAGGACGGCACGCGGATCCCCTACTTCCAGATCGCCCCGGCCGACCTCCCGGCCGACGGCTCCACGCCCACGCTCCTCTACGGCTACGGGGGCTTCGAGATCCCGCTCGTGCCGAGCTACACGCCGACCGTGGGGGCCGCCTGGCTCGAGCGGGGCCATGCCTACGTGATCGCCAACATCCGCGGCGGCGGCGAGTTCGGCCCGGCCTGGCATCAGGCCGCCCTCAAGGAGAAGCGGCCGCGGGCCTACGAGGATTTCGCCGCCGTCGCGGAGCACCTGATCGCCCGCAAACTCACCTCGCCGGCCCGGCTCGGCATCAAGGGAGGCAGCAACGGCGGCCTGCTCGTGGGCAACATGTATGCGTTGCGGCCCGAGCTTTTCGGCGCGGTGGTCTGCCAGGTGCCGCTCTTGGACATGCGGCGGTTCAACAAACTGCTCGCCGGGGCGAGCTGGATGGGCGAATACGGCAACCCCGACCTGCCCGAGGAGTGGGCCTTCATCAAGACATTCTCCCCCTATCACACCGTGGCGGCCGATCGCGACTACCCGCCGCTGTTGATCACCACCTCCACCCGCGACGACCGGGTACATCCCGGCCATGCCCGCAAGCTGACGGCCCGGCTGACCGAGTTCGGGAAGAACGTGGTCTATTACGAGAACATCGAGGGGGGCCACGGCGGCGCCGCCGACAACAACCAGCGGGCCTTCATGGACGCCCTCGGCTGGCTGTTCCTCGAGCAGACCCTCGCCCGCTGAGCCGTTCGAGCACGGCCCGCGGCTGGCTCCTCCAGTGGCTCACGACGGGATGGCCCCCCGGGCCGCGGCCCGGCAGCGGTCGCTGCAATATTTCACCTGGTCCCAGCAGCGGGCCCACTTCCGCCGCCACTCGAAGGGGCGGCCGCAGGCCGGGCAGACCTTGCTCGGCTTGGGGCCGCGGCGGCTGCCGTGGGAGGCAGAATCGGCGGCGGGTTGTCGGCGACGCGGCATCACCGTTTATCATGCCCCACCCGCGGCCGGCCGGTCGAGCCGGCGGCGTGCCCATCGCTTTTGCCCCGGAGAGAGAAGCCAGGATGTCCGTCAAGCCACTCGAAAACGTCGTCATCATCGGAAGCGGCCCGGCCGGCTGGTCGGCGGCCACCTACGCCGCCCGGGCCCAGCTCGAGCCGCTCGTGTTCGAGGGGGCGATCAGCGAGCAGAACCGGATGGCCGGCACGCTGCCCCTGGGCCAGCTCGCCCTCACGAGCGAGGTCGAGAACTACGCCGGCTTCCCGGCGGGCGACCTGGGTGCGTTCCTCGACTCGGCCCTGCCTGCGGAGCGGCGGATGATCATGCCGCCCCACGAGGGGCATGGCGTGACCGGCCCCGAACTGATGGAGCTGATGCGGCAGCAGGCGGCGAACTTCGGCACCAGGATCGTGACCGACGACATCACGAAGGTGGACTTCTCCAAGCGACCCTTCACGCTCTTTCCCGCGGAGGGGGGTGAGGTCAAGGCGAAGTGTGTGATCGTGGCCACCGGGGCGAGCGCCAACTGGCTCGGTCTGCCGAGCGAGGAGAAGTTCAAGAACCGGGGCGTGAGCGCCTGTGCCGTCTGCGACGGGGCCCTGCCGCGGTTCCGCAACCGGCCGCTGGTGGTGGTCGGGGGCGGCGACTCGGCCGTCGAGGAGGCCACCTACCTGACCAAGTTCGCCAGCACGGTGCATCTCGTGCACCGCCGCAACGAGCTGCGGGCCTCCAAGATCATGGCCCAGCGGGCCTTTGACAATCCCAAGATCGAGATCCACTTCGACAGCGGGCTGGCCGAGGTGCTGGGCGACGACACCGCCGGTGTCACGGGCGTGCGGCTGGCGAGCACCACGGGCGGGCCGGACAAGACGCTCGACGCCGCCGGCGTGTTCCTGGCGATCGGCCACACGCCCAACACGGCCTTTCTCGACGGCCAGCTGAAACTGACCGAGAAGAAATACATCGTCTGGACGCAGCACTTCCGCACCGCCACGAGCGTGGAGGGGGTGTTCGCGGCGGGCGACGTGGCCGACGACTATTATCGGCAGGCGATCTCGGCGGCGGGCACGGGCTGCATGTCGGCGCTCGACGCCGAGCGGTGGCTGGCAAGCCTGGGCGAGCACTGAGCTGCCGCGCAGGAGAGCTCCGCGATGATGACCGCCAAACCCACCATCGGCATCCTCACGGGCGGAGGCGACTGCCCTGGCCTGAACGCCGTGATCCGCGCGGCCACCAAGACGGCTGAGCGGCTCGGCTACGACTGCATCGGGTTTCTCAGGGGCTACGAGGGGCTCGTCGATCCGGTCGCCTACATGCCGCTCGACTCGCGGGTCACGGCCGACATCCTCTTGAAGGGCGGCACGATCCTCGGGTCGAGCAACAAGGGGCGGTTCACGGCGCTCGTCGGCGAGGGGGAGCGGGTGCGGCTCGATCCCGGCCTGCTCGACCGCGTCGCCCTGACGGTGCGGCAACTCGGCGTCGTCGGGCTCGTATGCGTGGGGGGCGACGGCTCGCTGGCGATCGCCCAGCAGCTTTACGAGCACGGCATCCCGGTGGTGGGCGTGCCCAAGACGATCGACAACGACCTCGGCGCCACGGCCTTTACCTTCGGGTTCGACTCGGCCGTGGCCACCGCGACCGATGCGCTCGACCGGCTCCACACCACCGCCGCCAGCCACGAGCGGGTGATGGTGCTCGAGGTGATGGGCCGCCACGCCGGCTGGATCGCGCTGCATGCGGGGATCGCCGGCGGCGGCGACGTGATCCTGCTGCCGGAGATTCCCTGGACCTTCGACAACGTCTGTCGCAAGATCCTGGAGCGGGAGGCGGAGGGAAAGCGGTTCACGCTGGTGGTGGCCGCCGAGGGGGCGGTGCTGCCTGGGGGCGGGCTCGTGCACGCGGGCGACACGCCGGGCGAGCGGCGGCAGGTGCGGCTGGGCGGGATCGGCGAACTCGTGGGCCGCGAGATCGCGGCCCGGCTCGACCGCGACGTCCGCACGGTCGTACTCGGTCATCTCCAGCGGGGCGGGACGCCCACCGCCTTCGATCGGATGCTGGCGACCGAGTTCGGGGCGCATGCCGTGCGACTCGTCCACGAGGGGCGGCTCGGCGAGATGGTCTGCTACCGGCCGCCCGAGATCGCCAGCGTTCCGATCGCGACGGCCATTCGCCAACTGTCCACGGTCGATCCCCACGGGTCGGCCGTGCAGTCGGCCCGCGCCCTGGGGATCGGATTCGGGGATGACGCCGATCGCGGCGACCCGTTCCGGCCCAGGGTCGTGTCGGGGGCCGCCCGCAGCGGCGGGGGCATTGCCTGAGCGTCGCGGGAATGCTCTGCTGCTCGGATTCCAGCGGCGGCAATGGCTCGCCGACAGCCCCGGAGGGAGGCTCACCATGGCACGAGGCTCGGCAGGGATCACGCTGTGGCGATCGCTCGGTGGCGGCCTCGGGCTGTTGGCCGCCATTGGGGCGGGGTTGGCCACCCGGGCCGACGAGCCTTGGGCCCGGTCGATCGCGGTCGATCCGGGGGACGTCGACCGCTCGAACCTCCCGGTCCGTGTGCCACTCGACCTTCCCCGACCGCTGTCGGCAGCGGCGATGCGGATCGTCCTGGCCGACGGTTCCCAGGTCGAAGGCCAACTCGTGGAGCCTGGCCTGCTCTCCGGCCGGGCCGAGCCCGCCGGCGCGGCCACGGTGCGGCGCGACCTCCTGTTCGTGCTGCCCCGGCTGCCTGCCGAAGCCGTTGTCGAGGTGACCGCCGAGCCGGTCCCGACGCCGGGCGAGACCGAGCCTCCGCGACTCGCCTGGGTCGGCGACCCGGAGTCGGCCAGCCTCCTCCTCGACGGGAAGCCGCTGGTGCGGTACGAGAAGCCGATCTACGCCGCAGCCGACGAGCATCGCCGCGTGCTCACCTACAAGCCCTTCCACCACGTCTTCGATCCCGCCACCGGCATCCGGCTCACGAAGGGGGACGGCGGGCAATACACCCACCATCGCGGGATTTTCTTCGGCTACAGCCAGATCGCGCACGACGCCGGCCTGGGAACGAAGTCCGACTGCTGGCACTGCTCCGGCAAGGCGCGGCAGCAGCATCGGGAGACGCTCGTCGAGGCGGCCGGGCCGGTCGCGGGCGTGCAGCGGATCACGATCGATTGGATCGGCAGCGGGGGAACGTCGGTGCTCGGGGAGACGCGGGAACTCGACGTCGTCCCGGTGGCCGGCGGCACGGTGATCGACTTCACGAGCCGGCTCGAGGCGCCGGCGCCGGTTCGCCTCGACGGCGACCCGCAGCATGCGGGGGTCCACTTCCGGGCGTCCAACGAGGTGCACGAGGCGACGAAGGGGCAGACCTACTACCTCCGCCCCGACGGCAAGGCCGAGCCGGGCGAGTATCGCAACTGGCCGGAGGACAAGACCTACGTCAACGCCCCCTGGCACGCCGCCAGTTTCGTGGTGGGAGGGCAGCGGTACACGGCCCTGCGGGTCAACCGGCCGGAGAACCCCGGCGAGGCGCGGATGAGCGAACGCGACTACGCCCGCTTCGGCTCCTATTTCGCCCACGATCTCGAGCCGGGCAGGCCGCTCGAGGTGGGCTATCGATTCTGGGTTCAGCCCGGTGAAATGACGGTGGACGAGGCGGCCCGGATCGCCGCCGACTACGCCCGTCCGGCCCGCGTGACGGTGCGGCGGGCCGAGCCGGCGGTGCACTGACCAGGCGCGGCACTGTCCAGGCGCGGCATCCGGGCGCCGATTCCAGACGAGTTCGGAGATTGTTCCAGTCCGCGACGACCGCGGAGTTCAGGCGCAGGGAGCAGGCAACGATGGCAGAGGCGGAAGCGAAGGCGGCGGGGCGGGTGGCGAGCGTGATGAACGAGCTGCGGGTGTTCCCGCCGGCGGCCGAGTTTTCGGCCCGGGCCCGGATCGGCTCGCTCGCGGATTATCAACGGCTCTATGACGCGGCCGCGGCCGATCCCGCAGCCTTCTGGGATGAGCGGGCCAGGGCGCTCCCCTGGATGACACCCTACGACACGGTGCTCGACTGGCGGCCGCCGGTCGCCCGGTGGTTCCCTGGCGGCACGACCAACGCCTCGGTGGCCTGCCTCGACGCCCAGATCGCGGCCGGCAAGGGGGACAAGACGGCGCTCGTCTGGGTCGGGGAGCCGATGGGAGAGCGCCGGGCATTCACCTACCGGGAGCTCCATGCGGAGGTCTGCCGGTTCGCGGCGGGCCTCCTGTCGCTCGGCATCAAGCCGGGCGACGTGGTCTCGATCTACATGCCGATGACGCCGGAACTGGTGATCGCGATGCTCGCCTGTGCCCGGATCGGCGCCGTCCACTCGGTGATCTTCGGCGGCTTCTCCAGCGAGGCGATCGCCGACCGCAACCAGGACGCGGCGGCGGTGGCCGTGGTTACGGCCGACGGCGGCTGGCGGCGCGGGGCCCGGCTGCCGCTCAAGCAGAACGTGGACGCCGCGCTGGCCTCGAAGACCCATCCGCCCACGACCGTGAAGCACGTGATCGTGCTCAAGCGGACCGGCCAGGAGGTGACGATGCAGCCGGGCCGCGACGTCTGGTGGCACGAGCTCGTCAAGGACAAGCCGGCTGACCTGCCCGCCGTGGCCATGGACTCGGAGGCCCCGCTCTTCATCCTCTACACGAGCGGCTCGACGGGGAAGCCGAAGGGCATCAAGCACACCACCGCGGGCTACATCCTCTGGGCCAAGACCACGGCCGAGTGGGTCTTCGACCTCCGCGACGACGACCTCTTCTGGTGCACGGCCGACTGCGGCTGGATCACCGGCCACAGCTACGTGACCTACGGCCCGCTGGCCGCCGGCGCCAGCATCCTGATCTACGAGGGCGCCCCCAACGCGCCCCACGAGGGGCGGTTCTGGGAGATCATCGAGCAGGAGAAGCCCACGATCTTCTACACCGCCCCCACGGCGATCCGCTCGTTCATGAAGTGGGGCCTGCAGCACATCGAGGGCCGCGACCTCTCGAGCCTCCGGCTCCTGGGCACGGTGGGCGAGGGCATCAACCCCGAGGCCTGGATCTGGTACCACGAGGTGATCGGCGGCAAGCGGTGCCCGATCGTCGACACCTGGTGGCAGACGGAGACGGGCGGGATCATGATGAGCCCGCTGCCGGGCTGCACACCCACCAAGCCGGGCAGTTGCACGCTCCCGCTGCCGGGCGTGGTGCCGGAGATCGTGGACGCCGCCGGCCAGCCGGTGGAGCGGGGCGAGGGGGGCTGGCTCGTGATCAAGCAGCCCTGGCCGGGGATGCTCCGCGGCATCTGGGGCGACGACGAGCGGTTCGTGGAGACCTACTGGTCGCGGGTGCCGGGCAGGTATCTCGCCGGCGACAACGCCCGCCAGGACGCCGACGGCTACTACTGGATCATGGGGCGGATCGACGACGTCTTGAACGTGGCGGGCCACCGGCTCTCGACGATCGAGGTCGAAAGCGCCCTGGTGAGCCATCCAGCCGTGGCCGAGGCGGCGGCGGTGGGGCGGCCGCACGAGGTCAAGGGTGAGGCGATCGCGGTGTTCGTGACGCTCCGCGGCGGCGAGCCCGACGACGCGCTCAAGGACGCGCTCCGCAAGCACGTCCGCCATCAGATCGGGGCGCTCGCCGCGCCCGACGACATCCATTTCACGGCCAGCCTGCCCAAGACCCGCAGCGGCAAGATCATGCGGCGGCTGCTCCGCGACATCGCCGCGGGCAAGGAGACCGTCGGCGACACGACGACGCTCGAGGACTACAGCGTGCTCGCGAAGCTTCGCGGCGACCAAGAGTAAGGGCGGCCGGCCGCACTTCCGGGCGGCCGTGTTTGTGCGCGGAGCGGCGCGCGGCGTGCGTTTCGACGCATCCAGTTGCCTGCCTTCTCGTCAACCGTTGGACGGCTCGGGGTTGCCCGTGCCCCGGAGCCGGCGTTGCTGGCCGAGCGTAGGCAGGATGCCGAAGCGAGGCCAGCATCGAGCGACCGGAGGGCAGGCGGGCACCGATCCGCGGAGCG
>JBIKXY010000149.1:0-7342 GCA_044355515.1 Pirellulales bacterium
CGCCCGATATTCATCCACCAGCTTCTGCCGGGCGGACGGGGGCTGCTTCGAACGCTTGTGGGCGTCGATCTTGGTCTTGAGTTCGCGAACCCGCTCCACGAAACCCTCGAGGTTCGGAATCATGGCCTCGATCCGCTGCGTTCGCAGGCCGAGCTCCTCGATCAGCCGTACCACCCGCTTCCGCCGCCGGCCGAGACGGGCCCAAGCCTGGCGACGCTCGGCCATCCGCTGCTTCTTCGAGAGCGCGACCCGGTAGTCGGCCTTGTTCTGCTTGAGCAGTACATCGAGCGTCTTGAGGTTGTGGGGCAGGCGGCCGAGGATCTGCTCCTTCTCCAGCCGGTCGGTCACGGAGACCTGCACGGTCCGGTCGAAGGGCAGCTCGCCGCGGTGCACGCGACAGAGCACCCGGAAGGCCTGCTGGGCCACGTGTTCGCACTCGAGCAACTTGGCCCGGAACTGGGCCCGCGTCGTCTCGATCTGACGGGCGAGCGAGATCTCCTGGGCCCGGGTGAGCAGGGGAATCTCGCCCATCTGCGTCAAGTACATGCGGACGGGATCGTCCGACCAGTTCTCAACCTGTTCGACCAGCACGTCATCGCCGTCGGCCGACGATTCGGCCTCGACCTCGACGTCGGCCTCGACATCGGTCTCGGCGATGACCGTCACGTCGGCGTCGGCGTCGAGCAGTTCGGCGTCGGCCTCCTCGGCGTCGACGACCTTCTCGGTCAGTTCCTCGACCTCCTGGGGATTGGAGACGACGTCGTCTTCGAGTTCATCCAGCAGCGAATCGTACAACTCAGGGCTCCTTGGCGATTCCTTCGATCAGACCAGTCCATGAGCCGGCGCAAGCCGGCGTGCGGCAGGTCGGCACTCATCCATCATTCGGGCTGCCGACAGTGTGATTCAAGGCGCGGGCAAGTCCAGCGGCGGCCGGATCCCCCGAGAAGCAGCGGCGGAGAGGCCGCCAGCCGGCACGCGGGGCACGCCCAGTTCGCCCGGCCGCCGATCACCTCCGGGAGCTGGGCAAGCCAGGAAGAATGCGGGCGATTTGCCGGCATGAAGGGGACTCTCCGGGGGACGAAATATTATGCCGCTGCCGCCTCTGGAAGGCCAGTTTTTTTTTGCAGGAAACCTGGTTTTTTCCTCGCTCCGACCGGCGAAATGGTAGACTTCGCGGCTCGGAGAACTTTTGCCGGCAGCTGGGGAATCCGCGCCCGCCGGGTCGGCTGCCAGTCTGCATGCACCCACCGACGCTTTCGCCCTCCTCGCAAGCGGAATGCCTGCCCGGGATGACCGCCAACGCCAAGCGTTATCGGATTCCTTGTCGGTGCGGGGTGGAGGTGGTCGTGGTCTCCGGCCAGGCCGGAGGGCAGATCGCGTGCGAGCGATGCGGCGGCCGGATCGCCGTGCCGCGGCTTCGGGACCTCGAGGCGTCGGCCTTGGCGGAAGTTGCGGGGCCTCTGCGGCAGTGGCGGCCGGCGCAGGGCTGGCTGTTCGCCGGCGTCGTCGTCGCGGTGCTGGCCACGCTGGCCGCGGTGCTCGTTTCCGGGTTGCCCCGCAGCCGGGAGCGGTTGCCCGACGAGACGATGATCCGCGGGGCCATCGAGTCGGCCGATGCGGCCACCGTCTACCTGGCCTGGCGGGCCATGCGAGGCTCTGGGATTGATCGCGGCGTGCTGCCCGAGGAATCGCGGCTGCAGCAGGCCGCCGTCGCAGCCGGCCGGATCGCCGCGGTCTGCTGGACGATCGCCGCCGCCGGCGGGCTGGCGGCGGTCCTGGCCGCCGCCAGCTGTCTGATTGGTGCCCGGCCGAGCGCTGCCGGGCCGGTCGCGCGGAGCGGCCCGCGATGAAAGCCGCCTTCATCACCCGTACCGGCCCCCCCGGCGTCATCCAGTATGGCGAGTTGCCCGATCCGGTTCCCGGCCCGCGGCAGGCGCTCGTCCGCGTGCGGGCTGCTGCCGTCAACCCGATCGACACCTACGTGCGGGCCGGCACGGTTGCGATGCCGCTGCCGTTCCCCTTCGTCGTGGGCTGCGATCTGGCGGGCGAGGTGGTCGCCGTGGGCTCCGAGGTGGACCGGCTGCGGCCGGGAATGCGGGTCTGGGGTTCGAACCAGGGGCTGCTCGGCCGGCAGGGAACCTGCGCCGAGCTGGCGGCGGTAGACGAGAACTGGCTCTACCCCACGCCCGACGGCGTCACCGACCGGGAGGCGGCCGCCGCGGCGCTCGTGTCAATCACGGCCCACCTCGGGCTCGTGAGCCATGCCGCGATCCAGCCGGGCGAAACGATCTTCGTCAGCGGCGGCTCGGGGGGCGTGGGCTCGGCCGTCGTCCAGATCGCCAAGGCCCTCGGGGGCCGGGTCCTCGCCACCGCCGGCACGCCCGAGAAGCGGCAGCGGGTCCACGAGTTCGGTGCAGACGTCGTGCTCGACTATCGCCGCGAGGATCTCGTGGCGACCGTGTTGGCGCTGGTGCCGCGAGGCGTCGATATCCATTGGGAGACCCGTCGTGAGCCTGACTTCGAAATGGCGATCGCCTTGCTCGCGGACCGCGGCCGGATGGTCCTCATGGCCGGGCGCGAGGCGCGGTCGCCGCTGCCGGTGGGGCCGTTCTACACGAAGGGCTGCCGGCTGATCGGGTTCGTGATGTTCAAGGCCGGTCCCCACGAGCAGGCGGCCGCGGCGGCTGACATCAACCGTTGGCTGGCCCGAGGCCGCCTGCGGGCGCCGGTCGATCGCGTCGTCACGCTGGCCCACGTGGCCGAGGCCCACGCGCTGCAGGAGGCCGCCACGGTGGGCGGCTCCGGGGAACTCGCCGGCAAGATCGTGGTGGAGCCATGAGCCGCACGCGACCGGCTGCGCCGGTCGGCCGGGGCTATCGGCGTGTCGAGCCGCGGTCCGACTGCTCCGCCTGCGGGCGGCCGCCGCTCCGCCAACTGCCCATCGCCTCCAGCCCTGCCTGCACGTTGGGGAACATGCCACCCCAGGCCCGCGGTCCGGTCGGCTGGCGACCCGCTGCGGCGGGCTGACCGGTCGTCTTCGGCGGCATCGGCTGCGGGCGAGCCGACTGTTGGGGAAGCTGTCTGCTCGACGCCGTCGCTTGGCCCTGCGGTCCTCGCGCGGCCGGCTGGCGAATCTGCCCGCCCGGCGCAGGCTTCGGGTTGGCCGGTTTCCCGGTCGCCGGGGCGACGGTCGCCGGGGCGGCGGTCGCCGGGGCGGCGGTCGCCGGGGCGGCGGTCGCGGGAATCTCTGCCGCCGCCGACTCTCGATCCGGTTGCGGGGTCGCCTTGGCCTGAGCAGCCGCATCGGGCGCCGCCGGCGTCGTGAACGAGGTATCGGCCTGGCGGGCGATTCGCTCCGGGACGACGAGGTAACGGACACCCGAGCCCTCGCCTCCGGTGACCGCCGCCATGGCGCCGCTGTCACCGGCCATGACCGAGGGGAGATCGGAGAGGTCGGCCGCCCGCCGCGAGGGCAGGTCGAGCGTCGTGTCGCGATCGGCGGCGAGTCGCTCGTCGGCCGAAACGCCTTCGAACAAGTCCGACTTCACGCCGGCTGGTCGAGCGGCCTCGACGGGCAGCGGGAGCGCGGGTGTGGGAGCCGGTGTCGGGGCGGGCGTGGGCCTGGCGGCGGCCGCCGCCGGGGCGATCGCTGCCAGGGCCACGCCCTGGGCCACGTCGGCCGTTCCGGTCGTGGGACTGTTTGAGAGGCTGGGGCGGGGCTCTTCGGCCTCCGGGCGGCGAACGACCGTCTCGTGGGAGTCGGTTCCTCGGTCGTCGCCTTCCCCGGGGATCGGCCCCGGGGCCGGCACGGGCGCGACGAAGGCCTCTTCCACCAGCGATTCCCCGGCGGGCTCCGGGGTGACGGGAGTTTCGGTCGCGGGAGCGGCCACCTCGGGCGGCACGAGTTGGACCGAGAGCAAGGGCTGCCCCTCGCGAATCGGGAACTTGAGCAGATGTCCTGCAAACGAGTCGGTGACCCGCAGGGCCGTCGCGGGCACCATCGCCCTGGGAAGGTCCCGCAGTGCCACATCCCATACTGTCACAGGTGCTCCCGCCGGGAGCGCCCGCAATGCCACGAAGATCGGTTCGCACTCCACCTGCGGCTTGGCTTGGGCAAGCCGCACGTCCAGAGCCCGATTCACCCCCACGGCCGCCGCAGCCCCGGCGACGAAGGCCGCGACAAACACGGTCGTGGTTCGTGGACGGTGACGGACGGGACGAGCGGTGGAGGTGTCGGCAGCCATGAAATCGAT
This sequence comes from Pirellulales bacterium, assembly GCA_044355515.1. Taxonomy (GTDB): domain Bacteria; phylum Planctomycetota; class Planctomycetia; order Pirellulales; family UBA1268; genus QWPN01. The sequence continues at coordinate 4,254 of JBIKXY010000149.1, forward strand.
GGGCCCTGGAGCGCGGAGCGGCGGTCGGGAACCGGCCCTCGACTGTTGATTCGGCTGCCGCCGGTCGGCGCGGCCAGCGGGCCGCCCCGCGATCGCTTCGCCCCCCTCAGCGTTCCCGGGGTCCCCAGCCTGTCTCCGGGCCGTGGCCGGCAGGCTCGCTCCAGTTTGCCGGGTCGTCCGGTCAGCGAACGACCAACGGGGGCTCGCCGGTCTGTGTCGCTTCCTCGCCCGCCGGCTGAAACAACGGATCGATGGTGTCGGCGAGCGGGCGGATCGCCAGCAGCCGGACGCTCGTCCGCTCGCCGCGGTCGTGATCTCGCAGCAGGCAGTCACCAACCGACGCCGTGTCGTCGCCGCTGCAGCCCACGACGAGCATCCCGTCACGGGGCAGCACGGCCGTGAATGCGAGGTGCTCCAGGCGATGTCGCCGCTGCCCCGACTCGAGGCGAAACATCCCGTCCTCGCCGACCCACGACTTCTCGATCGGCCCATGGCGAATCTCGGGCACGGCCTCGACTTCCACGCGGCCGTCGGCCGCGGGCTCGGCCCGCAGGCTGACCAGCGGGCTGGCGTCGCCGTAGGTGCCGCCGCGCACGCCGCCAGCGTCGTGCTCGAGCAGCACGAGCTCGCGGATGCCCGATTCCATGACCACCTCACCGCGGCGGCCCGGCAGGAGCCGCAGGACGCGGCGGCTGACGGCGGCGTCGGTGGCCAGGGGCTGGAGACCGGCCGTCGCGGTCGCAGTCGCGGTAAACCGGGCCGCGAGGTGGGGCGGCAGGTGGCTGCCCACGATGCCGACCCGGAGCCCGTTGGCGGCAAGGCGGCGGCGGAGCTCCGCGTCGAAGCCCTGCTCGTCGACGAACTGCCAGAGTTCCTCGCGAAACACCGCGTCGTGCTCGTCGCAGCGGACGAAGACCAGCTCGAGCGGGATTGTCCGCGGGGCGGGGCGGGCCGCGGCGCCGCGTTCTGCCGCGCTGGTGGCAGCGGCCTCGGGCCCGCTCGCCGGCCGCCCGCCGTCGATCGCTCGGCAGCCCGTCAGGCCGAGGGCGAGCACGACCGCGATCGCCGTCGGCGTCGCGACGCCGCGCGGGGCGGCACGGTTACGGATGGCCACGATAGAAGAACCCTGCGGGGGCAGGACCCGGGAACCTCGGGGAAATAGGGAATCCACCCCGCCCGCGTCAATGCTGAAAACCACCCACGCGGGCCATCACGAGGCCATCGCGCGGACGGCGTTGGCGAACATCGCCAGGCCCGTGCCCGGCTGGTCGGGGTCGAGCCGGCCGTGCCAGGCCGGATGCTGCGTGGCGGCCACGAACCTTTCCGGGTGTGGCATCAGCCCGAACACCCGCCCCGTCGGGTCGCAGGCGCCGGCCACGTCGGCTTCGGCGCCATTGGGATTGGTGCCCCCCGCATACCGCAGCGGCAGCTGCCCCGCCGCGTCGAGCCGGGCGAAGTCGGCGGCCGAGCGGGTCACAAACCGGCCCTCGGCATGGGCCACAGGCAGCTCCAACGACTCCAGCCCCTGAAGAAAGACGCACGGCCCGCCGGCGTTTCGCAGGCCCACCCAGCGGTCCACGAACCGGCCCGAGGTGTTGTGGGCGAGCGTGGCCTGCCGTGCGCCGTCGGCGTCGGCGAGCAGGAGGCCCGTCTGTAAGAGCACCTGAAAGCCGTTGCAGATCCCGAGCACGAGGCCGCCGCGATCGCGGAAGGCGTGGAGCACGTCGGCCAACCGGGTGCGGAGCTCGAGGGCGAAGATCCGGCCGCTGGCGATGTCGTCGCCGTAGGAGAAGCCGCCGGGGATGCAGAGGATCTGGCAGTCGTCGGCCGTGGCCGGCCGCTCGGCGAGCGCCCGCACATGCACCCGGCGGGCGATGCCGCCGGCCCGCTCGAAGGCATGGGCCGTCTCCAGGTCGCAGTTGGTGCCGGGGGCACGCAGCACGAGGGCGCGGGGGGCGAGCATCTCAGTGGTTCTCCCGGGCGGGCGACCGCCAGGCGGTGTCGAGCGCGGCCACGGCGACCCGCTCGCCGCCGCCGGAGCCCGCGAGTTCGACCGTCGGCTCGGCGCGCACCTCGCCGATCACCGCCCAGGGCACGTCGCCCAGCACCGGAGCCAGCACCGCGGCCAACTCCTGCTCGCACCCGGCCGGCAACTCGCAGACAAACCGGCCCGGCGACTCGCCGAACGCGATCGCGAGATCCCGGGCCGCACCGGCGGGCGGGCCGTCGTCGCCGGCGGTGAAGGGCACCCGGGCCAGGTCAACCCGCGCGCCGACCCCGCCGCCGATCGCCATCTCGGCGACCGCGGTCGCGAGGCCGCCGTCGGAGAGGTCGTGGCAGGCGAGCACGAGCCCGGCCCGTTGGGCCCGGGCGACCGCCTGAAACGCGGCGCGGCAGGCGGCCGGATCCACCCGGGGAATGCGGCCGCCGCGAACTCTGCCGGCGAGCTCGAGTTGGCTGCCGGCGGTGTCGGCGCAGGAGAGGCCGATGATCGCAAGCAGGCTGCCGGGCCGCTTGAAGTCGGGGGAGATCGCCTGCCGCACGTCGGCCAGCTGGCCGAGGGCCGTCGCCAGGAGCGTCGGCGGGATCGAGATCTCGCGGGGCGTCCCGGCGGAGTCGGTGTAGGCGAACACGTTGTTGAGGCTGTCCTTGCCGCTCACGAAGGGCGCCGCGAACGCGAGCGCGAGATCGTGGCAGGCGCGGCAGGCCTCGACGAGCGGCCCGAGCGTCTCGGGGCTGCGGGTGTCGCCCCAGCAGAAGTTGTCCAGCAGCGCGATCCGCTCCGGATCCGCGCCGGCCGCCACCGCGTTGGCGATCGCCTCCACGATCCCGCCGGCGGCCATCTGATACGGATCGAGGGGGCCAAGCCGGTGCCGCAGCCCCACGCCGAGCACGATCCCGCGGTCGCGGCCGAGCACACCGCGGATCACCGTGCCGTCGGCCGGCCCGGTGCCGGGGCCCAGGAGCGGCTTGGTGACGCTCGCCCCCTGCACCTCGTGGTCGTATTGCCGGATGATCCATTCCTTGCTCGCCACGTCGGGCAGCGCGAGCACCGCCAGGAGCGTGGCGGCCAGGCCGTCGGGCTGCCA
>JBIKXY010000150.1:0-7330 GCA_044355515.1 Pirellulales bacterium
ATCGAACGCGACTGCACGGCCGTGGTCGTCGGAGGCCGGCTGTACACGGTCGAGGCCTGGGCACCTCGTGGCAAACTCACCGCCGCGGGCCGGGCGGCGGCCCGGGCCGTGGCCGAGGCGCTGGCGGTTCCTACGGCCGAGCCGGTCGAGCCGCTCGCGCCCGCTGCCGAGCCGGCTGCCGCCGATCCCGTGCCCGCCGCCGCGGCCGCAGCGATCAGGTTTGCAGGAGCAGGCCGGCGGCGGCCGCTTCGAGGAGCCGGATCCAGGCGCCGAGGTAGCGGCCGTTGTCGTGATACGTGCGGCCGCTCACCAGGTTGCCGTCCACCACGCATGGCTCGTCGAGATAAATGCCGCCGGCACTCTCGACGTCGTGACGGCACTTCGCCACCGTCGTGATCCGCCGGCCGTCGAGGCAGCCGGCATAGGCCGGGATCTCGACGCCGTGGCAGACGCTCGCCACCGGCTTGTTCTCCGCGAAGAAGTGCCGCGTCATCCGGACGAGGTCGGCGTCGTAGCGGATGTATTCGGGGGCCCGGCCGCCGCTGAAGAAAATCCCGAGATGGTCCTCGGGGACAACCTCGGCGAAGGCCAGATCGGCCCGGATCTGGTAGCCCTCCCACTCCTTCGTGATCGTCCAGCCGGGCCGGATCTCGTGCATCACCATCTGAAACGTCCGCTTCTCCGGGCCCGCCACGACCGGCTCGAACCCCGCCTCCTGGAGCCGGTAATAGGGGTAGAGGGTGTCGAGCGTCTCGGAGGCGTCGCCGACGACGAGGAGCACCCGGTGTTGCGGTCTGCCATCGCTCATGTGTGTGCTGCTCCTGCCGGACACTCGCGCTCTTGAGATTACACCCGCTGCCGCACGGTCGGATTCAGAACTTCGGCTGCGTGGTTTCAGATTTTCCGTCGCCCACGGATGGACCGACAGGCTTCCCCGTGGTGCTCATGAGCCCCGACGGCTTTGCCGGTAGCTGCCGGGCGTCACGCCGAAGTGCTTCTTGAAGGCCTCGGCCATGTATTGCGGGTGCTCGAAGCCGCAGCGGCGGGCGATCGCCGCCAGCGAAAGGTCGGTGGAGTCAAGCAACCGCCGCACCTCGCCGAACCTCACGCGGTGGATCTCCTCGCCCGGCGTCCGCCCGATCGCCTCCCGCATCCGCCGCTCGAGGAGCGTCCGGGAGAGGCCAGCCCACGTGAGGACGTCGCCCACGCCGATGCCATGGCAGGCATGGTCGCGGATATACCGCAGCGCCGTCGCCACGCGGGGATCGTCCACGGCGACGACGTCGCTCGAATGCCGCGCGACGAGCCCCTTGGGCGGGACGAGCACGGGCGCCGTCGGGGCCGGCTCCCCGCGCATGAGCCGGTCGAGCAGGGCCGCGGCCTCGGAGCCGATCCGCTCGCCGTCGAAGGCCACGCTCGACAGCGGTGGCGCGGCCATCGTGCAGAGCGTCTCGTCGTTTTCGGCGGCCACGACGGCCACCTCCTCGGGAACGGCCACACCCCCGCGATGGCAGGCGTCGAGCAGCCAGAAGCCGAGCTGGTCGGTGCAGGCGAAGATGCCGACGGGCTTCGGCAGCTCGGCCACCCAGCGGGCGATCGCGGCCTGCTGCCGCTCCCAGTCGGTCGGCCGCTCTCCCTCGAGGGAGGCGTGGCAGCGAGCGCACACGGCGCCCGCGGCGGCCAGCGCCGCGATAAAATCGTCGCGGCGTTCCTCGAAGTAGGCTTCCGTGTCGAGATCGAAGACGGCGAAGTGCGCGAGGCCGCTGGAGAGAAAATGGTCGGCCACGACCCGGCCCATCTGCCGGTTGTCGACGCCGACGAACGGCAGCCCATGCGACAGCTTGGAGGCCCGCAGCTCGACGCCGGGAACACCCGTGGCCGCGATCGTCCTGGCCATCTCGGCGGAGGCGCTGCGGGCGATGATGCCGTCTCCCTGCCAGGTCTTCAGCCACCGCGGCACGGTCGAGTCGAGCGCGCGGAGTTCGAGGAACAGTGACCAGGGTTCATGTTCGTGCATCCACCGGTGGATGCCCCGGAGGATGTCGCGGCCGTAGCTGCGGGAGGTCTCGATCAGGAGCGCCACGTGCCTCGTGGCGGCGGCCGGCCTGGGCACGCCACTCGCCGGCACGCGGACCGGGCGGGAAGCGCCGGCGAGAGCACGGCGGGGACGGGTCATGACGAAATAGGACTCCGACGCGAATCCGCAACTTACCGCAGCGCTGCCGCCTCAAGCAAAACCTGTAAACTCCTGACTCAAAACCTGAATGATCACGTCTCGGCGGAGTGGTACGTTTGTTGAACGAGTGGTTCATCCACACGAGTCCTTTTCATGCGCAGCACCCGCCGCCACCTCCTGCTCTCGACCGCCGCGGCTGCCGCCACGCGGGCGGTCGCGTGTGCCGGTGATCCCGCGGGGCGGCCTGCGGCGTCGGCTGGCCCGTCGCCAGCCGACGGCCCCGGCATCGGTGTGATCGGGCTGCGGTATCAGGGCTCGGTGATCGCCGCCCAGGCGAAGGCCCACGGCCGGATCGTGGGAATCGCCGACGTCGATCGGGCCTGCCTCGATCTCGGGCTCATCGACAACAACGTCACGAGGCAGACGGGCATGACGCCTGAGGCAATCTACGCCGGCGTCGCCGCCGCGGACCGCCACCAGGACTACCGCCGGCTCCTCGACGACAAGCGAATCGGCGTGATCCTGATCGGCACGCCTGACCACTGGCATGCGAAGATGCTGATCGACGCCGTCCAGGCGGGGAAAGACGTCTACTGCGAGAAGCCGCTCACGCTCACGATCGACGAGGGAAAAGAGATCCGCAAGGCGGTGCAGGCCTCCGGCAGGATCGTGCAGGTGGGCTCCTGGCACCGCAGCGACCACCGGTTTCGGACAGCCGTGGAGATGGTGCGGCAGGGCCGGATCGGGAAGCTCGAAAAGGTGGAGGTGGTGCTCGGCAAAAACGAGGTCGGCGGGCCGTTTTCGGCGCGGCCCGTGCCGGCGACGCTCGACTGGAACCAGTGGCAGGGGCAGACGCCCGACGTGCCCTACGTGCCCGAGCGGTGCCACTTCACGTTTCGCTGGTGGCAGGCCTACTCGGGCGGCGACCTGACGGACTGGGGCGCGCATCATGTCGACATCGCCCGCTGGGCGATCGGCGCTGAGCCGGTCGAGATCGAGGGCCAGGCGACGTATCCGACCACGTCCGGCGGCTACGACGTGCCGCTCGAATACGCGGTGCGGTATCGCTTCGCGAACGGCGTCGCACTCACGGTGACCGACCGCGGCCGCAACGGCATCCTCTTCACCGGCAGCGAGGGAAGGATCTTCGTGAATCGCGAAAACCTCGCGGGCAAGCCCGTCGATGCCCTGAAGGAGCGGCCGCTGCCCCGCGAGTCCTTCACGCTCTACGACTTCGACAACCGTTCGCGGCCCGAGCGGTCGGGGAAGATCGACGCGATCGTGAACCACATGGGCAACTTCTTCGACTGCGTGGCGGCCCGCCGCCAGCCGATCGCCGACGTCGAGGGCAGCCACCGCAGCGTGACGGTCTGCCACCTGGGCAACATCTCCTGCACACTCGGCCGCCCGCTCGAGTGGGATCCCGCCGCCGAGCGGTTCGTCTCCGATTCCGAGGCCGACGCGCTGCTCTCGCGGCCGCAGCGGCAGGGCTTCGAGGTCAAAGCGTGAGCCGCCCGCAATCGCCCTCACCGCAGCCGAGCGGTGAGGGCCGCATCGAGGCGGCGACGTCGATTCGTTTCTCGCCAGATGACGCAGATCGCGATGGGTTTGGGTGCGATCACGGGCACCATCCTGGTGACCCGAGTGACGGAGAACCTGAAGGTCAAGGGGCGATATCCTGAATGACAGCCGGTCGCGTCGGACGTGGCATGGCAGGCGGAGGCAGAGGTCGCTTGAGAGATCGATATACCCGCCGGAGTTTTCTCGGCACGGCCGTCGCCACGACGGCTGCGAGGTTCGTTCGCGCCGACGAGACCACACAGCCCTGGGAGCCGCGGTGGATCCTCGCCTCGGCGCTCTACGGCACGTTTCCGCTCGCAGAGATCCTGCCGGAGGTGCGGAAGACCGGTGCGGGATCGATCGACCTCTGGCCGAAGCCGCATGGCGGTCAGCGGGAGGAGATCGACTCACTCGGCGTCGAGAAGGCGAGGGAAATGCTCGCCGCGGCCGACGTGACGCTCGGCGGCATCGCCTGCTACAAGCCGGGGCCGTTCAACCTGGCGGGCGAGTTCGCGGTTGCCACGAAACTGGGGGCCGAGGCCCCGGTGCTCGTGACCATGGCCCCTGGCGACGGCGGACAGAAGGGCGATGATCTCACCGCGGCGATCCGGGCGTTTCTCGAGAAGCTGCGGCCGAGCATCGCCGCGGCCGAGGAGGCGGGTGGCGTGATCGCCATCGAGAACCACTCCCACTCGCTCCTCCAATCGCCCGGCGGCATCCGCCGCTTCGCCGAACTTGCCACGCATGAACGGGTGGGCGTCGCGCTCGCCCCGCATCATTTGCCCCAGAATGGCCCGCTCGTCGCGGCGCTCGCCCACGACCTCGGGCCGAAGCTTGCGTTCGTCTACGCCCAGCAGCACGGCAAGGGCTCCACGGAGAAGCTGCCGAAAGCCGACGAGCTTTTGCAGCTGCCCGGCCGCGGGCCGTTCGACTTCGGCCCGCTCATGCGCGCGCTGGCAGAGATGAATTTCGCGGGGCCGATCGAGATCTTCATGCACCCGGTGCCCCGCGGCGTGCCGATCCTGGGATCGGTGGCGGAGGTCACGGCCGAGGTGAACCGAGCCCGCAGCCACCTCAGGGCCGCGCTCGGCGGCGACTCGCCGGCCGACTGATTCCAACCCGCCCAGGTCAGCCCCGCGGATCCTGCCAGTCGCCCCAGGCCGCGAGATACCGGGCCAGTCCGGGGCTCGAGTCCGCCCGGGCCTCGATCCAGGCCTTGGCCTCGTCGATCAGCGACTGCTCCCGCTCGAGCGTGATCTCGCCGGCCACCACGCGGCTTCGCAGGAACACGAAGTAGGTGTCGAGCACGTCACCCCGGCAGTAGTCGTGGATCTCGGCCTTCTTTCCGGCGTCCCACAGGTCCTGCACCATGTGGCCGGCCACGTCCATCTTGCCCGGCTTGCCGATCAGGTTGGCCGCCAGCGAGAGGCCGCCGGCGAACCGGCTGGCGCCCGAGTTGGTGAGCCATTCGTGCAGGTCGAAGTGGGCCCGGGTGTTGTAGCGGTAGCGGGGCTGGTCGAAGCTCCGCTCGTGCTCCGCGAACCAATCGGGGATTTGGATCCCGTAGCGGAAGGCGCAAAGCTCGAGGAGCGGCATGTCGAAGCCGCGGCCGTTGAAGCTCACCAGCTGCGGCCGCTTGTACCGCCGCCAGCCTTCCCAGAAGCGGCGGGCGATCTCGTGGGGCCGCGACTCGTCCTCGTCGAGAGCCACGAGGTCCTGGAGCGCGAGGTCCTTGCCGACCTTCGCGATCACGAGCGAGACCGGCACCTGGAAGGTGTAGGGGATGAAGTCTTTGCCCGTCTCGGCCTGGAGCTCGCCCCGGTAGCGGGCGACCGCCTTCTCCGGGGTGAGCTTGTCGGCGGCATACCGCAGCCGCGAGACGAGCGGCCCGTCGGCCACGCTCTCGATGTCGAAGACCAGGTACTTCGGGTCGCCCGCGGCCATTGGCTAGCGCCTCGCCAGCGGATGGGCCAGCGGCAGCCAGGCCGCGTCGGCCTTGCTCGAGGCCACCGCCTGCTCGATGAAGTACATCCCTTCCACGCCGTCGCGGACGTTGGGGTAGACGGTGTCCACGGCCTCGAAGGGCCGGCCGGTCAGGGCCAACGCCATGGCGTCGAAGCCGGCCCGGTAGACGTTGGCGAAGGCCTCGAAGAAGGCCTCCGGGTGGCCCGACGGCAGCCGGCAGGCGGCCCGCCCGGCCTCGTTGGTGTACGGGGCGTTGGGGTCGCGGGTGTAGATGGAATGCGGCTTGCCGTTGTGGCGGACGAGCAGCTTGTTGGGCTCCTCCTGATGCCACTCCAGGCTGCCGAGCGTGCCGTCAACCTGGATCCTGAGGTCGTTCTCCCGGCCGTGGCTGATCTGGGAGGCGGTCACGGTGCCGAGCGCCCCGTTCTGGTAGCGGATCACGGCGTGGCCGTAGTCGTCGAGCGGCCGGTCGGGCACGAAGATCTCGAGGTTGGCGGCGATCTTCCCGGGCAGGAGGCCGGTCATGAAGCGGCCGAGGTTGTAGGCATGGGTGCCGATGTCGCCGAAGCAGCCGGCCGCGCCGCTCTTGGTCGGATCGGTCCGCCAGGCGGCCTGCTTCTGCCCCTCGCTCTCGAGCCTGGTCCGCAGCCAGCCCTGGATGTACTCGGCCCGGACCGCCTGGATCTCGCCCAACTCCCCGGCCAGGATCATCTCCCGCGCCTGCCGCACGAGCGGGTAGCCGGTGTAGTTGTGGGTGACCACGAACACCTGCTTCGAGGCCGCGACGAGCCTGGCAAGCTCCTCGGCCTCGGCGAGCGTAAGCGTGAGCGGCTTGTCGCAGACCACGTGGAAGCCGGCGGCCAGCGCCGCCTTGGCCACGGGGAAGTGCATGTGGTTGGGGGTGGCGATCGAGACGAAGTCGATCCGCTCCCCCTCGGGGAGCGCCCGCTCGGCCGCGAACATCTCGGCGAAGGAGCCATAGGCCCGGCGGTCGCTCACGGCATAGTCGGCGGCGCTGGCCTTGGAGCGGGCCGGGTCGCTCGAAAAGGCCCCGGCCACGAGCTCGGCCCGGTTGTCGAGCACCGCCGCCGTGACGTGCACACGGCCGATGAACGAGCCCTGCCCGCCCCCCACGATCCCCATCCGCAGCTTCCTGCCCAGCGGCCCGTTCGTTGCCATCGCTCGCTCCCTGGTTGACATGCCTGCCCGCCCGACCCGGACGGGCCCGGCAGCGTAGCATAGGCGGCCGGCGGTTGGAGCCGCGGCGGCGGCCGGCGGTTGCCCGAGGCCCCGCGGCGGGCCTACGATGCACGACGGTCACCTCCCTCCCCGCTCCCGCCGCAGCATGCGGCGGCTTCTCATGGGCTTCCAGGATCGCGGCTACTATCGCTCTCCGACCGGCGGCTTCTCGCCCGACTGGTCGGCCGTCAACGCGATCATCGTGGCCAACGTGGCGGTCTGGCTGGCCAACTTCATCCTTACCGGCGACCTGTTCCGGGAGTTGGTCTCGCTCAAGCTGTCGCCCAACGACCTGCTCTGCCTCCGAAGCGATCTGCCCAGCCGGCCCTGGAACGCCTGGACGCTGCTCACCTACGGCTTCCTCCACGACGGCCCGAGTCTGGAAACGCC
>JBIKXY010000151.1:0-7295 GCA_044355515.1 Pirellulales bacterium
ATCTGCGCGCCGCGGTAGCTCTGCTGCGTGGAGATGCCCATCTTGCTCATGACCTTCAAGAGGCCCTTGGTGGCCGCCTTGACGAAGTTCTTGTGGAGCTTTTCGCGGGGGATGTCGGCGTCGATCATCCGCTCGGCCTGCATCTGGTCGATCGTGGCGAAGGCCACGTAGGGGTTGACGGCCCCGGCTCCGTAGCCTGTGAGCGTGGCGAAATGGTGCACCTCGCGGGCCTCGCCCGTTTCCACGACCAGGCCGCACCGGGTCCGCGTGCCTTCGCGGACGAGGTGGTGGTGCACGGCAGCGGTCGCCAGCAGGCTCGGCACGGCCGCCAGTTCGGCCGACACACCCCGGTCGGAGAGCACGACGATGGTCACGCCCGCGGCCACCGCCGCCGACGCCTCGGCCCGCAGCTCGTCGAGTCGCTGCCGCAGGCCGGCGGCCCCGGCCGCCACCGGAAAGAGGAGCGGGAGCGTGCGGGCCACGAGCCCAGGGTGCTCGGCCGCGGCGCGCGACCCCAGAGACTTGATCCGGGCGCACTCCGCGTTGGTGATCACCGGCGTCTCGAGCCGCAACAGGCGGGCCTGCTCGGGCGTGGCGGCCAGCAGGTTCCCCTCGCTGCCGATCGTGGTGATCATCGAGGTGATGATCTCCTCGCGGATCGCGTCGAGCGGCGGATTGGTGACCTGGGCGAAGAGCTGCTTGAAATAGTTGGCCAGCAGCTGCGGCCGGTCGGAGAGCACGGCCAGCGGCGTGTCGTTGCCCATCGAGCCGATCGGCTCGGCGCCGGCGGTCGCCATCGGGCCGATGATCACTCGCAGATCCTCGAGCGTGTAGCCGTAGGCTCGCTGCAGCTCGAGCAGGCTGCCCCGCTCCCCGGCCACACCGGCGGCCCGCCAGGGATCGGCGGCGGTGGGCAGCGTGCCGCCGCTCCCGTTGCCATTGCGGTGCCCAGTGGCCGCGGCGAGTTCTTCCGGCCGCACCGCCCGCGAGGCGGTCACGGTCGCCACGTCCGGCGGGTCGGCGAGCGCGTCGAGCGGAACCTGGTTGTCGGCCACCCACTCCCGCCATGGCTTGGCGGTGGCGAGCTTCCGCTTGATCTCGTCGTCCTCGATGATCCGGCCTTCCTTGGTGTCCACGAGGAACATCCGGCCCGGCTGAAGCCGACCCTTGCGGACCACCTCCGCCTGCGGAAGCTCGAGCACGCCCGCCTCGCTCGCCATCACGACGAGCCCGTCCTTCAGCTGCCACCAGCGGCCGGGCCGCAGGCCGTTGCGGTCGAGCGTGGCCCCGATCCGGACGCCGTCGGTGAAGGCCACCGCCGCCGGGCCGTCCCAGGGCTCCATCAGGCAGGCCTGATACTCGTAGTAGGCCTTGAGGTCGTCGGGCATGCTCTCATGGCCGCTCCACGGCTCGGGGATGCACATGCTCACGGCCTCCTCGATCGGGCGGCCCGCCATCACGAGCAGCTCCAGCGCGTTGTCGAAGCAGGCCGAGTCGCTGCCCCCCTCGCGGATCACCGGCTTGATCTTCTCGAGATCCGGCCCGAAGACCGGGTGGGCCAGCATGCTCTCGCGGGCGTGCATCCAGTTGATGTTGCCGCGGACGGTGTTGATCTCGCCGTTGTGCGCGAGATAGCGGAAGGGATGGGCGAGATCCCAGGTGGGGAAGGTGTTGGTGCTGTATCGCTGGTGGACGAGCGCGAGGGCGCTCGTCATCTTCTCGTCGGAGAGGTCGGGGTAGTACTTGTCCACCTGGTCGGCAAGCAGGAGCCCCTTGTAGACGATCGTCTTGGCGGAGAGCGAGCAGACGTAGACATACGCTTGCTCCGAGAGTCCGAGCGAGCCGATCTCGATCCCGAACCGCTTGCGGAGCACGAACAGCTTCCACTCGAAGTGCTCGCGGGAGACCTGCTTGCCGCGGCCCACGAAGGCCTGGCGGATGAAGGGCTCCACCTCACGGGCGGTGCCGCCGATCGACTGGTTGTCGGTGGGCACGGTCCGCCAGCCGAGAAACTCGAGCCCCTCCTCGCGGCAGAGCTTCTCGAAGAATGCCTCGGCCGCCTCCCGGTCGCCTTCCGCGGGCGGCAGGAAGATGTTGCCGGCCGCCCAATCGCCGGGAGCGGGCAGCTTGATCCCGGCCTGCGGGGCTGCCACCGCGAAGAACTCGTGGGGCAGCTGCATCAGGATGCCGGCTCCGTCGCCGGTGAGGGGATCGCAGCCACAGGCACCGCGATGGGTGAGGTTCTCGAGCACCTCGAGCCCCTGCCGCACGATCCGGTGGCTCCTGCGGCCGTGCATGTTGACCACGAAGCCCACGCCGCAGGCGTCGTGCTCGGTGAGCGGGTCGTAGAGGCCCTGAGCCGGCGGGAGACCGGGGCGGCGGGCGGACGGGCGGGCGTCGTGGGGCTGGACAGCGTGGGGAGGCTTGGGGGTCATGGCGATTCGCTCGGGCGACGGGGAACTGGTGGCAAAAGCAGGGCGGCGGCCGTCAGCGGACCGTCGCCGGGGCGGCAGGGAGAACGTCGAGATCGGCCGCATGGCCGCGGAGCAGGTCGAGGAACCGCTGGGCGGTCGGTGCCAGCGGCCGGTTGCGGCCGCGGATGATCCCCAGCGGCCGGACGAGCTCCCGGGCGGCCTCCTCGTCGGCGATCCGCACCCGGGCCAGCGTGCCGGCCGCCACCTCGCGGACCACGGTCGGCTCGGGCAGGATCGCGAAGCCGGCGTCGATTTCGAGCGCCCGCTTGATGGTCTCGATGTTGTCGAACTCGAGCACGATCTCGGGCGCGACGTCGTGGGCCTGGAGCACGCGGTCGATCTCGTGGCGGATCACGAGGTCGGGATCAAAGGCCACCATCGGCCGGCCCGCAAGCGCCGCGAGCGGGGCCTCGTCGGCGGCGGCGAGCGGATGGTCGGCGGCGCACACGATCACGAGCGGCTCCTCCCGCCAGGGCTCTGCCTCGACCAGCCGCGTGCTCCGCGGATAGCTCACGATCCCCAGGTCGCACTCGCCGTTTTCGACCGTCTCCAGCACCCGCTCAGGGTGGAGATACTCGAGCCGGACATTGGCCTTGGGATGCTGGCCGCGAAACTCCTGCACGTAGCGGCTCATGTGGTGCAGGCCGACGGAATAGATCGCGGCCACGCGGACGCGACCGGCCACCTCCTCGTGGAGCGTGCGGACCTCGTCCTCGAGCGCCTCGTAGGCGGCGAGGATCTTGCGGCAGCCCTCGAAGAACACCTTGCCCTCGGCCGAGGGTGCCAGCGGCCGCTTCGACCGCTCGATCAACTGCACGCCCAGCCGGCTCTCCAACTGCCCGACCACCTGGCTCGCCCCCGACTGCGAAATGCCGTTGTCCTCGGCCGCGCGGGAGAAACTCCGCCGGCTGACGATGTCGCAGAAGATTTTGAGGGATTTGAGGTTCATGGCCGTTTCGCGCAGCCGCGAGGACACGCTTTCCAGGCCAGAGTTTCCGCCTCGCCCTGGATAAAAAATCCGAATGGTGCCAGCTGGCAGCATTTGGAAAACAGATACAGCCTATCCCTGTTTTGGCCGCCGTCAACAAGTGACCGCGAAAGTTCGTTTACGCGGTGCGGCGACAAACCATCCAGATTGCCCAGCTAGAAAAAACTGCAGAATCCGCGCAATCAGAACCGATTCAGGGCACGGGAGCCTGCATGCGCGATCCGCCCTCCAGCCACCGTTGCGTTGCCGTCTGGCTGCTGGTCGCGGCGGTGGTCGTCGCCTGCGGTTCGCGTCACGGCCGGGCCGACACCGTACCCCCCGCCCCCGACCCGGCCGGTGTGATCGCCGACAACCTGACGCCGCCCAACGACCCGGACACGGTCGTCGGGCTGCCCGTGGGGCCTGACGCTCCGGCGGAAGCCGCGCTGACCGGGGCTGATCTTGCCGACCTCGTCGATCAGGCCGTCGCGGCCCGGCTCGCCGGCATCCCCCGGCCCCGCTACATCCCGGCCACCGACCTCGTGCCCCCCAAGGGGCTGCTGCTCCACGCATCCCGCCCCAAAAACGGCGAGTTTCCCTTCGCGCTGGCCCTCAGCGGCTACATGCAGCTTCGCTGGTTCGAGTTCGCCCGCTCGGCCACGCAGTGGACCACTGCCGTCGGTGAGGTGCGGCCCATCAACAACATCAACACCTTCAACCTCAACCGCTACCTGATCAACTTCGCCGGCCACGTCGTGGACGAGCGGATGATCTACAGCTTCAGCCTGTTCGGCACCTCAGACCTCGGTTCCGCGTTCGGCGTGGTGCCGATCGGCCTGGCAGGCTGGAAGTTCAGCGACGCGGCCACCGTCGGCGCAGGCGTCACCCCGGTGGCCGGCACCCGTGAGTGGCTCGACGCCTCCCCCTGGACGGTCGGCGTGGACCGCAGCATGGCCAACACCTTCTTCCGGCCGGGCTTCAGCCCGGGCGTGCTGGCCGTCGGCGCGCTCGCCGAGAAGACCGTGCACTACCAGGCGGGCATCTGGAACGCGATCGATGGCGGCACGGCCGGCGTGCTCCGCCGCGGCACCTCGATGGCCTTCGCCGGCAACACCTGGTGGGAGCCGTGGGCCCCCTGGGGCTTCGGCCAGGGAGACATGGAGCACCACGACGAGCCGTCGCTGCGGCTGGGCACGAGCGGGGTCTACGCCCCGACCTATGCCCGGATTCTCCCCGACCTCAACCCCGAAAACACGATCGTCCGGCTCTCCGATGGCACTCCGCTCGCGACCGCCGGCGTGCTCGGCGCCGGCACCAAGGTGGACAGCTTTCTCTACAACCTGGCCACCGTGGACGCCGGCCTGAAGTACCAGGGCTGGGCGGTCAACTTCGAGTATTACTTCCGGCTGCTCGACAACTTCAAGGGAACCGGCCCCTTCGACCGCGCGAGCCTCTTTGACCAGGGGGGCATGGCCTACCTTTCCTGGTGCTTCGTGCCGCGGACCTACGAGGTCTACGCCCGGTCGAGCGTGGTGACCGGCCCCTTCGGCACGGGCCAGGAATACGGCGGTGGGCTCAACGCCTACATCCGCCGCTCCCGCCAGGCCCGGCTCACGCTCGAGGCCCTGCACATGAATCGCAACCCGGCCAACAACATCCTCTACCCCTACCGGGCCGGCTACTCGGGCACCGCGATCCAGACGCAACTCGTGGTGGCCTTCTGATTTCACGGCTTCGCGGCCGTGGCTACCACCACCGGGCGGCGAGGAGCGTCGCGGCGGTGATCACCACGATGCCCACGAGGTCGAGGATACTGCCGGCGGCCATCATGCTCTTGAGGGGAATCCGCCCGCTGCCGTACACGATCGCGTTGCAGGGCGTGCTTACCGGCATCATGAAGCCCAGGCTGGCGGCGAACGTGGCCGCGAGCGCCGCCACGACCGGCTCGGCGCCCGTCGCCGCACCGAGCGCGATCGCCACCGGCACCACGATGTTGGCGCTCGCGGTGTTGCTCGTGAACTCGCTGGTGAACACGGCCACGATCGCGGCCAACGCCACGAGCACCACGCCCCCCCAGGGTCCGCCCGGCACCAGCCAACGGATCGACTCTCCGATGGCCGCGGCCAGGCCGGTCGAGAAGCAGAGCGTGCCCAGGGCCATGCCGCCGCCGTAGAGCAGGACGATCCCCCAGTCGATCCGGGCCTCGGTCCACTGGAGCGCCGCCCGCCGCCGGCCGCCCGCCTCGCCGCCGGGCAGCACGAACAGCAGCACCGCCCCCACGACCGCCGCCACGCTCTCGGGCAGGCGGTCGGCGAGAACCCGAGTCCAGGCGTCGTCGGGTCCGCGGGCAACGACCGCGATCCCGGGCAGGATCCACAGGGCCACGGTGATCGCGAACGCCGCGGCGGTGGACCTTTGCCCCACGGTCCAGCGACCGAGCCGCAACCGCTCGGCCGTGACGAACGCCCGCACCCCCTCGAGCCGCGGCACCCCGGCCGGAAACATCCGGCCAAGCAGCAGGACGATGACCGCCGTGAGCATGGCGGCCACCGGCACGCCGATCAGGCACCAGCCGGGAAACGAGATCGCGACCCCGAGCTGCCTGCGGATCATGCCCAGGCCGATCAGGTTCGGCGGCGTGCCGATCGGCGTCGCCAGCCCTCCCACCGACGAGGCGAAGGCGACGCAGAGCAAGAGCCCGGTGGCGAAGCCGGCAGCGGGGACCCGCCCCGCCTTCCGCCCGGCCTCCTCGATCGCCGCGATGATGCCCGACACGATTGCCAGCATCATCGCGGTCACGCAGGTGTTGGAGAGGAAGCCGCTGGCCGTCGCGCACACGACCGCCACCGCGGCCAGCACCCGCCCGGGTCGCTCGGCCACGCCCGGCAGCGAGAGCACGGCGAAGGCCAATCGCTTGTCGAGGCCGTGCAGCCGGATCGCCTCGGCCAGGATGAAGGAGCCGATGAACAGAAAGATCAGCGGATCGGCGAAGGGGGCGAACACCTCCCGGGCCGGCGCGACGCCGGCCAGCACGCAGGCGGCAGCGCCCAAGAGCGCCGTCACGGCCAGCGGCAGCGCCTCGGTGATCCACAGGACCACGACGCCAGCCACGATCACCGCCAACGCCTGGGCCTGGGGAGAGAGATCCATGGCGAGAGCCTACCCGCCGGCCGCAGGCATCCGCCCAGCGACAAACAACGTTCCATCGAACCCACCCCAGGCCTGCGACGTCCAACGGCGTGGGTCGCCGGGGGTAAAAGCCTTCGTCGCCTGGGATATTTCGCACGGCCTCGACCGACGCTGCCGCGTCCTGGGAGCGAAATCTCCAGGGCTCCTCCGGCTTCCACCCCCGGCTTCCCGGAGCTGCGATCGACGGTCAATGGGCCCGCGAGGAGTAGCCCGTGCCCACTTCAGACCCGAGCCTGCGCGCAGGTCGCACCGCCGCGGCACGGGCAACCCCGAGCCTGCGCGCGCAGGCCCGCCTATTCCTTGAGCGCCGCCTGGGCCGCCGCCAGCCGGGCGACCGGCAGGCGGAAGGGCGAGCAGCTCACGTAGTCGAGGCCCAGCTGGTGGCAGAAGATCACCGAGTGGGGATCGCCGCCATGCTCGCCGCAGATCCCGAGCTTGATGTCGGGGCGGGTCTTCTTGCCCCGCTCGACGGCGATCTTCATCAACTGGCCCACCCCCGTGACGTCGATCGAGGCGAACGGATTCGCCTTGAAGATGCCTTCCTCGGTATAGGTCTGGAGGAAGGAGCCCATGTCGTCGCGGCTCGTGCCCAGGCAGGTCTGCGTCAGGTCGTTGGTGCCGAACGAGAAGAACTCGGCGGTCTCGGCGATCTCGTCGGCCGTGAG
>JBIKXY010000378.1:0-7203 GCA_044355515.1 Pirellulales bacterium
AATAAATAATTACATATATAATAAATAATTACATATATAATAAATAATTACATCTTAGATAGGGAGGGTGTAACTTTATTTATTATAAAAACACTAAAAACGCATAAAAACGTAAATTTAGTGTAAATCACCGTAGCCCTATAACTTTTTAAATTACGTGGCTAAGAAGAAAGATAAAAGGATAAAAATACTATACTGAATAACAAAAGATAAAAAAATAGTAAAATACAGTCCGTTTGCGTTCCCAATTGATTTGTTTATGTTAATGCCGCAAATAAATATAAATTTTTTTACATCAAAAATCGCGACGCCCAACACATACATCACTTCAGTACTACAACCAGATATACCGCTTATCAATGCCTATCTTAAAAACTTAATTTGGGTCGGAAACTACCACCTTATTGAAAGAACAGTATGACAAAACGCCGATACTAGTTTACACACGAACTATACAGATCTATTTTTTTTTAGTAAATGGAACGCTAGTATACGCTTGCTATTATTAAGTAATGCTAACAAACTCGAGTCAGTATCTAATGTGTACTGCAATGCAACTTGACTGGAAAGAGAGTTAAGTGAATTATTTGACTTGAACATCTTAAATTTACGGGACACTCGTAAACTACTACTTGAATACTCTTCGCGCAGAGGCTTTTTAAATAAAAGTTCGTCATTACACAGACAACATAGATATAGTTCTAACATAAAAACAAATATAGTAACTGCTAATTAAAAATGATTGATTTCATTTGCATGCTTAATGCACTTCTACTAACTTACTTACTTTTTTTTTCATTGATGCCGGCCAATGTTTTAAATTTTATGCTAGTAATAGAGCTGGTTTGAATATTAGTTTACACATTTTGTTGCGTATTGGGCTTCTTTACTGATTCAACTATACTGTTAGCAATCCCTTTATTTTGTTTAGTATTCTCAGCTTTAGAATTCTCTATAGGATTAATTCTTTTTTTTCTTGGGTAACCGTTGTTGTAGATTTTGATAAACCCTTTTATACGTAAAAACCCTAGATTGAAGTTGAATCATTATAAAAATATAACATTATCAAAGTTTGTAGCCCACCGTGATGAGTTTAATGCAAATTTAAAAAGATCAACCAAACGAACACTTGTTTTTAAAAAGTTATTAAAATTTTATGTTGGGTTTGGGCAACACCCTTTTACGAACTTGCCTACGCACATGCATTGAAACGTGTTAGTACTATCTAGTAGTTTAAAACAGTATAAACCCTACATTTTTGGCTACTCTAGTAATTACTTTAGAACGATTTCTGCTGGTATTTTACTAAAAAGAAAAGGCTTATTGACAAAGAGTTTAAAAAAATCTAAAAAAGCTTTGAAAGCTACGTTTGAATACTTGCAGCCTCTTATTGAGAACCATTCATTGTATTTTATTTTACTAAAACCATTTAATAAAAAAAGCTTTAAACTGTTAGAAATGCTAAACGAAGAGGGAATCCCCGATTATGTAAATATCGGTTTTGTTAACTATTATACTACGATTTTTAGAAAAATTAGACGTATCAAAAAGAATATAAAAAAAAGGCTATTACTAAGTGAACGTGTTTAAATTAAATTAATGTTTTTGCTGCACGGCATAGTTTTATTTTACTTTACTATAGGTTTCAAAGACTCAACCAATGAGGGTTCTAGCATGTTTCAAACCTGACTCCATTTATCCCATAGTCTGAATACGTGACACTTTAACTTTTTATTAATTATCTCTTTCTTAGTAAGTATTTTTTTTTTCTCCTAGCTACTACGCATTCTGAAAACGACCATTTGTACTTGTCACTGTTTTTTGGTTTACTATGCTTGTTATAAATATTGACGAAGTAGTCCATGAACGGTTGTTTACTACAAAACTTATTGAAGAGCTATTTACTGGACTTATAGTGTTTCATCCTTTTGTTTTTTACTGGTCTATTGTTTATATTTTTATCATTATATACCGGTTTAGGACACTTTATTTACTAAAACTTAGCTCTAATAGTACTCTAGTAGTTTTAGTGCTTGTTGCGTTGTTAAGTGGAGGCTACTGGGGTTTTTTACAATTGAATTGAAATGGTTGGTGAACCTGAGACTCTGTAGATTTTTTGTTATTTTTTTTTGTACTTGTTTGTACGCGTAATGCCCATGAACATTACCAATTCGTAAAAAAAACGCCGTTCATTCTTTTTATGACCATAACTTTTATTACAGTTCTTTTTATTCGCTTCGGTTTATTTAATTCTAAACATACCTTTTTTGATATGAAATACACCGCGTTTCATCTTAGCTTCGCGTTTAAGCTTATAGTTCCGGTATTAAGTATTCTTTCTATGTACACACGGAGTTTACTAGTTCAACCGTGACCTATTGGTTGAGTCGTCAACCTTACTCAAGCGTATGTAAACAGCATTACGAATCTAATGCTACTAGTTTGTCTACTTTTTATGCTTATGAATACTGTATTTGAGGGTTTGTCGTTATCTGTACTGATCGTTCTTATAGTACTCTTTATGTTTATTTTTGGAAAAAAAATTATTCGTATAGATCTAAAAAACAAAAAATTAATTTACCACAGTACACTATTTCTTCTTGTAATTAGCATTACATTAACTATGGAGCCCTATACAAGATTTTTTTTTGTTTACTACACTGCTAGTTGCAATTTGGCTGAATTGCAAATTTGTGCCAATCAAATACTTGCGTACAGCAGTTGAACTGGCTTAACTTATTATTTCGATTTTATTACAATTTTAAGTGAAACTTACTCTGAGTATGACTTTGAAGACTGGTTACAGCAAGAATACACTGTTGAAACAAGTTTTTATCCCGTTACATTTGTATTAGATCGTTTTAACTTGTCAAATTTTACAGATAGCAATTCCGTGATTTTTGACTTTTTAAGCATTTTTATCTTTGGTATTTTTATTAATACTTTAATTCTCTACCCGTTCTATTTTATTTTTAAATAAACTCTACCAATTCTACTTAAAAAGACAGTAAACGAAGACTGAAATTAAAATACTGTCTAAACTAAAAAAAAATTTGAGTTTAGTAAAATGTAAAAATAAAATCAGAAGTACACTACAAAAAAATAGGATAAAAAGGCGTCACGTAAAAAAAAACTTAGTATTCGGTTATAGTGGACTGCTGCTTTATCGACAAACAATTATAGAAAACGTTCATTTTAAGTATATACGACTACTTCTAAAACGTAGAAGACGCAGGTCTCATAAAATAAGATTAGTCCAACAACAGTATTGAGTACGTTTTGGTAAAAATGTCCAGTTTAGTAAAAAATCAAAGAACTCACGTATGGGCTCTGGTAAGGGCAAATATCTAAGAAAAGCGACCGTTATAGGTAAAAACAAAACTATTTTAGAGTTCCGGTATTACAGAGTAGAATTTCTTTATAGACTTAAACAAATTATAAGTTATAAATACAAAATGGTAACAAAAGTCATGCTGACTAGTATTATACGTTATTAATCTTGTTTTCTACTGTTACCTATGCTACGTAACTTTAAACTAATTGTTTGGGTTTGAATTGTAATATTAAGCTGCTTGCTATTACCTTAAATGAAAATAGACACACGTCAGTGAAAATATTTAATTTCGATACTCAAGTATACAACAAATTTCATGCTAGTCGTATAAAAACTTACTTGAAAAATAAACCTAAAAAAGGACTAATAGTATCTCTGAGAGCACCAAAACATTTTAAAGTCGGACGTCAGCAATTTAATACTTGGAACCAATTGGTTCGCACTACGTTTACACCAGACTCCGACTCTTGCAGTATGAATTATAGCCACTGTAATAAATTTATAGCTAGCACAAATAAAGCAATAATAAAGGGCTTACCATTTACTGCGCTTGCTTCTGTTAGCACTATAAAAATTACTCATCAAGTTAGTTTTACATTTATAATAGTATAACAATTACTAATGAGAGACATATGAGCAAACTGAGTTTATAGTGGTTACAACAAATCTGCAATTTTAACAGTTCGAACAGTAAAACGGTTTCCTATACACGCTTTACTGTTGTTATTTGCATCACAAAAAAATTATGTAATTAAGCGTACAGTTCCCAAAGTAGTTCTAAAACGTAAGATATCAATACGAGCAGTTCTTGACTCAAGAGAATTAGTTTATACCGCTTTTTATAAGCGTTAAATGTATTATGGCGACATCTAGTTATAACATTATATTTTGCATGTATATGTACACTTTGTATGCCATGCTGTCCACGTTAGTTGTTATAAAAAATCACACACTTCAAATAAATTTTCAATTACCTGCTAGACTAGATCTAAGTACATTTAGAGAAGCAATATACCAAGCGCAGTTGCCTTTTATATCCATTGACACAACACGTGCTGCATTGATAACCCTTATATTTTATGAGATTTCGAGCAAGCGTTCAGTTTGAACTTCTGAAAGTTTTTTTTTTTTAGCCACGCTTATGGCTGCATGAATACTTTTGTCATCAGCTAGTAGTACTCCAGGATTCAATTACAAGCTTATAAATTTTAGTTTGCTGCCTGTAAGCTACTTGTTACTGTCATTGCGGATGTTAGAATTCTCTAATAACTTGTTTATGTACATCTTTTTAATTGAATTAATCGGGTATTCTTTTTATTTTCAATTTTTTGGATTAACTTACGATAAGGAGGAAAAAATGAAAACTAAAAGTGTGGATTTATTACTTCTTTATTTTTGATCTAGTTTTTTAACTACAGTTCTGTTTGTATACTATTTACTAAGCACAGTTACTGCTGTAAACACTACTTTGTATTCCGAATTAACACTAGTACATAGTACCTCCTTAAATCTTATAAAACATGGAAACATTTTTGTAATCGCTTTAGGCATAAAATTTGGTATAGCTGGTTTACACATGTTAAAAGCAGAATTATACAAATTTTTAAAGTACGAATCCATCGTAGTATTTACGATCTTGACTATGCTAGTTTACATCCAATTCTTTTTATTTTTAAAAGCGCACTATTGTATTCTATTTGCTCTTTTTTCCAAAGTACTTATAATTATTTTGTTTTTTTTGGCTATAGTGACTCTTTTTATTTTGTATAATAATAATGATAATATTTCAGTAGTTCTTGCTTTAAGTTCTGTGGTTAATACAACGCTGTTGTATATGTATTTATTAAACTAAATTTATGAGTTCCTCTAAACATATATTTTTTTTAAAAAAATTTATAAAAACAGAAGCAAAGCGATTACATACACGAAAATCTATAGAATACGTATCTGTTGCTTATAGCCCATGTGCTTATAATAATACTTTATTAAATTTTTTAACTTTGAGAAAACTCAATCTACTAAGCACAGCAATTGCTTACAAAAACAGGTTTATTGGATTACAGTCTACAGTTTCCTCAAGAATGGCTGGTATGTTTACTTTAGATGGTAATAAAATGCGAGCTACTAAAACGTTCAATTTATATTATTTATACTTTTTAAGAGCATACAATAAGGTGAATGTACCTTCTGATTTTTTGACTTCGATGAACTTTCAAAAATATGATTTCAGTGAGTTTAAAAGTTTATATGACTCCTACGAGTTGTTTAAAGATGTCAATAGAGCGTTTTTGTGACGAATCGAGCAAAACCTCCCTATGGTAAAACCAATCTGTAAAAATGTAAAAACAAAAAAACAAAAAAAAAGCAAACTACGTAAAAAATACTCAGTAGAGTACAGATACGTCTTGCCAGCGCAACGATCGGCTGTTTGTATTCGGTGACTTTCACTGCTTGTAAAAATAGAAAACTTACATATTTTAAATAGTTATGGTACTATTTTAACTTCTTTTTTAATAGAACCAGAGTCTTCAAAGTTTGCTATATTAAAGTCTAAAACTTATGCAGGACTTATCGATAAACAATAGTTATGTTAATCGTTTTAGCTGCTAAAGTATTAGTTTTCGGATTTTGTATGATGCCAATTGCAGGTGCTGCTTTAGCTACTGGAATTTTATTTGCTTGTTATAATTTAGCTGTTTCTAGAAATCCTGAAGAAGTCGAAAACTTGTTTAATACAACTTTAATGGGGTTTGCGTTAATTGAAACATTTGTATTCCTTTCTTTCGTACTTGCTGCAATCGTATTCTTTTTATAAGAAAACTGCACAGGAATGAAGGGGTATTATGGCGATGCTTATATTTAAAACGTGTCTAATCTGTATTATTGCGATTATTGTGCGTGGTACGTTACCCAGATATAGAATAGACCAATTATCTTTAATGAATTGAAAAAATTTTATTTACATCTACATTTCTTTTATAATGTTTTATCTTATCAGTATTTTTTTTTTTGCTACTATAATTTAATTGTTGCAAAAATAGCTCAGTTGGTAGAGCGTCAGACTGAAAATCTGAAGGTCGGTGGTTCGATCCCACCTTTTTGCATTTTTCAATGACATCCGGTGTGCACTTAACTGTACAAGAAAAGAAATATAACTCAACTTTTTCTATAATATTAAATTTCAAAGTATTACTGCAGATACTGGTAAAATTAGAAAAATCTTTTTTTAATAACTTTTGTTTTGAAGCACTAAATCTTTTTTACTTAACCTTTTTGTACCTTAAATCTAACCCAAGCAATCACTGAATTTACCCACAAAAATGTATTCACGATGACTATTACTATGATAACTATTTTTCAACTAGTTATTTAAATTTATTATTTACTGAAAGCAACTTTAGTTTTTTCGTGAATAACTACTCTATTATGTCAGAAACTATGATCTTAGATGAAGCTACTGAAGAGTTTGACCAAGAAGTTTTAATTTCAAAAAACATTCAAAATAATAAGAAATTGCATGTAACAAATTATTTGCTATCTGCTGACAGTACACCGGTTAACGTATTATCACTATATGATAACATTTCAAAAATTAATAAATTACCTTACTCTCACTTTGAAACAGAAGTTACACAGGGTCAGTTAATCTTTAAAAACTTAGGTTATCTTAGATTAATGCAGCAGGAGTACGTGTCCAGTATTTTCGGAGAAAAGTTAATATTTATCACAAATAACTACTTGTCTTATATTCCCTTACCATTTTTAAAAGAACAGGGTTTACTGCTGGTTAATTCCTTTAGATTTTTAAAGAGAACGAGAGTCGGTTCTAGATTGATCGCAATTGTGCTATCCTTTTTGCGATCAATCTA
>JBIKXY010000152.1:0-7164 GCA_044355515.1 Pirellulales bacterium
TACCTGCGGTTCGCCGCGGGCGAGGGAGCCGGCCGGCCGCGGCGCTCGCTCGCGACCAACTACCGCTCCGACGGACCGCTGCTCGAATCGCTCAACGAGGCGCTGGCAGCCGCGTCGTTCGGCCCCGGCATCGACTACCAGGCCGTCGAGCCTGCCGAGCACCGCGGCGAGTCGCGGCTGGTCGACCTGCCGCCCGTCGAGTTCATCGGCTCAGGCGAGGTCTGGCCCGCGGACGCCGCCGCCCGCAAGGTGTTCGAGCTGCTCGACCGGGGGCGGTTCACCGCCGGTTCGGCGGACCCGGGAGCGGAGTCGCAGCTGCCGATGCGGCCGCGGGACATCTGCGTGCTCGTCCGCGTCAACGCCACCGGCAAGCGGATCGGGGAACGGCTCGCGCGGGCGGGGATTCCGGTGGTGAGCACGGGCACGGCCAGCGTGATGGCGGGACAGGTCGCCGACGATCTGCGGGTGTTGTTCGAGGCGATGGAGCGCCCCGGCAGCGGCAGTCGCGTCCGCCGGGCGGCAGCCACCGTGTTCTTCGGCTATCCGCTCACCGACGTGGGCCGCCTCGGCGAGGAGGCCGAGCAGGCGGTGCAGGAGCGGATCGCGGAACTGCACGGCATCCTCCGGGCCCGCGGGATCGCCGCGGTCAAGGGGGCGATCATGGCCGACGTGGGGATGGCGGGGCGGCTGACGGCCGGCTCCGACGGCGAGCGGCACGTGGTGGATCTCGCGCACCTGGTCGAGCTGCTCCACGACGCGAGCCGCGGCCGGGGCTCTGATGCGCGGGCGATGCTCGAGCAGATGGCCGAGCTCGCCCGCCGCGACGAGAAGTCGGAGCTCGTCAGCCGCCGCGTGGAGAGCGACGAGGACGCCGTCCGGATCATGTCGGTGCATGTGGCCAAGGGGCTCGAGTTTCCCTGCGTGGTCGTGGTGGACGACTGGAAGGAGAAGGACCAGGCCCCGCGTGGTCCGGCCGTCTTCTATGCCGGCGCCGAGCGGCGACTCGACCTGGCCTACGCCCTGACCGGCGGCGCGTCGGCCCCGGCCACTGCGGCGGTGCTGGCGGCCGACAATCAGGAGTTTCGGCGGCTCTTGTACGTGGCCCTGACCCGTCCGCGGCATCACCTCTGCGTGATCCGCAAGACCGACGGGGCCGACGGCGTGCTGCAGGCGGTGATCACCAACCCGCCGCCGCCGCGTGACGCCGCCGACCTGCCGCGGCTGCCGGCCCGCTGGCGGCCGACGGCCACGGCGGCACTGCCGGTCGTGCCGGCGGTCGCCCCGCTCCCGGCCGAGGTCAAGCAGACCTACCGACGGACCTCGTTCAGCGGCATCGTGGCCGCGGCCGCCCATGCCGCCACGAGTGACCATGTCAGGCCGGGCTACGGTCACGACGAAGCAATCACCGGCGCCGGTGATCCGGCCGCGCGAGAGCCGCTGCCGCCAGCCGCCGTGGGCCCGACGCAGGCCGAGGCCACCCTCCCCGACCTGGCGGCGTTTCCGCTTCCCGATCTCCCTGCGGGCACGGCCTTCGGCTCGGCCGTGCACGAGATCTTCGAACAGCTCGCCGTCGATCCCGCCGCCGACGCCGCCGCCCGGGCCGCCGACGTCACCCGCGTGGTGGGCGAGGTGGCCACCTCCAGCATCCTCCGGCCGCACCACGAGCCGCTGGCCGCGATGATCGCCGCGACGATCGAGACCCCTTTCGGCGGCCCGGCGGGCGCGGCCTTTCGTGACCTGCGATTCGCCGACTTCGCCGCCGCCGATCGCCTCGCGGAACTCGACTTCGAGATGGGCCTCGCCAGCCTCACCGCGGGCGTCAAGGCGAGCGATGTGGGCCGGGTCTTGGCAGCATCCCTGCCGGCCGGCGACCCGCTCGCCGACTACGCCCGCCTGCTCGCCGGCCCGGCTTTCGACATCCCGCTGGCCGGGCTGATCAACGGCTCGATCGACGCGGTCCTGCGGCTGCCCGGTCGGCCGGCCGACGAGCCGCTGCTCGTGATCGCCGACTACAAGACCAACCGGCTGCACCGCCGCGACGAGGCCGTGCCGCTGGCCGCCTACGCGCCGAGCCGGCTGGTGGCGGCGATGGAGGAGCATCACTATCCGCTTCAAGCGCTCGTCTACGGCACGGCCGTCTACCGGCTGCTCCGCTGGCGGCTCGGGCCGGTGAAGCCGGCGGGCTGGGATCCGGGCGGGTGCATCGCCGGCGTCGTGTATGGCTTTACCCGCGGGATGTACGGGCGCGACACTCCGCTCGACGAGGCGGGGCATCGCTATGGGGTGTTCGCCTGGGTGCCGCCGCCGACGATCTGGCGGCGGCTGAGCGATCTGTTCGCGGGGAAGCGCGAGGGGCTGGAGCCATGACCGGGGTTGCCCGTGCCATCTCGCCGGACGTTCGCTACGGGCCTCCTGCCCTTCGCTCACTCGATGCTGGCTACGCTTTCGACATCCTGTCTGCGCTTGCCAGCAACGCCGCTCGATTGGCACGGGCAACCCCTTCCACAAACTTTGCCCCCTGAGCAGTCAGACACATGGCCATGCCCATCACCGCTGATCCACCCCCGGGCCTCGCGGCCTATGTCGATGCGGGGGTGATCTCGGCCGACGACGTCGCCGCCGTGGGCGTGCTCGTCTCGGTGGCCTCCCGTGACGAGCCGCTCGAGCCCGAGCCGCTGGCCTGGCTGTCGCTCGCCCTCGTGCTGCGGACGCCCCGCGATGGCCACACCTGCGTCGATCTCGGTCGGATCGCCGACTGGGGAAGCGGCGATCATTCACCCACCGGCGGGCTCGCCTGGCCCGCCGACGCGGCCGCCTGGAAAGCGGCCCTCCGCTCGGCGGGATCGCTCGTGGGAGTGCCCGGTGACCGGCGGCCGTTCATCCTCGACGGCGACCGGCTCTATCTGGCCCGCTCGCTCCACGAGGAAGAGGCGATCGCCCGCCGGCTCACGGGAACTGCGACTTCCGGCACGGGCGGTGACCGGGCCCCGCCAGCTGGTCGCGTGCGGATCCTGCTCGGCGGCCCCGGCACGGGCAAGACGACGGAGGTGGCCCGGCGGCTGATCGAGAAGTTCACGGCCGACCCCGCCACGCGAATCGCGCTGGCCGCGCCCACGGGCAAGGCGGCCGCGCGGATGGCCGAAGCGCTGCGCACCCGCTGCGTGGCGGAGCACGCGCCGCGGCCGGTGCTCGATGCGATCGACGCGGCCCACCCGGTGACGGTGCACCGCCTCCTGAAGGTCCGCCCCCGGGGCAGCCCGCGGTATCGCTTCAACGCCGACAACCCGCTGGCCTACGACCTGGTCGTCGTCGATGAGACCTCGATGCTCTCGAGCGGACTGATGCATCGACTGCTCGACGCCGTCTCGGCCGACACGGAGCTATTGCTCGTGGGCGATCCCGACCAGCTGGCGAGCGTCGAGGCCGGGTCGGTGCTCGCCGACATCGCCCGGGCCGCCGCCCGGGAGGGGTCGGCGCTCGCCGCCGTCACCGACCGGCTCGTCACCCGACACCGCTTCGGCGCCGAGATCGGGGCGCTGGCCGACGCGATCCTGGCCGGCGACCCGGCCGCCGTGCTCGACCTGCTCGGCGGCTCGGGCACGCAGCCGGCCGGCCTGTTCGCGGGGCCCATCGCCTGGGTCGAGCCCGGCTCGCCCGAGTTTCGCTCCCTCGTGGCCGAAGTCGTGGCCCACGCCGAGCGGCTCGGCAGGCTGGCTCGCGCGGGCGACGCAACCGCCGCCGTCGCGGCCCAGAAAGATCTCCAGGTGCTCTGCGCGCATCGCTCGGGCCCGCTCGGCGCCGCGGGCTGGAACCTGCTCGTCGAGAAGAAGCTCGACCTGTTCGGCGGCCCCCCCTGGTATCCCGGCCGGCCGGTGATGATCACCCGCAACACGCCAGCGCTGGATCTTTTCAACGGCGACATCGGTCTGGTGGTGCCGGCGGCCGACGGATCGGCTCGGCTCGAGGCTGCGTTTCCCGCGGGCCGAGCGGTCCGCCGCGTCTCGGTGACGCGGCTCGACGAGGTGGCCACGGTGCATGCGCTCACGATCCACAAGAGCCAGGGGTCGGAGTATCGCCACGCGGTGGTGGTGCTCCCGGAGCACGCCAGCCGGATCCTCTCCCGCGAGCTTTTCTATACGGGCGTCACCCGGGCGATCGACCGGGTCACGGTGGTGGGCACAGAGGACGTGATCGCCGCCGCCGTGGCCCGCCCGATCCGCCGGGCCAGCGGCCTCGCCGACCGGCTCTAGCCGCTTGACACAAGTTTGAACTTCCGTACACTAACTGCCTCGCCCCCGCATGGGCCGCTCAGGAGCCACGCGTGATCACGTTCCTCCACACCGCCGACTGGCAGATCGGCAAGCCGTTCGCGTCGATCGCCGACCCGGCCAAGCGGGCCCGCGTGCAGCAGGAGCGGATCGAGGCCATTCGCCGGATCGGCGGCGTGGTCCGCGAGCGGCGGGCGGCCTTCGTGGTCGTGGCCGGCGACCTGTTCGATTCCCCTACGCCCACCAACGCCACCGTCGCCACGGCTCTGGGGGCGATCGCGTCGCTGGAGGTGCCCGTCTACTGCATCCCGGGCAACCATGACCACGGCGGCCCCGACAGCCTCTGGGAGCAGCCCTTTTTCAAGAGCGAACACCGCCGGCTGGCCGCCAACTTCCACCTGCTGCTCGAGCCCGGGCCCGTGGTCGTGGACGTTCCACGACCTGACGGCGGGTCCGCGAGCGTGGTGCTTCTCCCCTGCCCCTTGCGTCGCCGCCACGAGGCCGATGATCCCACCGCCTGGATCCGCGGTCTCGACTTCGCCCCGTTCGGCGACCGGCCGCGGATCGCGATCGCCCACGGCAGCACGACCGTCTTCGCCCCCGGCGGATCGGGCGGTGCGGCCGGCGGGGTGATCGGTCCCGGCAGCACGAGCCAGGCCGACGAGGAGGAGCCCGCCGGCGGGGGCATCAACACGCTCGCCCTCGACCGGCTGCCGCTCGCCGAGCTCGACTACCTCGCCCTGGGCGACTGGCATGGCTTCTTGGCCGCCGGACCCAAGGCTTTCTACAGCGGGTCGCCCGAGATCGACCGGTTCCCGAAGCCGGGCCAGCGGCCCGGCCACGTGGCCATGGTCACGGTCTCGCGGGCCGCGGAGCCGCGCGTGGAACCGGTCGCCACGGGCCGCTTCCGCTGGCTCGTGCATGCCGCAGCCCTCGGCGATGACGGGCCCCTGCAGCTCGACGACTGGCTCACCGAGGCCACGCGGCCGGCCGCCGCCGGCGAGGCGGGCTTCGACGCCTGCCTGGCAAGGCTGGAGGTGAGCGGCAGCGTCTCGCTCGGTGAACGGGCCGAACTCGACAGGATCGTCGAGTCGTGGACGGCCCGGCTCTTGCGGCTCGACCTCGACGACCAGACCATCATCGCCCCCTCGGCCGACGAGATCCGTGAACTGGCCGAGCGGCCCGGCGACCCGATCATCGCCCGCGTGGCCGGCGAACTGGTCGCGATGCTGGAGGGAAAGCCGCCGCCTGCCGGCGACGGAAGCCCGCCCGATCCCCACGTGGTCCGCCGTGCGATCCACATCCTCCACGCCCTGGTCACGGCCACCGCCGCCGAGCCGCCCGAGCCGCTGCCCGCCTGTGCCGAGCCTGCTGCCGCATCACCGGCCCTGCTCCCCGCGGAGGATAGCGCCCGATGAAGCTGCTTTCGGTCACCGTGGAAAACTACCGCGTCCTCAAGCGTGCGAGCGTCGCCTTTGATCCCTCGCGCACGGTCGTGGGGGGCAACCAGGAGTTCGGCAAGAGCACGCTCGTGGAGGCGATCCACAACGCCTTCTTCCTCAAGTGTCGCGGCACCGGTGCTCCCCACAAGGCGATGCGTTCGGATCTCCACCCGGGACACCCGAGCGTCATGCTCTCGTTCGAGACCGGCGGGCGGAAGTACACGATCAAGAAGACCTTCGCGGCGACCGCCGCCGCAGCGTCCACCATCCTGGCCGACGAAGGCCCCGTCCAGAGCGTCGCCGCGGGCCGGGCCGGGGCGGTCGCGGGCGGCCGCAGCCTCCAGGGCGACGAGGCCGAGGCTCGAATCCACGAGCTCGTGCGGGCCGAAAACCTCGGCAACCGGGTGGCCGACAACCGCCTCAAGATGCAGTGGGCCCATCTCTGGGTCTGGCAGGGCAGTTCGGGGGCCGATCCCGTCGCCCAGGCCAATGCCGAGCAGCCGGCCCAGCAGCTTCGTGACCGGCTCGGCCGGCTCGGCGGCGGCGGCGTGCTCGAGTCATCGCTCGACGCGCGGGTCAGTCGTGAGATCGACAGCCGCCACGCAGCCATCTATCGTCAAGACGGCGGCATCAAGACGGGCTCCGGCCTCGCCCGCATCGGCGAGGAGTGCCAGGAGGCCGAGACGGCATTCACGGCCGCCACCGCGCTCGTGGACAACCTCGACGCGGCCGTGGCCGCGATCGACTCGGCCGAGCGCATGATCGCCACGGCGGAGACCACGCTCGCGGCGCAGACCACCGAACTCGAGGGCGTGACCGGCAAGCTCCACACCGTCGGCGACCTGCGGATCCGGTTCGCCGAAGAGCAGGCCGGCGCCCGTGAGGCCACGACCGCCCACGACGAGATCCTCAAGGCCGACACCGAGATCACCGACTGCACCGCCCAGCTTGCCGAGCTGGAGCAGTCGATCGAGCCTGCCACGAAGCGGCTGACGGACCTGGCCGCGGCCGAGGCGGCGGCCGCGCAGGCACTGACCACGGCGTTCGACGACGTGGACTCCGCCAGCACCCGGCAGCAGCAGGCCGCCATCGCCGTGACGCTGCTCGAACTCTGCGAGCAGAGGGCCCGGCTGACGATCGAACGGCACGGCCTCGGCGGCCGCTGCGCCCGGATCGACGCGCTGCGGGAGAACCTCGCCGTCCTGGTCGCGGAGGAGAAGCAACTCCCGGCACTCACCGCCGACGACGTGTCGTGGCTCGACAAGCTCGAGCGAGCCCGCGACGCCGCGGCGGCCACGCTCGAGGCGATCGCGACCAAGGTGGAGCTGGTCGCCGGCCCCGGCCCGGCGCGGCTCGCCGGCGAGCCGCTGGCCGAGGCCGCGGCCGTGACGATCACTGCCGAGAGCGAACTCGCGGTGGGCCCGCCCGGCAGCGAGACGACCCTCAGGATCTCG
>JBIKXY010000153.1:0-7082 GCA_044355515.1 Pirellulales bacterium
CGGCGTCCCGCCAGTGCCACAGCTCGCGGGCCACCGCCAGCTCGCGGCGGGAAAGGTTGCCCAGGCCCGCCACCCGCCGCCACCGCTTGCGGACGAACGACTCCTCGACGTCGTCCTGCCAGGTGGCCATCTCGGCCGCCATCCAGGCGGTCCGGCCGAGGGTTTCGAGCTTGTCCTCCATCTTCCGCCAGAGCCGCTCCAGATGCCGCACGTCGTCCACGGCGTAGGCCAGTTGCGAATCGGAGAGCGGCCGCTTCCGCCAGTCGGTCCGCGTCTCCCCCTTGTCGGCCTGCTCGCCGAGGAACCGCCGCACGATCGCCGCATAGCCGGCCGGGTAGTCGTGATCGACGAGGCCCGCCGCCACCTGCACGTCGAACAGCTTCGCCGGCCGGGTCTTGATCGCATGGAGAATGAAGCCCATCTCCTCGCGGCCGGCGTGCACCACCGTGGTCCGCCCGGGCTCGGCCAGGAGCCGCCAGAAGGGCTCGATCTCGGGGACGGCCAGCGTATCGACCACCGCCAGCACGCCGGGGGCGGCCACCTGCAAGAGGCAGAGCTGGCTGCGGTAGGTGTGTTCCGAGACGAACTCGGTGTCGAAGGCGATGAAGGGCTGATCCGCCAGCCGCTCGACGAGCTCCCGAAACCGGGCCTCGCCGGTGACGACGTCGAACGACTCGCGGGCTTTGGCTGCCTTGCTCACGATCGGAATCTTACCTTTGCCGGACGGCCGCTGCGGGAAACCGCTACAGAAACAGGAACGCCGCGGCGGCCAGGACAGGCAGCAGGATGCCGCAGCTGTAGAGGATGTAGCCGAAGAAACTCGGCATCTTCACGCCAGCCTGCTCGGCGATCGCCTTGACCATGAAGTTGGGCCCGTTGCCGATGTAGGTCAGCGCCCCGAAGAACACGGCCCCCAGGCTGATCCCCGCCAGCCGGCCCACCTCGACCCCCGCCATCGTCGCCGCCCCCGCCTCGGCCGGCAGGGCCTGGGCCGTCTTGAAAAACACCAGATACGTGGGGGCGTTGTCGAGCACGCTCGAGAGGCCGCCGGTGACCCAGTAGAAGCCCGAGGGCGAGGTGATGCCCAACTCCCCGCCCCGCTCGTTGAGGATCGCGAGCGCCGGCTGCATGCAGATGAAGATGCCCACAAAGAGCGCGGCCACTTCCAGGATCGCGAAGTAGGTGAAGCCATTGCGCCGCCGGACGTCGGCCGAGCCCAGCACGAGCGACAGGCCCACGAGCCCGAGGAGGGTGACCTCCCGGAGGTAGATCCAGGGATGCCAGCTCGTGCCGGGGATCGTCTTCGACGGGTCGAGCAGGGCCACCGCGGCGATCACTCCGGCCATCAGCGGCAGGTTGGGCCAGAGCCCCTCGATGCGGATCCGGCCGGCCGTGTGCTCGTCGCGGGACAGGTCGCTGCCGGACTCCCGCGGATAGGCCAGGAACGTGTCCCAGAGCCAGTAAATCGCCAGCACCGCCGCGTTCACGAACAGCCACTCCCGCCAGAGCGACATCGTCCAGAGGAAGTCCACGCCCTGGAGGTAGCCCAGAAACAGCGGCGGGTCGCCGATCGGCAGCAGGCAGCCGCCACAGTTGCAGACCAGAAAGATGAAAAACACCACCGTGTGCACCACCTGCCGCCGCTGGCGGTTGGTCTCGAGCAGCGGCCGGATCAGGAGCATCGCCGCGCCGGTGGTGCCGATGAAGCTCGCCGCCAGGGCGCCGATGCCGATGAAGGCGGCATTGACGGTGGGCGTGGCCGCCAGATCCCCTTCGATCCGGACGCCGCCGGTGATCGTGTAGAGCGCGAACAGGAGGAGGATGAAGGGGATGTACTCGGCGCACAGGGCGTTGACGAGCACCGTGCCGGCCACGCCCCAGGCGGGGCCCGCCGCCGCGGGGGCCACGACGCCGTGGGCCGGGAAGTGGAGCTCGACCGGCTGGCTATGCACGAACAGGTAGTAGGCCAGCGTGACCGCCGCCAGGATGGCCGCCACCAGCAGCTTGCTCGAGTTGTGCTCCCACCAATGGGCCAGGCTGGGGATGAGCGGGAGCACCGCGATCAGGCTGAGGAGCACCACGAAGGGAACCACCGTGGCAAGCGGCGGGGCGGCCCCAGCCGCATGCTGACCGGCGGCGTGGGCGTGGTCATCGTGAGCCGAGGCATGGTCGCCGGCGGCGGGCGCGTGGTCGTCGCCATGATCGGCCGCGTGGTGGCCTGCTTGTGCGGCGACCAGCAAATCCCGACCATGCTGGGGCCAGCCGACCGCCGCCGCCACGAGGTAGGCTGCGAGGGCCAGGCCCACTCCGCAGAGGGTGCGGGCCGAGCCCGATGTGGCCGGGCCACCATGCGAGGCGTCGTGGCTGGGAAGGTCGTGCATGGCGTCCGTGCGGGTGGTGGCAGCCCTGCCCGCAAGGCGAGCGGCCGCAGTCTGAGCCAAAATCGTATGCCAGCGGGCAGGAGAGCGAAAGCGGAATCATGAAAGCGGCCGAGCGGCGGGAGGTCTGGCTTCGGGGCAACGTCCGTCCGGTGGCGGGGCTGGCCGCGATCACGATCGCCGTTGCGGCCGCCGCGACCGTGGGCCTTGTGGCTTTGGGCCTCGGCTGGGCCGCGGGGCCGGCGTTGGCCCTCGCCGCGGCCCCGCTGGCCGGGGCGGCGCTGATGGCCCGCGCGGCGGCGGCGCCCCGGCTGGCGTGCGCCGGCGATCGGCTCGAGATCAGGCTCGCGCCCGGGCGAGTCGAGCGGGTGCCGCTCGAGGTGGTGGAGTGCGTGTTTCGCGGCTCCGAGCTCCTGCCGGAGCCCGGTGGCGACGAAGCTTCGCCCCGGCTGCGGGTCGGCACGCTCGTCGTTCGATTTGCCGAGCGGGCGACCGAATGGAAGGCGCGGCCGGTGTTTCGACCCTGGGGCACCTGGGACGACGGCCACGCCGTGATCGACGGCCGGTGGTGCGAGCCCCTCTCGCGTGAGACCGTGCAGCGGATCGCAGCGGCCCTGATCGAGGCGAAGCGAGAGACGGTCGCGGGGCCCGCGGCATGAACGAGCAGCGCTGGCCGCCGGGGCTGCTCGTGAGCGTGCGGGACGCCGCCGAAGCCGAACTCGCCGTGACGGCCGGCGCCGCGATCATCGACATCAAGGAACCCGCCCACGGCCCACTCGGCCGGGCCGACGTGGCCGTGGCTGCGGCGGTCAGCGCCCAGGTGGCGGGGCGGGCTCCGGTCACGCTGGCCGGCGGTGAACTGGCCGCCGGACCCGATCGGATCGTCGCGCACCTGGCCGAACTGCGCGGCCTGCTCCCGGCCCGGGTACCGCCTCCGACGGCGGTCAAGGCCGGGCCGGCCGGGCTCACGGCCGCCGCCTGGCGGGGCTCCTTCGCCCGACTGCGGGATGGCCTCCCGTCGGGCCTGGAGGCCGTGGCGGTCGCCTACGCCGACTGGCGGCGGGCAGGGGCGGCCGCCCCTGAAGACATCATCGACGCCGCGGCGCGGGCCGGGGCGGTCACGGTGCTCGTCGACACCTTCGACAAGCAGGGCATCGGGCTGCTCGAGACCGTCACGCTGCAGTCGCTCGCGGATTGGAACGCCGCCGCCGCGGCGGCCGGCCTGACGCTCGCCGTGGCGGGCCGGCTCACGCCGGCCGGCGTCGCGGCGGCCTTCCGAATCGGGGTGCGGGTCGTGGGTGTGAGGTCGGCGGCCTGCGACGGCGGCCGCGCCGGCCGGGTGGCCGCGCGGCGGGTGCGCGAGCTTGTTACACTCAGCCGAGAAGCGGCTCCGGCCCGCGATCGACTGTCCCCGGGAGTTCGCCCGTCGTGAAACCATTGGAAGTTCGCCTCCCGCATGGCCTCGATCAGGCCGAGGTGCGTCGCCGGCTCGACCGGGGCATCGAGCGGGCCCGCACGGATTACGCCGACAAGGTCTCCGCGATCGATGCCGCCTGGGAAAGCGATGAGCGGCTCCGGGTGGATCTGACCGTGATGGGCATGGCGATCGCCGGCGACGTCGACGTTTTGCCGGCGGAACTCGTCGTGCGGCTGGAACTGCCCACGATGGCGGGGCTGTTCGCCGGCCGGATCCGCTCGGGCCTCGAGGAGCGTCTCGGCGGCCTGCTGCAGCGGCCCGCGTGAACTTCGACCGGTCCTGACGGTGGCGCGGCCGTGGTTGGATGGGTTGTGGCGGCGGTGCTCGGACGGCGGGGAAAGGCCAGGATTGCGGTCGATTTGCCCGATATCGGAATCGGATTACCGTTGCATCCCATGCACAGTTGCGTTTCCGCCCCGTCGCTTTCGGCTCTGGTCCGCCACGTCGCGGCCGTGGTCGGAGGACTGCTCGTGGGGGCGGCACTCGCAGGGCTGCCGGTCTCGGCCTCCGCACAACCGGTCGGCGTTCCTGAGGACGATCCCTTCGCCGACGAGCTGAACCCGTTCGGCCCCGGTGCGGTCCGCCCGGCCCCCGCGCCGCCGGCCCCGCGGATCCCGGTTCCTTTCCCGGAGGCGACCGCGCCCGGCGAGGCCGTCGCACCGGGGGAATCGGCCGTCCGCGGCCGCCGGCCCAGCATGCTGCCCGACCGCGGCACGCCGGAGACATCCCCCGCCGAGCCGTTGCTCGTCGAGGCGGAGACGCTCGACCGGGCCGGCCGGTTCGCCGAGGCCCGTCTGAAACTCGAGGAGGCGATCAAGAAGGATCCCAAACTCCCGATCGCGTATCTCGCGCTCGGGGTGGTCGCGCGGCGGCTGGGCGACTTCGAGGGCTCGGTGGAGGCGCTCTCCAAGGGCCTGCAACTCGACCCGCAGGATTCCGAGATGTATCTCCGGCGGGGCATCTCCTGGTTTCACCTCGGCCTGTATGGCATCGCGCTGGAGGACTTCGAGGAGGCGGCCGGCATCGCCTACGACGATCCCCGCCCTGAGCTGTGGCGCGGGCTCACGCTCGTCGAACTCGACAGGCCGTTGGAGGCGATCAACGCCTACGCCTCGGCGATCCGCCGCGACCGCACCTACATGCTCGCCTATCTGAATCGGGGGCTGGCCTACCTCGCCGCCGGTCAGCCGCGGAAGGCCGAGTTTGACTTCGACCAGGCGATCCGCCACGACCCGGCGGATGTGCGGGCCTGGTTCAATCGCGGGGTGGCGCTGGCGCGTCAGAGCCGCTATCGGGAGGCGGCGCACTCCTATGAGCAGGCGCTCGCGCGGGACCCGAAGCACGAGCCCTCGCGTCGCAACCTCCAGGCAGTTCGCGGTCGGGCCGGCCGGTAACCGGGGGCGTGAGCGGGGGGCAGCCCTGCCGCCGCCATTCGCGTTGCCGCCGTCCGTGGGCCTTTGGTGGTGTCGCGGTCCGGCGGACATCCGTCACGGCCCGGGCACCACGACGTCGTCGGTCAAGGCAGCGCCGGGCTCGCGGGTGAGCGTGAGGCCCTCGATCTCGGGAAGCACGACGTCTTTCTTGTCGAGCAGCGCCTCGAGGGCCCGGGGGCTGATCCGCTCGAGGGCCGGGAGCGCGAGGGTGCCGCGAGTGCGCGCGAGCACGCCGGCGATGGCCGTCGCCAGGGGGCCCTCGAGGGCCGTGACGTTCGCCAACTCGAGATCATCGAACCGGGCCACGAGCAGTCGCGCGAGCGGCAGCGAATCGATCCGCTCGACCAGCTGGAGTGCGTGCAGTTCGGGTGGTTCCTCGCGGGCGAGGAACGCGGCGGCACCCTCGGGAGTGAGGCCGACCAGGCTCGGTAGCGAAAGCGTTCCCGGCGCGGCCGTCAAGGCCTCGGCCGCCCCGGTGGAGAGCCGCTCGACCCCGGGAAGATCGAGGCCGCCCGCGTGCTTTCCCAGTTCCGCTGCGACCTCATCCGGGAGATCCGTGATCGACTCCAGCACCAGTCTGCCGCGATGGGTCGCCAGTGCCCGGGCCACCTCCGGCTCGAGCGTCGTGACGGCGGGCAGGGCGAGCGGTCCGTCGAAGGCCGCCAGCGTCGCGGCGACCTCGGGCGAGAGGCCGGTCAGGCCGCCGAGGACCAGCGTTTCGCGGGCGTGTCGGGAAAATGCCGCCGCGGTCTCGACATCGATCGACGCCAGGCCGCTGAGGACGACCGTGTCGCTCCGCGGAGCCAACACCGCTGCCACCTCCGGCGGGACCGTCTGGACGGCGGGGAGGAACACGACTCCGGCATGGGAGGCGAGCGCGGCCGCCAGCTCGGCCGTCAGTCGCTTCACGCCCCCGAGCACGAGGCTCCCGCGATGCTCGGACAGCGAGAGAAGCACCTCCTCGGGCGGTGTGGCCAGATGCGGCAACGAGATCAACCCCTCGTTGGCCGCGAGCTTCGCGGCGGCGGCGGCCGGGAAGGGCAGGGTGCCGGTGAAGGTGAGCGGGCCTTTGTGGAGGGCGAGGACCGCGGCAGCCTCGGGCGAGAGCCGATCCGCCCCTCCGAGCGTGAGCCAGTAGTAGCCCCCCCCGACGAACTCCCGCGCCAGGTCGGGAGTGACTGCAGCCAGGCCCGGCAGCGCGAGTTCGCCCCCCTCGTTGCCCCGCAAGGCTCGGGCGACGGTCACCGGGAGTCCGGTCACCCGCGGCAGAAACACATGATCCTGGCCGGCCAGCCGCCGGGCCAGCGGCTCGGAGTCGAGCAGCTCGAGATCAGGCAGCAGCAATCCCTGGATCGATTTGGTCTGGGCGAGTGCTGCGGCGACGTCCGCTGGCAGCGTGGCGAGGCCGCCGATGGCCAGGCCGATGCCTTCATGCGCGGAGAGCGCCCGGGCCGAAGCGGCCGAGAGCACGCGGAGATTCGGGAGCGAGAGCAGTGCGGTGCACTTCGCAAGGGCCGCGGCCGCGTCCGGGGCGATCTCGCCGACCCCCGGCAGTTCCACGCCCGCCCCCCAGCTTTCCTGCCCGAACGCGGCGAGGGCGGCCGCCGTGCGGGGCGTGAGCACCGTGACATCGGGCAGCGTGACCATGCCGTCATAGCCGGCGAAAGCCGCGACGCGGTCCGCATTCAGTTCGGTCACTCCAGGAAGCTCGAGGAACTCGGCGAAGTGGCGCCGCAGAGCGAGCCACTCCGGGTCGTGAGTGAGCCACAGAAACGCGTCGAGGTTCGCCGCCAT
>JBIKXY010000154.1:0-7028 GCA_044355515.1 Pirellulales bacterium
TCGATTTCGGTACGCTCGTGCGGACGATCCCCACGCCGCCGATCGACCGGGTCGGGTTCCTCGATCTGGAAAACTTTTATCCCGCCGGCGACCGCTTCCAGCTCGCCACGCGGCTCAACACCGTGGCCGCCGCCCCCGGGTTCGAGGCCTGGCTCGAAGGGGAGCCGCTCGACGTGGGCCGCCTGCTCTGGTCGCCCACCGGCAAGCCGCGGGTGGCCGTGGTCTCGATCGCCCACCTCGCCGAGGCTCAGCGGATGGCCTTCGTCACGCTGCTGGCCGGCCAGACGGTCGCCTGGATGCGGTCGCAGGGGGGCACCTCCTCGCTCAGGGCCTTGTTCCTGATGGACGAGGTGTTCGGCTACGTGCCGCCGGTCGCCAACCCGCCGAGCAAGACGCCGATCCTCACGCTCATGAAGCAGGCCCGCGCCTACGGGCTGGGCGTGGTGCTGGCCACGCAGAACCCCGTGGACCTCGATTACAAGGGGCTCTCCAACGCCGGCCTCTGGTTCCTGGGCCGGCTCCAGACCGCCCGCGACAAGGCCCGCGTGCTCGACGGCCTCGAAGGGGCGGCCGCCACGGCCGGCGGCTCGTTTGACCGCGGCCGGCTCGACCGGCTGCTCTCGGGCCTCGAGCAGCGGCGGTTTCTGATGCACTCGGTGCATGGTGACGAGGAGACGCTCTTCCAGACGCGATGGACGATGTCGTATCTCCGGGGGCCGCTCTTGAAGGAGGAGATCCGCCGGCTCTCCGGCGGCGATCCGGCCGCGGTGGCGGCGGTGAAGCCCGCGGCCGAGGCTCCGGGCACGGCGTTCTCCGGCGGCCCGCGGCCCATCCTGCCGCCGGGCGTGCGGGAGGTGTTCTTCGCCCCGAGCGGGCCGCCGGCCCCGGACGGCCGCGTCCACTACGAGCCGCACGTGCTCGGGCGGGCGATCGTCCGCTACTCGCTCACCTCCGCCGGCATCGACGAGCACCGCGAGATCATCTGCCTGGCGCGGGCGGGCGATTCCCTGGGCGAGTCGGCCTGGGAGGGGGCCGACGTGCTGGCCGAGCCGCCCGAGGTCGAGCCCGCGCCCCGGCCCGGCTCGTTCGCGCCGCTTCCGGCGGCGCTCTCCGGCCCGCGGGGCTACGCGTCGCTCGCGACGTCGCTCAAGGGCTGGCTCGGCCGCACGGTCAACCTCACGATCTGGCGGGCCCCGGCCATCGACGCCGTCTCGCGGCCAGGCGAGGACGAGCGGGATTTCCGCAGCCGGATCACCCTGCGGGTGCATGAGTGGCGGGATGCCGAGATGGCGCGGGTCCGGGCCCGGCAGGCGGCGAAGCTCGCCTCGGTCGAGGACCGGCTGGAGCGGGCCCGGCAGAAGGTGGAGAAGGAGAAGGCCGAGGCCCAGAACCAGTCGCTGCAGACCTACGTCTCGATCGGCTCCGCCGTGATCGGGGCCCTGTTCGGCCGCAAGAAGATCAGCTCCACCACGATCGGCAAGGCGGCCACCTCGATGCGGTCGGCCAGCCGGGCCGCCCGTCAGCAGGCCGACGTGGCCCACGCCGAGGAGAGCCTCGCGAGCCTGGAGGACAAGCGCCGCCTGCTCGAGGACGAGCTCGACGCGGAGCTCGAGCGGATCCGCCTCGAGTTCGCGCCGGAGCGGATGGTGCTCGAGCGGATCGAGGTGCCGGGCCGCAAGACGGGCACCACCGTCGAGGACGTCGTGCTCGCCTGGGTACCCAGGCGGGAACGGACGGCCAAGTCGCTCCGCCCCTGGTAAGCAATCCCCGGACTCCGCGCATGCCTCGCCAGATCGTCCTCGTCGACTGCCCCGACTCGGTCGGGCTCATCCACCGGATCACCGGCGTGCTCGGCGACCGCCGGCTCAACATCGAGACGAACCAGGAGTTCGTCGACACGGCCACCCGCCACTTCTTCTTCCGCGCCGAGGTGGTGCCGGCCGACGGCGACGTGGCCAACGGTGAGCTGCGGGCCAGCCTCGAGCGGGTGCTGCCCGCGGCCGCGACCGTGCGGGTCACGGCGGTCGATCGTCGCCCGATCGTGGTCTGCGTCACCCGAGAGCCGCACTGCGTGGGCGAGCTCCTGCTGCTCGACGCCGTGGGGGAGCTGCCCGGGCGGATCGTGGGCGTGGTCGGCAAC
Organism: Pirellulales bacterium; assembly: GCA_044355515.1. Taxonomy (GTDB): domain Bacteria; phylum Planctomycetota; class Planctomycetia; order Pirellulales; family UBA1268; genus QWPN01. Next base: position 2,141 of record JBIKXY010000154.1, read on the forward strand.
CATGAGCTGCTGCGGCCGCTCGTGGAGCGGTTCGGCATCCCCTTCACGCACGTGCCCCACGAGGGGCTCGAGCGGGCGGCCCACGAGCGGGCACTCGCGGCCGCGATCGACGCCCACGCCCCGGCCGTCGTGGTCCTGGCCCGCTACATGCGGATTCTCTCGCCTGAGTTCGTGGATCGCTACGCGGGCCGCCTGATCAACATCCACCACTCCTTCCTCCCGGCCTTCGCCGGCGCCGCTCCCTACCGCCAGGCCTTCGACCGGGGCGTGAAGCTGATCGGGGCCACGGCGCATTTCGTGACGGCCGAGCTCGATGACGGGCCGATCATCGCCCAGGACGTGATCCCCGTCGATCATGCCGACACGCCGGAGCGGATGGCCCAGGCGGGCAGCGACGTGGAGAAGCTGGTGCTGGCGCGAGCCGTGCGGCTGGTGCTCGAGGATCGGGTTTTCGTCCACGGCCGCCGGACGGTGGTGATAAAGTAGCGTTCGCGCCGGCGACCATGGGAGATCCGGGCCCGAGCCCGTTGTTGGCAGGCGCGCGCCGGCCCGGCGCGACCGCCTTGCCCGGAACCCGAGGTGGTGTGATTGCAGCGGCGTCGGTAGCGTGACCAACGGTGCCGTGCAACACTCGAAGATTCCCGGCGGTAAGGCATTCGTCGCGTCGAGCAAGCTGCTTGTCGACGAAGCGTGCCGGCCGGCTCCTCAGACTGCTCTCCGGCTGCGTTCCGGCAGCCGCCTGCCCCGAGCGCCCACCGAATGATGACGAGAAACCTCGCCCGCTACGAGCAGTTCCTCCGAATCCTCACGCTTCTCGACATCCTCGCCAACACTCGCGGCCCGCTCGACGATCAGACCCTGATCGCCATGATCAGGGAGCGGCTCGGCCTCTCCCGGCTCTCGCCCCGCACGCTCCACCGCGACTGCGAGTTCCTGGTGACCTGCGGCTACCCGATCGACCATGCCCAGCTGCCGGGCGACCGGAAGTTTGGCTGGCGGCTCGACGCCGCGGCGCTGGCCGGCCGGAAGATTCCCGCGGAGCCGCTCACGCTCCTGGAGATCGCCGCCTTCCACGTGGGCCGCGACCTGTTGCGGGTCTTCGAGGGGACGGTGCTCTGGACCGGGATCGAGAGCCTGCGGACCAAACTGGAGCGTGATCTGCCCGCCGCCCTCGTGGCCCAGGCCGAGGCATCGAGGAAGATTTTCCACGTGCCGGCTCTCGATGCGGCCCGCTACGCCGACCGGCCCCGCCTGCTCTCGGCCCTGAGCCGGGCGATCAGCGACTGCCGGGAGATCGAGGTGCACGCCCATCCCGAAACAGGGGGCGCGGCTTCCCCGCGTCGCCTGCGGCCGGTGATGCTCGTCGTCAGCCTGCCCCGCATCCAGCTGGCGGGCTGGGACATCACGCAGCCCGACGCAGATCCGCCCGTGCTCATCAACCTTGACGAGATCGCCAAGGTGACCCCGCTCGATGCCACCTTCACTCCCCAGCCGATCGACCCCAAGCAGTTCGCCACCGAGGCCTGAGCCGGTCGCCGGCAGCCGGCAGCGTCACTCCGCGTCGCGGACATACTTGTGACACTGGACGCACTTGAGCGTCACGTCCATCCAGGCGAGCACAGCCCCGTCGAGGTTCTTGTCCTGGGCCGCCTGCTTGAGCGAATCGCAGGACCGGCGAAACTCGGCGCTCTGGCGGACGTAGTCTTCCGTCTGGAGCACCTGCCAGTTGGAGTCGAGGCTGGCGAGCGAGAGTTCCTGGGCGGCCCGCTCGATCAGCTCGTAGTCGGCGACGGCGAGCCCCTCGAGCACGTGCTCGGCATGGCCGAGCTTGGCCCGCATGAAGGCGGCCACCCGGTCGGGCTGGGGAGGCGGGTCGGCCGCGATGGCGACGATGGCGACGATGGCGACGATGGCGACCGCGGCCAGCGGCAGCCGCGGGTCAATCGACCAGCCCCAGGTCCTCGTTGTAGCCCTCCTGCACGACGGCATTCTCATTCCTTTCGTGGGCCAGAAGGCGGGAGGCGAAGGCCTCGAAGGCATGGCCGGCCTGCCGCCACGCTTCCTCCCCACTATCCCGCGCCGCCAGCCGTTCCAGCAACCCGTCGAGGTCGGCGAGCAGGGCGGGATGCTCCGCGAGCACCCCCCGCGCCGCCTCGGCCAGCCGTGGCATCCGACAGAGCGATTCCTCCAGGAACCCGCCCCGCTCCTCTTGCGCGAAATGCCGCGCCAGATGCTGGCGAAGCGTCCCCAACTGAGCAGCCGCATGCGCCCGGGCCAGCGGTCCGGCGGGCTGCTCGAAGGCCCCGCGGGCCTCGACCAGCAGGTCGTGGAGTTCGCGGTGCTGGGCCAGCAGATGCCCCATGATCACCGGGTCGGCTCGGTCGATCGATGTCATGGCACTGCCTCGTGATGCCCATCCCGCGGCGGGATGACAGACCCGCGCGCGATCCACGGGGATTGTTCGCCGGCTGGCCGCCGCGGGCGAGCGCCGCGGGCCGCCGCCGGGACCGCCGCGGGATCGCCGCGGGGACACTTCCGCAGGCCGCCGCTATAAAAGGTCCGGTCGCGACCCGTTTGTCACCGAGGCTTTTTCATGTCCATGCCCGCCGCGCCCCCGCCGTCCTGGATCCGGCTCCTGGCCGTCGCCTGGCTCGTCGCCGCCGGCTCCGCGGCGGCCCAGCAGGTGGCCGTCCGGGAGATCACGCTCGACAACGGGATGCAGTTTCTCCTCGTGCCCCGCCAGGATCAGCCCAACGTCGTCAGTGCCGGCTGGGTGGCCCGGGTGGGCAGCGTCAACGAGCGGCCCGGGATCACGGGCATCAGCCACTTCTTCGAGCACATGATGTTCAAGGGCACCGACACGATCGGCACCCGCGATCCCGTCCGCGATGCCCGCTACCGCGCCGAGCAGAAGGCGATCCGCGACGAGATCAACCGCCTCACGTGGACACGGCAATACGACCGGTTCCTGAAGGGGGAGATCGACGACCCCTGGAATTCGGCCAACGACACGCAGGAACTCCGGGTCTTGCGGACCAGGCTCGACGAGCTGATCAAGGCCCAGCAGGGGCGGGGGCCGGCCGGCCCGGAAGCCGGCACGATCGTCAAGGACGAGTTCGACCAGGTCTACACCCGGGCCGGCGGCAGCGGGATGAACGCCTTCACCAGCCACGACATCACCTGCTACTTCATCACGATCCCCTCCAACAAGCTCGAGCTCTGGGCCTGGATGGAAAGCGACCGGCTCAACGGCAGCGTGTTTCGCGAGTTCTACTCGGAGCGGGACGTCGTCCACGAGGAGCGGCGGCTGCGGACGGAGAGCACGCCCACCGGCAAGTTCGAGGAGCAGTTCGACGCGATGTTCTGGGCATCGAGCGGCTATTCCTGGCCGGTGATCGGCTGGGCGAGCGACCTGAACAGCTACACCTTCGAGCAGGCGGAGGAATACTGGAACGTCTTCTACCGGCCGGACAACCTGTTCGGAATCCTGGTGGGTGACTTCGACCCCGCCCGGGCCGAGGCCCTGATCCGCAGGTATTTCTCGCGGCTCGAGCCCGGCTCCCGGCCGCCCCCGCCGGTGGTCACGCTCGAGGTCGGGCAGCTCGCGGAGCAGCGGATGCTCGCCACGGGCGATTTTCCTCCCGCGGTCGAGATCCGCTACCACACGGTGCCGGCCGGCCATGCCGACTCCTACGCCCTCGACATGCTGGCCGAGCTCCTGAACGACCGCACCGGCCGGCTCTACGCGGGCTTGGTCGAGGGCCGCGGGATCGCGGCCACGGCCGGGGCCGCCTCCGACACCCGCAAATACGCGGGGCTGTTTTCCGTCTCGGCCCAGGCACGCGGCGACGCGACCCCCGAGAACCTGGAAAAAGCCTGGGAGGAGGAACTCGCCAAGCTCCAGGAGGCGGAGGTGCCGGAGCGGGAGCTGCGGAAGGTCAAGAACCGCGTCGCCGCCGACAACTACCGCAAGCTCGAGAGCAACATGTCGCTCTTCATCCAGCTGGCCTTCAACGAGGCCCTGCTCGACTGGCGGGAGATCAACGAGTCGCCCAAGAAGTACGAGGCCGTCACGGCGGCCGACATCCGCCGCGTGGCCCGCAAGTATTTCCAGCCCACCAACCGCAGCGTGGCGCTCTACCGCCGCCAGCAGGATTGAAAGGACTTTCATCGTGAGAACACCGAAGCCCCGACGTGGATCAGTGCCCGCGAAAGGTCCCGATCGAAGCCCCCTTGCGCAAGCAAGGGGGATGACGCGAGCCAGGCGAAGAGACATTGCGATCACGCCCGGCGGCATGGTGGCCGGCATCCCCTCAGCTCGCGCTGGGGGGCTTCTATGCGGCCATAATCGTAACTCGTTCGACCAGGGCGACCGTCCCTGCCGGCGTCTGGCCGGCCTCGTGCTCGCTCTCTCTATGCTCGCGAAGCGAGCGTCCCGCGTGCGCGCCCATGGACTGCCCGGGGTTGCCCGTGCCGATCGAGACGGCGTTGCTGGCAAGCGCAGGCAGGATGCCGGAGCGCAGCCAGCATCGAGCGACCGGAGGGCAGGATGCCCGCAGGGAGCGTCCGGCGAGATGGCACGGGCAACCCCGGGCTACGCGAGTTGGGGTGGCCTGCTTGTGCTCCTCGGCCTGACGCTCGCTCTGTCGCTGACCGCGACGCAGGCGAACGCCGAGCCTCCGGCGACGCTGCCGGCCAGGCCGGAGTCGATCGAGTTCGAGCCGCTGGTCTACGTGCCCCCGAAGGCCGCCGACCACCGCCACCTGCTCTCCGACGGCACGGTCGTGTATCTCGCGCCGTCCCACGAGTTTCCGCTCATCAATCTCGCGATCACGTTCAAGGGGGGAGCCTCGCTCGATCCCGCCGGCGCGCCCGGCCTGGCGGCCCT
>JBIKXY010000155.1:0-6976 GCA_044355515.1 Pirellulales bacterium
GGCGAGCCGGCCCGGCGACGGTCGTTCGCCGCTCGAGCACGCGCTCGGCGATGGCGAGGACTTCGAGCTCGTCTTGGCCATGCCGCCGGAGGAGGCCCGCCGGCTGGTCGGGCGGTCCGGCCAGGCTCCGCTCGCGACCCCGTTCACGATCATCGGCGAGGTGGTTGCCGGCGCTGGGCTGTTTGCCCGCGGACGCGACGGCGGCCACCGTCCGCTCGCGGCACTGGGATATGAGCATGAGTTCGGCAACTGATGCCCTGGCAACGCTCCTGGTCGGTGACGAGCAGGCCCTCGGCCGGCTCGCCGCCCGGCTGGCGGCCGTGCTGCCGTCCCGGGCGCTCGTGACGCTGGCGGGCGACCTCGGCGCCGGCAAGACGACGTTTGTCAAGGCCGTGGCCGCGGCCGTGGGCCTCGATCCGGCCGATGTCACGAGCCCGACCTTCGGGCTGATCCACGTGCATCAGCCGCCCGCCGCGGCCGGGCGGCCGGAGCGGATCGTGCACGCCGACATGTATCGCCTCGCCGACTCCCGCGAGCTCGCCGAAACCGGCTGGGACGATGCCATTGCCGGTGCCGGCTGGGTGTTTGTCGAGTGGCCCGAGCGGGTGGCCGCGGCGCTGCCCGCCGAGCGGCTCGATCTCGGGATCGGAATCGACTCGCCATCGGCCCGCACCCTCACGTTCAGGGGCCGCGGTGCCGAGGCCGCGGCCATCGTGCGCGGGCTGAACGCCGGCGCGAGCAACGCCGCCAACGCGGGCAACACCGCCGGCGCGGGGTAGCCCGGGCCTGCGGTATGCTGGCGAGATGCGACTCGATCCGGCCACCTCGTTGCTTGCGATCATCGACGTGCAGGAGCGGCTGCTCGCCGCGATGCCGGACGGCGAGCGGGTCGTGGCCCGCTGCCGGCGGCTGGCCGAGGCGGCGCGGCTGCTGGGGGTGCGAGCCGTGCTCACGGAGCAGTATCCGCAGGGGCTCGGGCCCACGCCCGCCGACCTGGCTTCACTCCTGCCGCCACCGGGCTCCAAGCTCGGCTTCAGTTGCGTCGGCTGCGGGGCATTCGACGCGGCCGTCGCGACGGGGGCCGTCGCGGTCGTGCTCGCCGGCTTGGAGACGCATGTCTGCGTGACCCAGACCGCCCTCGACCTGCTGGCCGAAGGCATGATCGTCTTCGTCGCCGTGGATGCGGTCGCCGCCCGGCACGGCATCGACCACGAAACGGCGCTGCGGCGGCTCGAGGCGGCCGGCGCGATCCTCACCACCAGCGAGGCCGTGCTCTTCGAGTGGTGCCGGACCGCCGAGCACCCGCAGTTTCAGGCGATTCGCCGCCTGGTGCGGGAAGCGGCATCCGGCAACGTCCGTGCCGACCGGGGGTGAGGCGGCCCCCCGGAGGGCAAAGCCCTCGTGCGGGCCAATCCCCGCTCCCCACCACCATGTCTCATTCATGCCGGCCGCTGCCGGCCACGAGCAGCGGCAGCAGTTGGAGCAGCAAAAACCCCCCCAGGGCGGCCAGCGCCACGAACGGCCAGGCGCCGGCCACCCGGCCACCCAGCGCCCAATCGAATTCGTGCGCGAGCCCCCCCACCAGGGCCGCCAGGATCACGAGCCCCAAGGCAGCCAGAATGATCCCGCAGCCGAGCGACGCCATCGTGCCCCGGAACGTGCCCAGATCGCTGAACTCCTCCTGATGGAGATCGACGGCCCGCCCCTTGGCGATGCTGCGGGGCACCGCATCGGCCAGTTCGATCGCCCGCGCCGCGTCGGCCCAGGTGGCCGCCGGCACCGCCGCCGGGTAACCCTGGCCCGCGACGGCGGAGGGATCGGCGGACACCGCCGACTCGAGCACTCCCAGGGTCGCAGCCGCCAGCGCGGACTCCTGCTCCCCATCGACCTGCCCCGACTGCGACCACCGCCAGGACCGCGACCAGTCGGCGGGAATCTCCACCGCCGCACTGCCGCGTTCGCAGTGCACCGTGAGCCGCACGCCCGGCTCCCCACCTGCCGCGGCCTGCCAGCGAACGGGCACGCTCATTGGGCCGGTGAAGCCGACGACCAGCGTCTGCCAGGCCGCTGGATCGGACTCGGGGCCGACGCCCAGCGCCGAGAGCCGGGCCGGATCCCCCGTCAAGACGCGGACCAGATCCGCGTCCAGGGCGAGCGCCGCGAGGACGTCGCTCCGGGCGCGGCTCGCGAGCCGCCGTTCGAGCACCAGCGACTCGACGCCGCCGAGCGGCCCGCTGCCGGCGAGGCCGGCCTCGATCAGGGCCTGCAGCCGGGCCACGAACGGATGAAGCCGCTCGGGCAGAAGCGGCACGATCACCCCGCCGACGTCGCGGCGGATCATCTCCACTTCCCAGGCCCAGAGCATCGACAAGTCGAGGGGATGCGAGGCGAGCAGCGGGCGGCCCGCCTGAACGAGCAGCCGGACGGCCTCGGCCCGCTCGGCCGTCCAGCCGTCGCGGCCCACGAGCACGGCGTCGCACACGGCCGGGTCGAGCAGGCCGCCGCTATCGCCGGCCCGGGCCGCCGGGACGGGCATGTCCACGGTGATCGCGATCTCGTGGCCCCGGCGGGTCGCCTCCGCGGCGACGGCCGCGATCCGCGGATCGGTGCCCAGCATGCCCAGCTTGAGTGCGGCCTTCATCCCGGCATTGTTCCCCAATCACGCCCGATCGGCCAGATGCGGCTCCGCCGCGGCTGGCCAGCGGCCGCGCGGGCGTGCTATAGAGAGTGGTCCAGGCTGGTCTTTTCCCGGGCCAAAGGGGTTGCCCGTGCCAATCGAGCGGCCTAGGAAACCGATCGCAGCCAGGATGGCGGAGCGAGGTTTCCTTCGAGCGACCGAAGGGCAGGATGCCCAAAGGAAGCGTCCGGCGAGATGGCACGGGCAACCCCGGGCAACTTCGCTCGACCAACGGTAACTCGACCACGGGAGACTCGGATGCGGGCGGAGGTGATCGCGATCGGCGACGAACTGGTGACCGGCCAGCGGCTCGACACCAACAGCCGCTGGCTGGCGGCCGAACTGACCGTGCTCGGGATCCCCGTCAGCTTCCACACCACGGCGGCCGACAGCCTCGAAGCGGGAATCGAGGCTTTTCGGATCGCCGCGAGCCGGGCCGATGTGGTCGTGGCCACGGGGGGCCTGGGCCCCACCGCCGATGACCTCACCCGTGACGTGCTCGCGGCCCTCGCCGGCCGCCCGCTCGAGCTCTCGGAGCCCTCGCTCGCAGCGATCGAGGCCCGGTTCGCCTCCCGCGGCATGCCCTGCCCGGAGTCGAACCGGCGGCAGGCGATGTTTCCGGAGGGGAGCCGGATCATTCCCAACCCCCAGGGCACCGCGCCGGGCATCGACCTGTCCGTCACCGTCGCGGGCCGCCGCAGCCGGGTGTTCGCCCTGCCCGGCGTGCCCGCCGAAATGAAGCCGATGTGGCAGGCGACGGTCGTCCCGGCGGTCCTCGCGTTGCTGCCCGAGCAGGCCACGATCCTCCAGCGGCGGATCAAGTGTTTCGGCGCCGGCGAAAGCGCGATCGAGGCGCTGCTCCCCGACCTCATCCGTCGGGGTCGCGACCCGCTGGTGGGAATCACCGCCCACGAGGCGACGATCACCCTGCGCATCGCGGCCCGGGGCCGCGACGAGGCGGAGTGCCGCGGCAAGATCGCGGCGACCGAGCAGGTGATCCGCGACTGCCTGGGGCCGCTGGTGTTCGGGGCCGAGGACGAAGAACTCGAGGACGCGGCGCTCGCTGCCGTCGCCGGCACGCTCGCCGTGTGCGAGGCGGGCACCGCGGGGGCCGCCTCCGCCCTGCTGGGCCAGGCCGAGGCCCGCCGGGGCGACGGGCGAACGCCGGTGTTTCTCGGCGGGCTGGTGCTGCCGGGCGATGATCTCGAGGGGAGCGCCGCGGCCGCCCGAGCGAGACGGGAGTTTGCGACGGACGTCGGCTTGGGGATCGGCGGCATTCGGGCGACGGTCGACGGCAGGCCCGTGGTGGTCCTGGCCATCGACTCCCCTGCCGGCACCACCCGCGTCGAGCACGTGCTCGGCGGCGGGCCCTCGCTGGCCCTCGTCCGGGCCGCCAAGGCCGGGATCGATCTCGTGCGTCGCACCGCGGCAGCGGCCCAGCCCCCGGAGGCCCCCCGATGAATCGGGTCGGCTCCGGCGGCGGCTCGGCCGCCATCTGGCGGACGACGGTCCTGTTCGCGGGGCTGGTGACGCTCGTGGGCCTGATCGCCTGGCCCTCGTTCGTGGGCCGGATCCAATACGCCCGGACCCGGGCCGAACTGGCGGCGATCGCCGACGCCGCGGCGGGCGCGCGGCTGGCACCGGTCGCCAAGTTGTTCACGACCCTCGCGCGGCTGATCGGCCCCACGGTCGTCAACGTGACCGCCGACCGGCGGCTCCCCAGCATTGCCGACGAGATCGCCGCCCTGCATGGGGAATCCCCCCAGGGAATCAGCGACGAATCGGTCGGTTCGGGAGTGATCGTGAGCGGCGAGGGCGTGATCGTGACCAACTATCACGTGGTGGCCCGGGCCGACAGGATCACCGTGCGACTGGCCGACGGCCGCGAGTTTCCCGCGCGGTTGATCGGAGCCGATGCGGGCACCGACGTGGCCGTGCTCGAGATCGAGGCCGAGGGTCTTCCGGCTGCAGTCTGGGGCGACAGCGACTCGCTCGAGGTGGGAGAAATGGTCTGGGCGATCGGAAATCCCTTCGGCCTTGACCGCACGCTGACCTACGGGATCATCAGCGCCGTAGGCCGCCGGGGCGTCACGAACGACCCGCTGCAGGAGTTCCTCCAGACCGACGCCGCGATCAACCCGGGCAACTCCGGCGGTCCGCTGGTGGACGTCAACGGCCGGATCGTGGGCATCACGACGGCGATCGCCGGCCACGACTCCCAGGGCATCGGCTTCGCGATCCCGAGCAACACGGCCCGCGAGGTGGCCGAGGCGATCCACCGCCTCGGCCACGTCGAGCGGGGCTATCTCGGTCTGGCCCTGCGGCGGACGGTGGACGGTGGCGACGGCGTGCTCGTCATGGCCACCGAACGGGACGGCCCCGGCGCCGAGGCGGGGATCAAAGCCGGTGACGTGATCGTGGCCTTCAACGGCCAGCAGGTCCCAGGCCCCGCGGCCCTGGTGCTGCTCCTGACCCGGGCCGACGTGGGGATCGAGGTGCCGCTCCAGATCGTGCGCGAGGGCCGCCGCCTCACGCTCCCCGTCCGGATCGGCCGCCGGCCGCGCTGACGCTACGGCGGCAATGCCATCCTCGCCCGTGAAGCATAGGCGGAACCCACGACGCGACGCGGCGTCAGGCTTCCGGGGCGGGGTCGTCGGGCATCTCGCCGAGCATCTTCGTGAAGTCGAAGTCGCCGCCGCCGCCGAAGGAAAACCCGCCGGGCTCGGCCGGCGGAGCCTCAGCCTGCGGCGGAGCGGCCCCCCGGGGCCGCTCCGCCGGCGTGCCCTGCGGACGGGTCCGCATCCGGGCGGCGATCGCGGAAAGCCACGCGGGCGTCGGGAAGGCGTAGGGCCGGAACTTCTCCAGCGTCCCGGTCTCCTCGTGGATGAACAGGCCCCGGTTGGGGCCCAGTTTGGCCGCGACCGGGCTGTCGACCAGCGTGCTGGAATCGGAACTGCTCATCTGAAACAAGACCCTGAGTTCGAACTCCTTGATCCCGCCGCGGTCGAACGTCCGCTGGAGGTTCGTGAGCGAGTCGCACCAGCAGATCACGTGAACGCCCACGGGCGGGCCGTCACGGAGCACGGTCAGGAAGTTATCGGCCGGGGTGGCCTTCTTCTCCTCGCCGTAGCCGCCGAAACCGAAGTCGCCCTCGGCTTTCCGCAGTTCGCGAAACCGTCCCAGGTCGCGAACCACGAGAAACACAGCCTCGCCGTCGAGCACCTGCTGATCGAGTCGCCGCTTCACCTCCCCCGCGAGGGTCGCCACCGCGTCGGGCACCCCCAGCCGGCCGGCGAGTTCGATCTCGTGGGGCAGGTGGTCGGCCAGCCGGGCCAGCATGATGTCGGGCTTCTCCTCGGCGATCGCCGGCTCCAGGACCACGAACCGGGCCACCCGCCCGAGCCCGCCCCCGGGAAACGGGTCGTGTTCGGCAGCCAGGCTCACGATCGACATCGCCAGCAGACTCGTGCCGAGGTCCTCCCGCTGGCCCACGATCAGCATGTTGGCGCCCCCCTGGCGGCGAAACAGCGCGGCGGTGGGATCCTTGATCGCGATCGCATCGCCCAGCCAGGCCTGCGGAGCCAGCAACTCCTGGCCGTGGACGGTCCCCTGCTCCAGCATCTCCGTGAGCAGCAGGTTGTGGGCCGGGTCGGCCGCCTGGTTGCCGTCGAACACGATCCGCTCGAGCTGCGGGATGTCGGTGCGGCGGTCGGCCAGCTTCCGCAGGTCGCCGAGATATTGCTCCCGCTGCTCGTCGGTGAGGAACACCACCTGGAACGGATTGTTGCCCTCGATCATGCCGTTGGCGTCGTTGTAGATCGCCTCGCCCGGGCGGGTCAGCAGCCGGGCGGCCGTGTTCTCATCGGAGAGGATCAGGCTCGAGTCGGCCTCGTTGCACTGCAGCGCCACGCGGACCGCCATCTGCCCCATGGTGGCCCGGGGCAGGCTGTAGGAGCCGCCGAGGGTCTGTGAGCCGAGCAGCACGTGAATCCCGAAGGCGCGGCCCTGACGCACGAGCCGGTCCAGGATCAACGCGGCGTCCTGGGCGATCTTGTCGTCCTCGACGAAGATCTCCTGGAACTCGTCGATCAACAGCAGGATCCGGGGCATCGGGTCGGGATGGCCGGTCTGGCGGAAGCCCGCCACGTTCTGCACCGAAAGCTCGCGAAACAGGTCGCCACGCCGCTTGAGCTCGCGGTCGAGCTGCTCCATCACCGAGAGGCCGAACTCCCGCTCGCTCTCGATCGCGATCACCCGGGCATGCGGCAACGCGTAGTGGTCGTAGAGCTTGAACTCAAC
>JBIKXY010000156.1:0-6866 GCA_044355515.1 Pirellulales bacterium
GCGGCCAGCACGGCGGCCAGGATCAGCATGGCCGGCAGGACGACCAGCAGGAGCATCCGGCTGCGGATGCCGAGGCGGTGCAGAAACGTCATGGTGACACACGGGCCGCTGGCTGGGGGCAATCCAAGGAAACCCTAGGTTACCCTGGGGCTGTTCGCCCCTTGTCGCGGCGGCCGCAAATCCCCTACAACCGCCGCCGGGCGAGCCCGCGGTCGCCGAGCCCCGCCTCACCCCCCCCCCACCGTTCCGCCCCATGTGGCGACTCCAGGATCTCGACGCGATCCTCTTCGACTGTGACGGCACGCTCGCCGACACGATGCCGGCCCACTATCGCGCCTGGCTCGAGGTGACCGAGCCCCACGGGATCGCCTTCGACGAAGACCGCTTCTATTCCCTCGGGGGCCGGCCCACCCGTGACATTGTCGCCACGCTCGCCGCCGAGGCGGGCCTGGCGATCGACGTCGATCACGCTGCCGGCGTCAAGGAGCGAGGCTTCCTCGCCCAGCTCGACAGCATCCTGCCGATCGACCCCGTGATCGACGTGGTCCGCCGCAGCCGCGGCCAGGTGCCGCTGGCGGTGGTCACCGGCGGCTATCAGGACGTCTGCCGGCAGATTCTCGTCCGGATCGGGATCGCCGACTGCTTCGACACGATCGTGGCGAGCGAAGACACCGCCCGCCACAAGCCCGACCCCGAACCCTTCCTGGAGGCGGCCCGGCGGCTGGGGGCCCGGCCCGAGCGGTGCGTCGTCTGGGAAGACAGCGGGCTGGGCATCGAGGCGGCCCGGCGGGCCGGGATGCAGTGGATCGACGTGCGATCGTTCCACACGCCGGTCCGGGTGCGGCTGCCATGAGCGGCCCTGCCACGCCGGTCACGCTCGCCGACGTGCGGGCCGCCCGCGACCGGATCGCCTCGGGGATCATGCGGACGCCCTGCCCGGAGAGCCGGCCGCTCTCGGAGCTGACCGGGGCCCGGATCTTCTGCAAGCTCGACCTGCTCCAGCGGACTGGCAGCTTCAAGGAGCGGGGAGCCCGTCATGCTCTGTTGCTCCTCGACGAGCGGCAGCGAGGGCGGGGCGTGATCGCGGCCTCGGCCGGGAACCATGCGCTGGGCCTGGCCTACCACGGCGGCCTGCTCGGGATTCCGGTGACGGTCGTGATGCCCCGGTTCGCCCCGCTCGTGAAGCTCGCCACCTGCCGCCGGCTCGGGGCGCGGGTGATCCTCAAGGGCGACACGTTCGCCGAGGCCCGCGAGGCGGCTTCCAGCCTGGCGGCCCGGGAGGGGCTCGAACTGATTCACGGCTTCGACGACCCGCGGGTGATCGCGGGGCAGGGGACGATGGCCCTCGAGATCCTCGAGGACGTGCCCGAGGCGGGCGTGCTCGTGGTGCCAACCGGCGGGGCTGGTCTGCTGGCCGGCGTCGGGCTCGTGGCCAAGGCCCTGCGGCCCGAGATCACGATCGTGGCTGCCGAGCCCGCCGCGGCCCCGACCTTCTCGGCGTCGCTCGCCGCGGGCAGGCCCGTCGCCGTGCCGATCCGCCCCACGCTCGCCGACGGTCTGGCCGTGGGCCGGGTGGGCGACGTGTCGTTTCCGATCGCGGCCGCCGGGGCGAGCGTCCGCGAGATCGTCCACGATCGGGCCTTCGCCGGGCCCGACGTCTTCGCCACCGGCGTCGAGGTGACGGTGGAGACGGCCGACCGCGAGCACGTGGCCGCCCTCGTCGCGCGGCTCGAGGCCGAGGGGTTCGACGTGACGCCCGCGACGCGGCCCCCCTGCGCCGACTGAGCGGCCGGCTGGCAGACCTTGCCGGTCGTGCCGCCCGCGCGGGCCGGCGGGTTTTCTCTTTGGCGGCCCTTGGCCGCATGCCGATGCTTCCCTGATGCTGGTTCTGGCCGGAGCCCGCACGACGACAGGAGCGTCGCATGGTCTCTCATCACCACGGCCTGGTCGCGGCACCGCCGCGATCCGTCTCGACCCAGTCTCCGGAAATCGTTCGTGAGCTCGAGCGGCTGCGCCGCGAGCTCTTGCGGCGGATCATGGAACGCGAAACCAGGAGGCAGTCCGTCCGCGGACTGCTCCGCTGACCACCGGACAACCCGGAGGGAGGCCGCGATGCAGAGCGTGTGCAGACGGTGGAATGAAGCCGCCGCGGTGCGGGCGGTCGCCTTGGCGATCGGGCTTCTGGCCGCAGTGCCGGTGGCGGGCCAGACGCCCCCGTGGGGCTGGGACGCCGGCGGCCCCGCCAAGGCGGTCTGGACGCCGCAGAACCTGGCCGACTTCCTGCTCACGGGCCAGACGCCTCACCCGGCCGTGGCCCGGATCATCGCCCCCGAGTCGTCGGGCACGTCGCTCGGCTCGGGCGTGCTCGTGGACATCAACCGCTCGCAGGGGCTCGTGCTCACCAACTGGCACGTCGTCCGCGACAGCCGCTCGGCCGTGCTCGTGCAGTTTCCCGACGGGTTTCAGTCGGCCGGCACGGTCGTCCGCTGGGACGAGGCCTGGGACCTGGCGGCGCTCGTGATCTGGAAGCCGCGAGCCACGCCCGTCACGATCGCCGCCGCGCCGCCGGCGATCGGCGACATGCTCACGATCGCCGGCTTCGGCCGCGGCCCCTACCGCGAGCAGAGCGGCCAGTGCCTCGACTATCTCTCGCCTTCGACCGGCTATCCACGGGAGTTCGTCGAGCTCCGAGCCACGGCCCGTCAGGGCGACTCGGGAGGGCCGATCTTCAATCAGGCGGGCGAACTGGCGGGCGTGCTCTTCGGTCAGACCGACGGCCGCACGATCGGCAGTTGTTCCAGCCGCGTGCGGACGTTCCTCGCGGCCGTCGGTTCCCGCGGGTTCGTGCCCACGCCGATCGCCGAGTTTTCCGACGCCCGGGCCGTGGATCGCGGGATCGGACTGGCCGCCGCGCCGGTCGGGATGAAGATCGAGCGGATCGCCGACGCTGGGGGCGGCCCGCTGCCGCGGTCCACCCAGGTCGAGGCCACGGCCGACCTGCCGCCCGCGTGGGCGCCGACCGAGGTGGCGATGCGGCCCGATGCCGCGAGCGTGCCGCCCTCAGCCGGTGCGGCGGCGGGCTTCCTGCCGCCGGGCTGGGCCAGCTGGCAGCCCGGCCGCGGGTCAGGTCCAGACTTCCTGGCTGCGGCCGGCGGTCTGGCGATGGTCGTGCTGGGGCTGCGGGTGCTGTTGGGCGGCCGCGGCCGCGAGCGGCTCGACTGAACCGACGCGGATCAGTTTGCCGCGGTTGCCGGCGGGCCCGATACTCGACCGCCTATGAACGCCGCGACTTCGGCCGGTTTCGCCAACGGGGATCTTTCCGGTCGCCGACTGGGAGGCTACCGGCTCGTGCGCCAGCTGGGCAGCGGGGCGATGGCCGACGTCTATCTGGCGGAGCAGATCTCGCTCGGCCGGCACGTGGCGATCAAGGTGCTGCGGCCCGAAACGCTCCGGCATCCCGCGGCGGTCAGCCGGTTCGAGCAGGAGGCCCGGGCGGCCGCCTCGCTCGTGCACGGTCACATCGTGCAGATCCACGAGGTGGCCTGCATCGACGGCTTGCACTTCCTCGCCGAGGAATACGTGGCCGGGCCGTCGCTCCGCTCCTGGCTCGAAGCCCGCGGGCCGCTCGATCCGCGGCAGGCGTTGGCCGTGCTCGCGCACGTGGGCTCGGCGCTCGTCCGCGCGGCCCAGCAGGGCATCGTGCACCGCGACATCAAGCCGGAGAACCTGCTCGTGACGCCGGCCGGCGACGTCAAGGTGGCCGACTTCGGGCTGGTTCGCGTGGCGGGGCAGGATCTCGCGCTCACCCAAGACGGCATGACCCTGGGCACGCCGCTCTACATGAGTCCGGAGCAGGGGGAGGGCCGCTTGGTCGATGCCCGCAGCGATCTCTACTCGCTCGGGGCCACCGTCTACCACCTGCTCGCCGGCCGGCCCCCCTTCACCGGCCCGTCGGCGATCGCGGTGCTGATGGCGCACATCAAGGAGCCGCCCCCGCCGCTGGCGACGCGGCGGCCCGATCTGCCGGCGGGCCTCTGCCGGATCGTGGACCGGCTGCTCGCGAAGGATCCGGCCGACCGCCACCAGTCGCCGCAGGAGTTGCTCCAGGCCGTCAGCGATCTCGAGCTCAGCGTGGCGCCGGGGATGCGGCACGGCGAGTCGCCGCTCGCCTGGGACTCCGACGACGTGGCTCTGTTCGGGGGCACGCTCGGCGATTCCCGGGCTATGGCCTTGGCCGGGGCAGCGACGGCGGCGATTCGGCCCCACGCCGTGACGGGCCGGCTGCGGGAGGCGATGCTGCATTTGGAGGCCGTGGAGGGCCGCGTCCGGTCGCAGCGGCTGGATCGCCGCCGCGCGCTCGCGGCGACAGCCGCGGCGGCTCTGGCGGCGGCCGGGCTCGGCTTTGTGATCGGCCGGTCTCGGCCGCAACGCAGCACGCTTTTTCGCCCGCCGCGGTAAGGCGGCCGAGCCGGCCGCCAGCGGTTTCAAACCGGCCTGGATATGGCACAATCGGCCCTCGGCGAGCCCCGTTCAAGTCTCCTTGACTCCCGCGCCGACACTGCTAGAACCAAAAGCCAGGGCCGGAAGGCTCCTCCTATGCCCCCATCGTCTAGTGGCCCAGGACGTCGGGTTCTCAGTCCGAAAACCGGGGTTCGACTCCCCGTGGGGGTACTGAAACGGCCGCGCCGCCCGCGAATGCGAGCAGCGCGGCCGTTTCGCTTTCCTGGTGCGAGTCGGTGCGGCTCTCTGCGTGCACTGACTGTGCCGGATTCTGTGCCGCTTTTTGGTCGGCCGCTTTGATAGCTTCCGGCAGGGCCAGGATCCCCGGCATCTTGCATGTACTTTGATTTCAGTGCTACAGATACACCGTGGGGATATCTGGCGACTCTAAACTGAAGTCTCTCGTCCATTCCCTGCCGCGGCATGGGGTGGTCACCCGGTCTGCACTGGCGGCCTTGGGGGTGACTCCGCAGCACACGCAGAAGTACGTGGCCAGCGGCTGGCTCGAGTCGGTCGGGGTCGGGGTGTTCAAGCGGGCCGGTGATTCCCCGACCTGGCAAGGCGGGCTCCACGCGCTCCAGGCACAGGACGGACTGGCCGTCCACGTCGGCGGTCTCACCGCCCTTGCCGCCGAGGGCGCCGGTCAGTTCGTGCGGCTCGGGCGGGCGCAGGTGTGGCTGTTCTCGGCGCCTGGCGTGCGACCGCCACTCTGGTTTCGGCGGCATCGCTGGCCTGAGCAAGTGACGCATGTGACTTCGAAATTCCTGCCGGCCGGCGCCGCCGTCCGCGCACGCGATTTCGAAGGCTTCTCGCTCGTGGCTTCAGCGCCGGAACGGGCGATCCTCGAATGCCTGCTCTTGGCCCCGGAGCGGATGGATCTCGTGGAGACCTACGGCCTGCTCGAGAATCTGCGGACGCTGCGGCCCCAGGTGATGCAATCGCTCCTGGAGGGATGCTCCTCGGTCAAGGTGAAGAGGCTCTTCATGTTCTTGGCCGAGCGGGCCGGGCTTCCGGTGGTGGCCAAGCTTGCGCGAAGCCGGATCGACCTTGGCAGAGGCGCTCGGAGCATCGTCCCCAAAGGCGCCTACGTGGCGAAGTACGAGATCGTCGTGCCCCGGGCGCTGGTGCAGGAATGAACGAGGCTTCCTCCATGTCGGGGGCTCATGCGACGCATGAAGTCCTGCCACGGATCACAATGTCCCAAGCGTTCTGACGGGATCAACTCGTCGGCAAGATTCTTCGGCTCAGTCTTTGGCGAGAGCCTCGAAATCGTCGGTCGTCATGCCAGCGGCACGAATGAGGCTGCGGAGTGTTCCTCGGGCGAGTTCCTTGTGATCGGGAACGGAGAGCGTCGCGATGTGGCCATCCTTCACGAGGATGACATGGCTGCCACGCTGGCGGCCGACCGTCCAGCCAGCCTTCTCGAAGATCCGAACTGCGTCCGCTCCGCTCAAGACGGGGAGTCGGCCCATCAGATCGTGACCTCGACCTGCTGCGTTTCCACGGTCAGGGGCATTCCTCGATCCGCCCTGACTTCCAGGCAGGCCGCAATCGCTTGGCGGACATTCTCGATCGCCTCGCTGCGGGACTGGCCCTGCGACACGCAGCCGGGAATGCTCGGGCATTCCGCAATCCAGATGCGGTCTTCGTCCTGCGTCAGCGTGATGAGAAACTTCATTTCGGCAGTTTATCGCACCTCGAATCAGGCGGCAAAAAGCGGGCTCTCGAGCCCAGGCGGTGGCTTGGGGGGAAGCCGCGGATTCCCGGGCGATCACGGGGAACCGTGCCGACGGTGGTTTTGCCATGGAAGGAGCAGCCTTGCCGCGGTCACGGGCGGCAGGGTCACCCGCCGCCGGCGGCGTGCCGCATCAGGCTCACGAGCGCCTAGCGTTGCCCCTCTGGGAGATCCGCGAGGAGTCGAACCAGGTCTCCGAGATCGGGGGCCACCCAAAGTGGTCCGGAATTTTCCTCGACTGCAGTATCTCCCGATGATTCTGCAAAACTTCGACTCCCCGTGGGGTACTGAAACGGCCGCGCCGCCCGCGAAAGCGAGTGGCGCGGCCGTTTCGCTTCTGTCGTGCAGCCGGCGGAGGGCGAACTATCCTTGAAGCAGAACGTCCGCTGACCGGACGGCCCGCCCCGAGGAGATCCCCGCCTTGTATCGACTCAGACTCTCGCAGGTGTCCGGCAGCGTGGTCGGCTGTCTCGTCGTCACGCTCGGCGCGGTGCTCGCAGCCGCAGAGCCCCGGCCCGTGCCGGCGGCCGACGCCACGGCCGCCGCCGACGCCGGTCGCGATCGGGGCACGATCTACCGCTTCGATCCGATCGACGAGCAACTCCATCCGGTGAAGCCGGCGGAGATCCGG
>JBIKXY010000157.1:0-6858 GCA_044355515.1 Pirellulales bacterium
CGCGCGGGCCGTCTGCGTGGAGCCCGCCGCGGCCAACCTGGAGATCGGCCGCCGCAACCTGGCCCGCAACGGCCGGACGGCCCTGATGTTTCACGCGGCCGTGGGGGAGACCTATCGTCCGGCCGCCGAGCCGGCCGCCCGTCCGGCCGCCGACCATCTCGATGCCGTCGAGCGGCTCGACATGGCCGCCCTGCTGGACCGGATCGGCCACCAGCCGATCGAGGTGCTCCACCTGGACGTGCAGGGGGCCGAGACGGGCTTCCTCCGCTCGCTGCGGCGGTGCCGGGTCGCCGACCAGCTCCGGTTCATCGTGATCTCGACGCACCACGAGTCGATCAGCGGCTCGCCGACCACCCACGACGACTGCCTCGCGGAGCTCCGCACGCAGGGGGCCGCGGTCCTGGTCGAGCATTCGGTGGCCGAGTCGTTCAGCGGCGACGGCCTGATCGTGGCCAGCTTCGATCTCCACGACCGCTGGCGGAGGCTCCCCCCGATCAGCCGGGCGGCGCCGGAGCTTTCCGGGCTGCTCTGGGAATCGGCCGACATCGGCCCCGCGCTCACCACGGGATCACCGGCGTGGCTCCGGCGGCAGGCCATCAAGCTGCAGCGGTCCTGGACGAAGCGGCTCGAGGAGTTCGGCCTGCAGAAGCGGGCCGCCTGAAGGGTCGGCCGCCACCGCGGCCGCCGACCCGCCGGCTCAGCAGGACTCGGCTCCCCGGATCGCGATTCGCTCCCCTTCCTCGTAGTACCAGCAGAAGTGCCGCCGCACCTCGGCGATCAGGTCGCCGGCCTCCGTGCGATACGGAGCGAGGTCGCGGCCTGGACGCGGGCCGGCGTTGCTGCGCTCGAGCGAGGTCGCGGGCGGCGGGACGCCGAACTCGTGGCAGGCGGCCGCCAGGGCGGGCTCGAGCGAATCGAACGCCAATAGCCGGGTGTTGGTCCAGGCCGGCCCGCCGACATCGAAGAAGTCGTGGTAGTTCTGCACCGGGTGGTCGCCCACCGCCAGGGCGAGAAACTCACGAAACGGCAGCTCCCGGGCCGCGCGGATCAGCGGCGGACGCGGTGGCCGGGGAAATTCGTAACTCCGCCAGTATTCGAACAGCGAGACGAGCATTTCGAAGGGCTCGCGGACCACGCCGATGATCCTCAGGCTCGACCGGCCCGCGAGACGAGCACCGCGGCCGGGCAGCCAGGCGAGCAGCCGGCGGCGGCGAGCCGCGCGATCGAGCCGCTCCAGCGAGTCCCTGACCGGGAGATGGCTGATCGTGTAGACGGTCGGCGGCTCGACGAAGGCCGCATCGGGAAAGGCGGACCGAAACCAGGTCACCAGCGAGTGGCCGGCCGTCTTCGGATAGTGGGCCAGGGCGAGCCTGGCCGATGGGCTCACGAGCATCGTCCGCTCCTTTGCCGGGGCAGGGTCGGGCCCCCCGGGCCGGTCAGGCCGCCCGCCGCAGCCGCGGCCGCTCGCCCCGGATGAGGACGCCCTCGGCCTCTTCGTAGTACCAGCGGAAGTGGCTCCGAACCTCGAAGACGAGGCTGCCGGCTTCGGCGAGATACCCGCCGAGGTCCCGGGCCCCGCGGGGCGCGGCGTTCCTGCGATCGAGGAACGCCGGGGGCTCGATGCCGAACTCCCGACAGACGGCGGCCAGCCCCGGCTCGAGCGCCTGGAAGTCGATCAGCCGGGTCGAGTGCCAGGCCGGGCCATCGATGTCGAAATACGTGCGGTAGTTCGCCAGCCATCGCTCGCCGACGGCCAGCCGGAGGAACTCCCGAAAGTTCCCGGTGCGGGCGACCCGGATCAGCCCCTCCGTGGGTTCGTCCTGAAACTCGTATCGCCGCCAGTATTCGTACAGCGAGACGAGCATCTCGAAGGGCTCGCGGACGACCCCGATGATCTTGACGTCGCACCGCTCCGAGACGTGGCGGCTCGGGGGCATCACCTGCCGGACGAGCCTGAGGCACTCGCGGAGAATCTTCGGCCGCCGGGGCGGGGCGGTCACCAGGCCGAGCCGCTCCAGCGACGTTCGCACGGGCGTGTGGCAGTTGCCCGGCTCGACGTAGGCCGCATCGGGAAACGACCCCCGAAACCAGGAGGTGATCGAGGTGCCCGCGGTCTTCGGGAAGTGGGCGAAGGCGATCTGTCCGGCGGGGCTGAAGAGCATCCTGAGCCTGTCGAAGCTGACGAGCGGGGTGGCGGCACCCACCGAGGGCCGCCGCCGAGGGGAGGATCGGCAGAAAAGCCTGGCAGACTTTGATGCTTTTTTCGGTTTTGTAAGTCAAGACCAGCTTAACCCTATAGGGGGGTAAGCCATGTCGGCAGCTTGCCCCGCCGCCATGGATCCCCCAGGTTCCCCGACCGCGGCCCCTGACCCGATTCGTCGGAAGCCGGATCGCTACAACTGCCGGTTCATCCCGGGTGCGGTTTCCGCCATCGCCACCAGTTGCCCGATGCCGCTTCGCGTCCAACTCGTTCGCTGCTTCGCCGCCGTGCTGCCGGCCGCGGTGCGGTTTCTCTCCCGGCCCGGTGACCCCTTCTTGCGGCAGCGGATCATCGTGCCCAACGCCGGGGCGCGGGCCTGGCTCGAGTCGATGCTCGCGGCCCGGCTGGGCGCGACCGACCGGGAGACGCGTGACGGGATCGTGGCCAACGTCGAGATCGCCTTCCCCGGGTCGATCCCCGCGCTCCTCCAGCCGGCCCAACGCGGCCCCGACCCCTGGGGCATCGACCGGCTCACCTTCGCCGTGCTTGAAGCGCTCGCCCGCGACGAGTCGCTCGACCTCCCCTTCGACCGCACCCGCGGCCCGCTGCTCGACGCCCGCCGGATCGCCGGCCGGTTCGACGAGTATCACATCCGCCGGCCGGCCATGATCCGCGAGTGGGACCGCACGCCCCCCAATCCCGTGCTCAGCCCCACGACCGGCGACGAGGTCCACGATGGTGAGCCGGTGCCCGACAAGTTGCCCGCGGCCGACCGCTGGCAGTTCGACCTCTGGCGAAGCACCCGCGAGCGGATCGCCGAGCCGCCCCCCCCGAGCCGCCTCTCGGCCGATCAGCAGCGCGACCGCGGGCCGCTGCTCGTAGCGGGGTTGGAGTCGCTCTCGCTCTCCCAGCTCGAATGCCTCCAGCGGCTCGGCGAGGTCTGCGACGTCGAGGCCCTGCTCGTGCATCCTTCGCCCGGCCTCGAGCGGAGGCTCGCTCGATCGCTGCCCGATTCCACGCCGGGCATCGCCCGGCGCCGGGACGATCCCGAGCTCATCGACGGGGTCGATCCACTCGTGGCCACCTGGCTGGCAGGAGCCCACAATCTGCAGCTCCTGCTCGCCTCGCAGGGCGTGGCGGTGACGGCCGGTGCCAGCGAGCCCACGTCGCTCCCCGACACGCTGCTGGGCCGGATGCAGGCCACCGTGGCCGCAGGGGGCGAAGCCCGGCCCCGCCCGCACGCGCTGGCCGAAGATCCCTCCCTCACGATCCACCGCTGCCACAATCTCGCCCGGCAGGCGGAGGTGATCCACGAGGCGCTCCTGCACTGCTTCGCGGAGCTGCCCGGTCTCGAGCCCCACGAGGTCGCGATCGTGAGCCCCTGCATCGAGCAGGCGGCGCCGCACCTGATGGCGGTGTTCCAGCGGGACGTCGAGGGAGCCGATGCCGGTGGTCGGCAGGAGCGGGTGCGGCTGCCGCTGGTCGTGGCAGACCGCGGGCTGCGCGAGGTGAGCCCCGGGGCTGAGCTGCTCGCGGCCCTGCTCGCCCTGCCCGGATCGCGGTGCGGCGTCGGCGACGTGCTGGCCGTCGCCGGCCATCCGCTGGTGCGACAGCACGTCGGGGTGGATGACGACCTGGCCGCGGCCTGGGCCGATCTGGTGGAGCGGGCCGAGATCCGCTGGGGCCTCGATGCGGCCCACCGCGGCCGCCGTGGTCTGGCCGGCATCCCGGAGATCCACACCTGGAAGCGGGGCCTCGAAAGCATGCTGTTGGGCGCCGCGCTCCCCGATGCGGCGCCGCGGGCCGAGGCCGGCGGCGTGGTGCCGCTGGCCGACGTGGACACGGCCGACATCCCCGCGATCGCCTCGCTCGTGCGGATCCTCGCCGCGATCCAGCGGCTCGAAGCCCTCACGGCCGACCGCCGCCCGGTGGCCGACTGGTGCGCTGCGATCGAGGCGGCGGTCGTCGAGCTCTGTGGTCGCGACGGTGGCGACCTGGTCGAGCCGCTGGCCTGCCTGCGGCGACTCCGCGGGGCGGCGGCGGGGACGGCCGCCGAAGGGGAGCCCGTGCCCTTCGACGACGTCCGCGAGCTGGTCACCGACTGGCTCGACGAGCAGCCGGGCCGGCAGCCCTTGCGCACCGGGGCGATCACCGCCTCGTCGCTGGTGCCCCTGCGCGGCGTGCCCTTCCGCGTGATCTGCGTGATCGGCTACGACGACGCCGCCGTGGGCGTATCGGAGAGCGAGGGCGACGACCTCGTGGCCCGCCAGCAGCTCGTGGGCGACGTGGATCCCCGGATCGACGAGCGGCGGGCCCTGCTCGACTGCCTGCTGGCCGCCTCCGATCGCCTGCTCGTCGCCTGCACCGGGCAGAACATCAAGACCAACGAGCCGGTGCCGCTGGCGACGCCGCTGGCCGAACTGGTCGACTTCGCCGTCCGCCACGGGGTCGCGCAAGCCGACCCCGCGCAGCCCTCCGGGATCGAGATCCTTCACCCCCGGCATCATCTCGGCCGGCGAAACTTTGAAGCGGGCGAGGTTCAGCCGGGCCTGATCTGGAGCCACGACCCGGCGGCCCGCGATGTATCCGCCCGGTTGGGATCGGAGCCGGAGCCGCAGCCCAGGCCGGCCGCCGTGCCGATCCCGCCGACCCCGGTGCTTGCGCTCGAACTGCTCGAGCAGCTGGCGGGCGACCCCTTGCGGCTGCACCTGGAAGAAACGCTCGGCATCGACACCTGGCGGGCCGACGAGGCCGAGACGCCCGCCACGTTTCCGCTGGAGTTTTCCGGGCGCGAGGTCCGGCGGGCCACCGAGGAGCTGCTTGCTGTGCTCGTCGCCGACCCCACCGGCGAGGCGGCCTGGCTCGAGGCGCTCGAGGCGAGCGGCCGGCTGCCGCTTGGCCCGCACGGCGCGGCCCAGCTCCGGGAGATCCGCGAGCTCGCCCGCGGCATCGTGTCGCTCGCCGAGGCCAAGCGGGTGCCGCTGGCGGGCTTCGTGTCGCGGGAACTGCGGGTCGACGCCGACGGCACGCGGGTGGCGGGACATCTGCGGTCTGTGCACGAGCCCGCGCGGCAGCTGTTCCAGGTGACGACCGGCAAGGCCGACCGCGACTCCTGGGGCCGGCCGCTCCACGTGGCGGCGGTGAGGCTGGTGGCCGCGCGGGCCGCCGGGCTCGACGTGGACGGGGTCTCGATCATCGCCCGCAACGGCTCGTGGTCACCCGGCAAGACGACGCCGACCGGCAGGCCGATCAACCCCTGCCAGCTCCGCACGATCGTCCTGGCCGACGACCTCGACTGCCGCCAGCGGCTGGCGGAGCTCGTGGCGCTTGCCCGCGAGGCGCTCTCCCAGCCCCGCGGGCTGTTCGGCCTGGGCGAAGCGCCGCCGGAGAAGCGGCGGGAGAAGTTCGAACAAACGATCCGGGGCGGCACCTGGGGCCGCGACTACACCCGCTCGACCGAGGCCTTTGTCTACGGCCTGCAGCCGGTCTACGAGCAGGTCTTCGCCCCGGGGTCGCCCGCGGCCAGATTTCTCGACCGCTACGCCGCGGCGCTGACGCTCACGGGCAAGTCGGGCTCGTCGGAGTATCGCCTCGCATGACACACGCAGCCTTCAGTCTCACGGAATACCCGCTGCCCACGGGCACGATCGTCGAGGCGAGCGCCGGCACCGGCAAGACCTACTCCATCGCCGCCTACGTGACCCACGCGCTCGCCGCCGACGAGTCGCTGCGGATCGGCAACATCCTGGTGACCACCTACACCCGCAACGCCGCCGCCGAACTCCGCGACCGGATCCGCAGCCGGCTCGTCGCGACCGCCCGGCTGCTGCGGTCGGGGGCGACCGAGGGCCGCGATGCCCTGGACGCCAAGCTGCTCGCCGCCCGGCCCGACGAACAACTGGCCATGGCCCGGCGGCTGGAGCGGGCGGTGGCCGAGTTCGACACGGCCACGATCGGCACGATCCACTCGATCTGCGCCCGCGTGCTGCGGATGGCCGGGATCGAGCCCGGCACTGCCGGCGACGAGGATCTCCTCGAGCGGACGGTGGCCGAGGCGGTCAACGACGCGGTGGTCACCGAGGCGGCCGCCGGCCGCGGCTGGGACGAAGGCCGGCTCGTCGAACTCGTCACGGCGGCGCTGCGGGATCCGTTCATTGTGCCCTGGTTCGATCCGGCGGGCCGCCCTCCCGAGGAGCAGCACTTGCTGGAGCGGGCCGCGGCGATCGTGCAGGAGTGCGTCGCGGGCGTGCAGGCGGCCATGCGGGCCACGCCGAGCTTCGACGATCTCCTGCGGCTGGCCTGGGAGGAGGTGCGGCGGCCCGAGCGAAAGGGACTCGTGGCGGAACTCCGCCGCCGGTTCCAGCTGGCGATCATCGACGAGGCCCAGGACACGAGCCGCTTGCAGTGGGAGTTTTTTCACGAGCTGTTTCCGACCTCGCCCGGCGAGGCCGGCGACGACGGCCGGCGGCTGGTGGCGGTGGGGGATCCCAAGCAGGCGATCTACGGCTTCCGGGGGGCCGACATCACGGCCTACCTGCGGTTCGCCGCGGGCGAGGGAGCCGGCCGGCCGCGGCGCTCGCTCGCGACCAACTACCGCTCCGACGGACCGCTGCTCGAATCGCTCAACGAGGCGCTGGCAGCCGCGTCGTTCGGCCCCG
>JBIKXY010000026.1:0-21195 GCA_044355515.1 Pirellulales bacterium
GGGGCGTAGAAGTGGGTGGTTTTGTAGAGCACGTCGGCCGATTCGGAGAGCACGAGAAAGCCGTGCGCCAGGCCCTCGGGCACCCACAGCTGGCGGCGATTCTCCCCGGAGAGTTCCACGCCCACCCAGCGGCCGAAGGTGGGCGACTCGCGGCGGATGTCGGCGGCGACGTCGTAGATCGTGCCGCTCACGGCGCGGACGAGCTTCCCCTGCGGCTGGGGCTCCTGGTAGTGGAGGCCCCGGAGCACGTGCCGCCGGCTGGTGCTCTGGTTGTCCTGGACGAAGGCCACCTCCCGCCCGACCGCCGCGGCGAAGGCCCGGGCGTTGAAGCTCTCGAAGAACAAGCCGCGGTCGTCGGCGAACACCCGCGGCTCGAGCACGAGCACGCCCGGGATCTCGGTGGGCGTCACCTGCATGGCGCGAGCCCCTCGTCGGCGAGCTGGAGCAGATACTCGCCGTAGCCGCTCTTCGCGAGCGGCCGGGCCAAATCTCTCAGGGCCGCGTCGTCGATCCAGCCCTGCCGCCAGACGATCTCCTCCGGGCAGCAGATCTTGAGCCCCTGCCGCTTTTCCAGCGACTGGATGAACTGCCCCGCCTCGATCAGGCTGTCGTGGGTGCCGGTGTCGAGCCAGGCGTCGCCCCGGCCCAGGAGCTCGACGGCCAGCTCTCCCCGCTCGAGATACACCCGATTGACGTCGGTGATCTCGAGCTCGCCGCGGGCCGAGGGCTTGATGCCGCGAGCGATCTCGACGACCTGGGAATCGTAGAAATAGAGGCCGGTCACGGCGTAGCGGCTGCGAGGCGCCTTGGGCTTCTCCTCGATCGACACCGCCCGTCCGGCGGCGTCGAACTCGACCACCCCGTAGCGTTCCGGATCGGCCACGGGATAGGCGAACACGGTCGCGCCATCGTGCCTGGTGGCCGCCGCCTGGAGCCGTTCGGCGAGGCCGTGCCCGTAGAAGATGTTGTCGCCGAGCACGAGCACCGAGGGCCCGCCGGCGAGGAAGTCGGCGCCGATCAGGAAGGCCTGGGCGAGGCCTTCGGGCTTGGGCTGCACGGCATACTCCAGTCGGATGCCCCACTGGCCGCCGTCGCCGAGCAGGTCCCGAAACCGGGGCGTGTCGTGCGGGGTCGAAATCACCAGGATCTCCCGCACCCCCGCGAGCAACAGCGCGCTCAGCGGGTAGTAGACCATCGGTTTGTCGTAGACCGGCAGCAGCTGCTTCGAGACGGCGAGCGTGGCCGGATGGAGCCGCGTGCCGCTGCCGCCGGCGAGGATGATTCCCTTGCGTGTGGTCATGCGGCAGGTCAGACAAGCAGGACGAGGGTGAGTCAGCGGCCGGTGGCCCCGGCCAGGATGGCCACCGTCTCCCGGACCGCATCTTCCCACCTCGGCAGTGCCCGTGCGAGGGCGGCCTCCAGTTTCGCGGTAGAGAGCAGCGAGTTGGCCGGCCGCCGGGCGGCCGTCGGATATTCAGCTGTCGTGAGCGGGCGAATGCTGCCGGGCCGGGCCCGCAGCGGCAGGCCCGCCGCTGCGGCTTCGGCCAGCACCAGCTCGGCGAAGCCGTGCCAGGTCGTCTCGCCGCGCGGGGCAAGATGATAGATGCCTCCGGCCACGGCCCTGGCTGGGTCGCGGGAGCGGCGCAGGACCTCGGCTGTGACCTCCGCGACCAGGGCCGCGGCGGTCGGCACGCCCCGTTGGTCGGCCACCACGGCGAGTTCGTCCCGTTCCCCGGCCAGCCGGAGGATCGTCCGCAGGAAGTTCGTGCCGTGCGGGGAGTAGACCCAACTCGTGCGGAAGATGACGTGGCGGCCGCCGGCCGCGGCGATCGCCCGCTCGCCGGCCAGCTTCGTCCGGCCATACACCGACAGCGGCCGCGGTTCGTCGGTCTCGCGGTAGGCTCCCGGCGATTCGCCGTCGAAGACGTAGTCGGTCGAGTAGTGGACGAACAGGGCGTCTTGCCGGGCGGCCTCGGCGGCGATCGCGGCCACGGCAGTGGCATTGACCAGGTCCGCCCGGTCGGACTCGGTCTCGGCCCGATCGACCGCCGTGTAGGCGGCCGCGTTGACGATCGCAGCGGGCCGTTCGCGGGCGAGCAGGGCCACCACGTCGTCCGGCCGTTCCAAATCGGCCGCGGCCCGGTCGCAGGCGACGACGTCGCCGATCGCCGGCAAGACGCGGGCCAGTTCCCGGCCCACCTGACCGTTCGCTCCGAGCAGGACGATCTTCATGCGGCGGCGTCCGGTCGGGGCGGGGGGTCGGGTCGGCGCGCGGCCGCCGCCCGCTCAGCCGCCACAGCGGCCGAGCCAGCCGGGGTTTCGTTCGGCATGGTCGGCGATCTCCTCGAAGATCTGCTCGGGCGGGCGGGCGGGCTGCCAGCCATACCGCTCGGTCGCGGCCGCGTGGTCGAGCACGACCCAGGGGAGGTCGTAGGGCCGAGTCGCGGGGCTCGCTGCCACATCATGGGGTCCGAGTCGCGTGCGGCACCAGACCGACAGCTCGGCCAGGCTCGTGGCGCTCGCCGCACCGCCGGAGGCGTGGACGAGCTCCGGCTGGCCGCCCCGGGCCGCGGCCATTTGGAGCAGCAACAACTCGGCCAGGTCGTCGGGGTGGAGGCAGTCGCGGACCTGCAGGCCCCGGCCGCCGAAGCCGAGGAAGGAGAGCGGCTGGCGGGCCGCCCAGCGGTGGATCCACCAGGAGAAAATCCCCTGATCGGCCCGGCCGAACTGGCCTGCGCCGGCCAAGACCCCGCAGCGGTCGATGACCAGCGGCGTGCCGAGGGCATGGGCGTATTCGAGGGCCAGCGTCTCGCCCGCGAGCTTTGTCGCGCCGTAGAGCGAGACAGGCGCGGCCGTGGAAAAGCCCGCGGCGATCCCGGCGGCCGAGAGGCCCGCTGGCAGCGGCCGCGAGTCGTCGAGCCCGAAGGCCGGGCCGCCGCCGCGACCGGCTCGCTCCACGAGCGGCAGTTCGCAGAGCGCCGGAATCGAATACACGCGGCTGGTGCTCAGGAGCACGACGCCCGCCTGCCAGGCCGCCGCGGCCTCGAGCAGGTTCACGGTGCCAGTGAGGTTGTGATCCACGAGCTGGCGGCGGCCGGTGTGGCCGGCGGCAGCGGTGCCCGCCAACACGCTCGGCTCCGCCGCCGCGTCGATCACCCAGTCGAACGGCCCCAGGGCGTCGATGTCGGCCGCCAGACGCACATCGCCATGGACGACCCGCACGCCGCGGCCTTCGAGGTCCGCCACGTTCGTCTCGCTGCCGCGGCGGCGAAGGCTGTCGAGCACGGTGACCGCGAGGCCGGTGCGGGCCTGGAGAAACCGCCGGCAGATCGCCGCCCCCGCGAACCCGCAGCCGCCGGTGACGAGGATCTTCATGGCAGCGGTCAGATGGCGTGGGCCCGGCGCTCGTGGGCCGCGACGATCTGGTCGAAGGTCTCCCCGAGCGAGATCTCCGGCCGCCAGCCGGGGTAGTCGGCCTGCATCCGCCGGAGGTCCGAGTAGTAGCAGATGTGGTCGCCGGCCCGGGAACGCTCGTCGTAGACCCAGTCCATCGGCTTGCCCGTCCGGGCCGCCGCCAGTTCGAAGGCCTCGAGGATCGAGCAGGAGTTTTCCTTGCCGCCGCCGATGTTGTAGACGGCCGCCGGCCGCGGCGCCGCGATGAACCGGCCGATGAAGGCGGCCACGTCGCCGGCGTGGATGTTGTCGCGGACCTGCTTGCCCTGGTAGCCGAACACCGTGTACCGCCGCCCCTCGAGGTTGCACTTCACGAGGTAGCTTAAAAAGCCGTGCAGCTCCACGCCCGAATGGGCCGGACCCGTCAGGCAGCCACCTCTGAGGCAGCAGGTGGGCATGCTGAAGTAGCGGCCATACTCCTGCACCATCACGTCGGCCGCCACTTTCGAGGCCCCGAACAGCGAGTGCTTGCTCTGGTCGATCCGGAAGGATTCCGGGATCCCGTGGGCAAAAGTCTCGTCGGCGTAGTCCCAGCGGGTGGCGAGCTCGACGAGCGAAATCTCGTTGGGGGCGTCGCCGTAGACCTTGTTGGTGCTCATGTGCACGAACGGGCTCTCCGGGCAGGCCCGGCGGGCGGCCTCCAGGAGATTGAGCGTGCCGACGGCGTTGGTGTCGAAGTCGTCGAAGGGGATCGCCGCGGCCCGGTCGTGCGACGGCTGGGCCGCGGCGTGGACGATCGCCGCGGGCTGGACCTCGGCGACGAGCGCCAGCACCCCCGAGCGGTCGCGGATGTCGAGTTCGTGGTGGCGAAAGCTCGCGAGCGAGGCCGCGAGCCGCTCCTGGTTCCAGCGCGTGTCGCCCGCCGGCCCGAAGAACACCGCCCGCTGGTTGTTGTCCACCCCGTGCACCTCCCAGCCAAGGCCGTCGAAGTGGCTCGCCACCTCGCTGCCGATCAGGCCCGAGGACCCGGTCACGAGGATTTTTTGTTGTGTCGTCACGCTGTCACCTGCTGTGATCCCGAGTGGAACATCAACCAGCCAAAACCGCCGGGCGGGGGCACGTGCTCGCCGCCGGCGGATTTGACCCCTCCGGGGCACCTGCGGTGTGGCGTCGCATGCCCAACTTGCATGGTGAACCAACTCGGGCAGTCAAAATGCACCAGCGGCTGCGCGCGACCCCCTGCCCGGCTGTCCGTTCCGTATCTTCCGGAGCCTGCTTGGGGAGGAGGGGTTGCCCCTGCCCCGGAGCCGGCCTAGCCAACAAGCGTAGCCAGGGATGGCGAAGCGCAGTTGGCTCGGAGTGAGCGAAGGGCAGGATGCCCGCAGCGAACGTCCGGCGATGGGGCAGGGGCGAACCCGACCTGCC
Source organism: Pirellulales bacterium (assembly GCA_044355515.1). Taxonomy (GTDB): domain Bacteria; phylum Planctomycetota; class Planctomycetia; order Pirellulales; family UBA1268; genus QWPN01. The sequence goes on from JBIKXY010000026.1 coordinate 4,819, forward strand.
AGTTGCCGTCGCTTCGGTCACGCTCCAGCGATTGCCGCGATCCATCACGATGGGGACTCCGCGGCGTAGTGCTTCCCGACCCACTCCCGATAGGCGCCGCTGGTCACATCGGCCACCCAGTCGGCGTGGTCGAGATACCAGCGGACGGTCTTCTTGAGGCCGGTCTCGAAGGATTCGCTCGGCCGCCAGGCGAGCTCGGCGGTGATCTTCGCGTGGTCGATCGCATAGCGGCGGTCGTGGCCGGGCCGGTCGGTCACGAACGTGATTTGTTCGGCGTAGGGCCGGCCGTCGGCCCGCGGCGATTCCTCGTCGAGGATCCGGCAGAGCAGCGTGACGACGTCGATGTTGGCCATCTCGCTCGAGCCGCCGACGTTGTAGACCTCGCCCGGCCGGCCCGCTTCCAAGACCCGGCGGATGGCGGTGCAGTGGTCCCCCACGTAGAGCCAGTCGCGGACCTGCCGGCCGTCGCCGTAGATCGGCAGCGGCTCGCCGGCCACGGCCCGATGGATGCACAAGGGAATGAGCTTCTCCGGAAACTGCCAGGGGCCGTAGTTGTTGGAGCAGTTGGTGGTCACGACCGGCAGGCCGAAGGTGTGATGATGGCCGCGGACCAAGTGGTCGCTGGCCGCCTTGGTGGCGGCGTAGGGGCTGTTGGGCCGGTATTGGGTCGTTTCGGAGAAGGCCGGGTCATCCGGGGCGAGCGTGCCGTAGACCTCGTCGGTCGAGACATGGAGGAACCGGAAGGCCGCGCGGTCGGCCGCCGGGAGCGCGGACCAGTGGGCCCGGGCCGCCTCCAACAGCCGAAACGTTCCCACCACGTTGGTGGCGACGAAGTCTTCGGGGCCGTGGATCGAGCGATCGACGTGGCTCTCGGCGGCGAAGTGGACGATCGCCCGGATGCCGTGCTCGGCCAGGAGCCGCTCGACGAGTTCCCGGTCATTGATGTCGCCCCTCACGAACATGTGGCGGGGGTCGCCCGCGAGGCTCGCGAGGTTCGCCAGGTTGCCGGCGTAGGTGAGCTTGTCGAGGTTCACCACCGGCTCGTCGGAGGCGGCGAGCCAGTCGAGCACGAAGTTACTGCCGATGAAGCCGGCGCCGCCGGTGACGAGGATCATGGATGCGGGTTGATTCGAGATTGGGCTGGGCCGCCCGAGATGGGCCGGGGTTGCCCATGCCATCTCGCCGGACGTTCGCTTCGGCCATCCTGGCCTCCGCTCACTCGAAGGAAACCTCGCTTCGCCATCCTGGCTGCGCTCGGTTTCCTACGCCGCTCGATTGGCATGGGGAACCCCTTGCGTCTAGGGCTCCTCGGAAGGAACTCCTCAAGATACCCGTCAGCGGGCCGCTCCGCAGCGGGAAATCGCGGGGTATGCTTGAGGGCGGTTCCTGCGTCGCCCAGGCTCGTTTCCCGCCATGCCCGACTCTCCTGCCACCCGGCTGTCGCTCGTCCGCAGCCTGCGATTTTGCGCCGGCCACCGGCTGCTCGGCCACGAGGGTCGCTGCGCCTTTCTCCACGGCCACAACTACCGGGTGGAGGTCGAGGTCGAGGCCCGCGGAGGGGGCAGCGAGGTGGACGCCGTCGGCCGGGTCGTGGATTTCTCGCTGATCAAGCGGCGGCTGTTGGGCTGGCTCGACGAGCACTGGGACCACACCTTCATCCTCTGGGACGAGGACACGACCGCGCTGGCCGCCGTCAAGCAGGCCGACCCCACGAAATACTTTCTCCTGCCCTGGAACCCGACGGCCGAGAACATGGCCCGCTACCTGCTCGAGGTCGTGGCCCCGCACGTGCTCGATGATCTCGGCGTGTTGGCCCGGCGGGTGGCCGTGTGGGAAACCGAGGAGTCATGTGCCATCGCCACGCTCGCGGGCACCGGCGGTGAGCCCCGGCTCGAGCTCGGCTCGGCGATCACCGTGGACTCGCGGTCATGAGCGACGCCCGCCAGCTCGGCGCGTTTCCGGCGACCCGCCTGCGAAGGCTGCGGCGGCACGCGTGGCTCCGGCAGGCCGTGGCCGAGACGGTGCTCACGCCGGCCGACTTGGTCTGGCCGATCTTCGTCCACGCGCACGAGGCGGCCTACCCGGTGCCGAGCATGCCGGGCGTCGAGCGGCTGCCGGTGGAGGGCGTGCTCGTGGCGGCCGAGGAGGCGCTGCGGCTGGGCATTCCCGCGATCGCGGTGTTTCCCGTGGTCGAGCCCGCCCTGAAGACCGAGGACGGGAGTCATGCCCTCGACGCCGACAACCTCGCCTGCCGCACCGTGCGGGCGATTCGCGCGAGGTTCGGGGACGCGGTCGGGATCATTTGCGACGTGGCCCTCGACCCCTATACGACCCACGGCCACGACGGGCTCTTGATCGGCGGTGAAATCGCCAACGACGAGACGGTGGCCGTGCTCTGCCGGCAGGCGGTCGTGCTCGCCGAGGCCGGCTGCCACGTGGTCGCCCCCTCCGACATGATGGACGGTCGCGTGGGGGCGATTCGCGCGGCGCTCGACGGAGCGGGGCGGCAGGAGGTGTGCATCCTGTCCTACGCCGCGAAGTACGCCTCGGCCTTCTATGGACCCTTCCGCGACGCCGTGGGCAGCGCTGCGGCACTGGGCACGGCTGCCAAGCAGGGCGTGACCGACAAGCAGACGTATCAAATGGATCCGGCCAATGCCGCCGAGGCCCTCCGCGAGGTGGCCCTCGACATCGCCGAGGGGGCCGACATGGTGATGGTCAAGCCGGCCGGCACCGCGCTCGACGTGATTCATCGGGTCAAGACGGTCTTCGGCCTGCCGACCTTCGCCTACCAGGTGAGCGGCGAGTACGCCATGATCAAAGCAGCGGCCGACAACGGCTGGCTTGACGGCGACAAGGCGGCCCTCGAGAGCCTGCTCGTGATCAAGCGGGCCGGGGCCGATTGCATCCTCAGCTACTTCGCTCCCCACATCGCCCGCCTGCTGGCCGGCGGCTGAAACCGTTCGTCGCGCGGGGGCCGGGGTTGCCAACGCACCGTCACCCCTGCGGCCGAAAGGCGACGAGACGCTCGGGGTTCGTTTCCAGCCGCGGGGCATCGGCCACGCCGGTGTGGATCAGGTCCACGCAGTAGGGGATCGCCGGGAAGACGGCGTCGAGGCATTCGTGAATGCTCCTGGGCCGGCCCGGGAGATTGACGACCAGCGCCCGCCCGCAGACGCCCGCGGTCTGCCGCGAGAGGATCGCCGTGGGCACGTGCTGGAGCGACACCTTGCGCATCAGTTCGCCGAACCCGGGCAAGAGCTTGGTGCAGGCCTGCTCGGTGGCCTCGGGGGTGACGTCGCGAGGCGCGGGCCCCGTGCCGCCGGTGGTCACCACGAGGCAGCAGCCGGCGGCGGCTAGCTCGCGGATCGCCGCCGTGATCGTGTCGAGGTCGTCGGGCACGATCCGCTCGCGGGCCTCCCACGGGCTCGAGAGCACCTCGGCGAGATAGTCGCGGATCGCGGGGCCGCCCTCGTCGGCATACTCGCCGCGGCTCGCGCGGTCGGACACCGTCAGGATGCCGATCAGGACGGGCTGCATGGCTGGGTCACTCCTGCGTGCGGTCGTGGTTCCAGGCAAACAGGCGGATCCGGTTGCCGTCGGGGTCGGTGACCACGCACTCCCGAAACCCCTCGGGGTTGGCGGTCGGTTCGGGCGCCGCGCATCCCGCCGCCACCAGCCGCTCTCGCGCCTCCTCGAGGTCCGTCACCTCGAAGGCCAGGCTCCACCGCCGGCTCTCGGGAGGAGCCTCGTCGCGGCCCAGGATCGCCAGCCGCGCCGAGCCGGCCGCCAACAGCGCATAGCGGTCGTCGATCACCCGCAGGAGCACGTCGAGGCCGAGCGCGTCGCGGTACCAGGCCACGAGCGACTCCCACCGCGCCGAGCGAATCTCGACGGCAAACAGCGTCGGCCGATCCGTGTCGCGGCGGGTCATGCGGGTCCAGTTCTCTCCTTGAGCCGGATCACGGTACGCTGTTCGGGGATTGCAGCACAATCTCCCGCGACTCTCCGCTACCCCATCATGCCCGACCCGCAGCCCGAGCCCCACGATTCCAAGACCCCGGCCGAGTCCGCCGGTGGCACCGCCGCGCAGCTCGAAAAGGCCCGCCGCGACAAGCTGGCCAAGCTCGCCGCGCTCGGCATCGATCCCTGGGGGCAGAGGTTCGACGACGTGGCGGCGATCGCCGACGTGCGGGCGACGGGCGAGGGTGTGGCGAAGGAAGCCGAGGACGGGCCCACCGTGCGGGTGGCGGGCCGGATCATGCTCCAGCGGAGCGCCGGGAGCCTCGTCTTCCTGTCGCTGGCAGACCGGACCGGCCGGATCCAGATCATGCTCGGCAAGAAGCAGGTCGGGCCCGAGGCCTGGAACGTCGTCGGCTGCCTCGACCTCGGCGACCTGGTCGGCATCGACGGCCGGCTCGGCTGGTCGAAGACCGGCGAGCTGACCGTGTTCGCCTCGGGCCTCACGTTCCTGGCCAAGAGCATCGAGACGCCCCCCGACAAGTTCCACGGGCTTGTGGACACGGAACTTCGGCAGCGGATGCGGTACCTCGACCTGATCCACGGCGAGGGAGTGCGGGAGCGGTTCGTGGCCCGCAGCCGGATTATCGAGGCGGTGCGGCGGGTGCTCGCCGAGCGGGGCTACCTGGAGGTCGAAGGCCCGACGCTCCAGGACAGCGCCGGCGGCGCGGCGGCCCGGCCCTTCAAGACCCACCACAACGCCCTCGACATGCCGCTGGTGCTCAGGATCGCGCTCGAGCTGCACTTGAAGCGGCTGCTCGTCGGGGGGCTGGAGCGGGTCTTCGAGCTCGGCCGCGTCTACCGCAACGAGGGGGTGAGCCCGCGGCACAACCCCGAGTTTACGATGCTCGAGGCCTACGAGGCCTACGGCGACTATTTCTCCATGATGGATCTCACCGAGGCGATCATCGTGGAGGCGGCGAAGGTCGCGGGAACTCCCACGCGGTTCGAGTGGATGGGGCACACAGTCGATCTCACGCCGCCGTTTCGCCGCGCGAAATACGACGACCTCTTACGCGAGGTGACCGGCTGCGATCCGGAGAATCCGGCGAGCGTGGTGGCGGCCGCGACGAAGGCCGGCATCGAGACGGCCGGGCGGCATCCCGACGTGGTCAAGAGCGACCTCTTCGAGGCCACGGTCGAGGACACGCTGGCCGGGCCGGTGTTCGTGATCGACTATCCCGCCGCGGTCTGCCCGCTCACGAAGCGGAAGGCCGGCGCGCCGCACATTGCCGAGCGGTTCGAACTCTACGTGGCGGGCATGGAGCTGGCCAACGCCTACACCGAACTCAACGACCCGGATCTTCAGGAGGAGCTCTTCCGCACGCAGCTCGCCGGGCTGGCGGCCGACGAGTCGATGGCCCGGATGGACACCGACTTCATTCGTGCTCTCAGGCACGGCATGCCCCCGGCGGGCGGGCTCGGGATCGGGATCGACCGGCTGGTGATGTTCCTCACCGGCGCCGCGAGCATCCGCGACGTGATCCTGTTCCCGATCCACCGCCCCAAGGCTGAGTGAGTCGGCGACAGGCGGGCTCAGGCGGCGACGGGCTCCACGGCCGGCGTCTCGTCGTGCTCGTCGTGAAACTCGCTCGTCCCGTCGCAGGGCGGCTCGCCGTAGAGGTCGTGCATTCCGGCGACGGCGGCGACGTATTCGGCGAAGTGTGGATCCATGGCGAAGCCCTCCTTGGCTTGGGGGAGTACCGAAACCTGCCCTGATACGTAACGGGCCGGGGGAAGGTTCGGGGCGTCAGTGGTGCGGGCTCGGGGTTGCCCCGAGCAGTCCATTGATGTGCTTGTGATGGACTTGCGAAGCTGGGAGTGGAAGCTGGAGGAGCCTGGAGATTTCGCCCGGTTGAGGCAGGAGCGGCAAACCGGGTCGTGCGAAATATCCCAGCGACGGAGGCTTTCACTCCCAGCGAGCCACGGCAGTTGACGTTTTTCCGGGCGACGCGGCTCGGGCCGGCCCTGCGATCTCGCTGGAACTTTGGGCAACCGGGGAAAGCGGGCATTTTTGGGCTTTTTTGCCACCCGGGTCGCTGCTACCTTCCCCCGCCCGCTCCGGCTCAGGCTTCGCTCCGCATGTACAAGCTCCTCCTCTGCTGGCGTTACCTCCGCACCCGCTGGATCGCGCTGGCGAGCGTGATCAGCGTGACGCTCGGCGTGGCGACGATGATCGTCGTCAACGCCGTGATGGCGGGCTTCTCCCACGAGATGCAGACGCGGATCCACGGGATCCTCTCGGACCTGGTGTTCGAGAGCCACTCGCTCTCGGGCTTCCAGGATCCCGCCTGGCACATGGAGGAGATCAAGCGCGCGGGGGGCGACGCGATCGCGGGGATGACGCCCACGGTGGCTGTGCCCGCGATGCTCAACTTCCAGGTCCGTGGCCAGTGGATCACGCGGCAGGTGATGCTGATCGGGATCGACGAGGCGACCCACGCCGGCGTCAGCGACTTCGGCCGCTACCTTCAGCATCCGGCCAACCGCGAGCAGCTCTCCTTCGACCTCCGCGAAGGGGGCTACGACACGGTGGACAGTCAGGCCGGCGGCAGCGAGCCGACCAGGCCCGCCCTCGAGGGGGCCGGCTGGCCGCATCGCCGGATGCGGGTGGAGCGGGAGCGGGCCTGGCGGGAACGGGTCGACGCCGAGCGGGCGGCGGCCGGCGCGGCTGCGGATCCGTCACTCGGCCCCGGCAACCCGATGCGGCCGGTCGATCAGCAGGTCGATGCGGTGCTCGCGGCCACCAGCGGCACGGGGAGCGGCCCTGCGGCCGGCGACGCCGCCCCCGCTCCAACACCCGCCGATCCGTTCCGCCAGGCCCGGCCCGAGGAGGGCACGCGGATGGACCCGGCCAAGGAGCAGTTCAGCGGGGTGGTGCCGGGAATCGGGCTGGCGAGTTTTCGCGACTCCAATGGCGTGGACCGGTTCCTGGTGCTCCCCGGCGACGACGTGAAGGTCACCTTCCCCACCGCGGGCACGCCGCCGAAGGCCGTGACCAACACGTTCACCGTCGTCGATTTCTACGAGAGCAAGATGAGCGAATACGACTCCAATTTCGTGTTCGTGCCGATCGCGGCCCTGCAGCGGATGCGGGGCATGATCGACCCGCAGTCGGGCCTGGCGAGCGTCAACTCGATCCAGATCAAGCTCACGGATGGGGCCGACCTCGATGAGGTCCGCGACCGGCTGCGGCAGGCGTTTCCCGCCGACCTCTACGCCGTGGCCAGCTGGAAGGACAAGCAGGGGCCGCTCTTGGCCGCGGTGGACATGGAGATGGCGGTGCTCAACATCCTCCTGTTTCTGATCATCGCGGTGGCCGGATTCGGGATCCTGGCGATCTTCTTCATGATCGTCGTCGAGAAGACCCGAGACATCGGGATCCTCAAGTCGCTCGGGGCGCGAGCCGCGGGAATCGCCGGCATTTTCCTGGGCTACGGCCTCTTCCTGGGGATCGTGGGGGCGGGGGCGGGACTGGCCCTCGGCCTCGCGATCGCGCTCAACATCAACACGATCCGCGCCGGGGTCGAGTGGTGCACGGGCCAGCGGGTCTTCGACCCTTCCATCTATTACTTCTTCAAGATCCCCACGATCGTCGATCCGGCGACGATCGCCTGGATCGTGGCCGGGGCGATCGGGATCGCGGTCGTGGCAAGCGTGCTGCCGGCGCTGCGGGCGGCCCGGCTCCATCCCGTGGAGGCCCTGCGGCATGACTAGCGCCACGCTCGAGAGCCCCGCGATCGCCACCGCCCCGCCGGTGCCGCCGGCCCTGCTTTCCGTGCGGGGCTTGCGGAAGCGGTATCGCTCCGGTGACAAGCTGCTCGAGGTGCTACGGGGCGTGGACTTCGACCTCGCGCCGGGCGAGTTCGTCTCCGTGATCGGCCAGAGCGGCTCCGGCAAAAGCACGCTGTTGCACCTGATGGGCCTGCTCGACGGGGCCGATGGCGGCAGCGTGCACCTCGCCGGCCGCCGGATCGACGACCTGCCGGGCCGCGAGCGGGACCGGCTGCGAAACGCCGAGATCGGGATGGTGTTCCAGGCCTACCACCTGTTGCCCGAGCTGACCGCGCTCGAGAATGTGCTTTCGCCCCTCTTGGTCCGGCATGGCGTCTGGGCCTGGCTCCGCGAGCGGGGCGAGGCCAGGCGGCGGGCCACCGACCTGCTCGAGCGGTTCGGGCTCGGCGAGCGGCTCCACCACAAGCCCCGGCAGCTGTCCGGCGGCGAGATGCAGCGGGTGGCGATCGCCCGGGCGCTCGTGGGCGGCCCGAGGCTGCTGTTGGCCGACGAGCCGACGGGCAATCTCGACGCCGAAAGCGGGGCCGGGATCCTCGACGTGCTCGCCGCGTTGAACCGCTCCGAGGGGCTTTCTATAGTGCTGGTCACCCACGACGCCTCGATCGCCAGGCGGGCCGATCGGATCGTGAGGCTCGTGGCCGGCCGCGTCGAGACGGCCTGACGCCGCCGGCCGGTGGGCCCGATTCCTGCCCCCTCCGGTGCCCTCATGCCGCGGATGATCTTCATGAACGACTCGCTCGTGCCGGAGCACGAGGCGAAAGTCAGCGTCTTCGACCACGGGCTGCTCTACGGCGACGGCGTGTTCGAGGGGCTGCGGAGCTACTCCGGGCAGGTGTTCCGGCTCGACGCGCACCTCGATCGGCTGTATGCCAGCGCCCGGGCGATCTGCCTGGAGATCCCGATCGCCAAGCCGGCCCTGGCCAAGGCCGTGGTGGACACCCTCGCGGCCAACAACCTGGCCGACGGCTACGTGCGGCTGGTGGTGACCCGCGGCGCCGGGAGCCTGGGGCTCGACCCCAACAAGACGAGCCACCCCCAGGTGATCGTGATCGCCGACACGATCTCGCTCTACCCGCGGGAGTTCTACGACCAGGGCCTGCGGATCGTGACGGCCGCCACCCAGCGGACCCAGTCGGCGGCCCTCTCGCCGCGGATCAAGTCGCTGAACTATCTCAACAACATCATGGCCAAGCTCGAGGGGCTGCAGGCCGGCTGCGTCGAGGCGCTGATGCTCAACCACAAGGGGGAGGTGGCCGAGTGCACGGGCGACAACGTGTTCGCCGTCCGCTCTGGCAAGCTGCTCACGCCCCCGCCCGACGCCGGAATCCTCGAGGGGATCACCCGCAATGCCGTGATGGAGCTCGCGGCGGCCGCGGGCCTCGACTGCCGCGAGGCCACGCTCGTGCGGCATGACCTCTACACGGCCGACGAGTGCTTCCTCACCGGCACGGCTGCCGAGGTGATTCCCGTGGTCGAGATCGACGGCCGCAAGATCGGGCCGGGCGTTCCCGGCCCGGTCACCAAGCGGCTCACCGCCGACTTCCACGCGCTTGTCCGCCAGCCGGCCGGGTAGCCCGTCCGCTACCACCGGGCCGACCGGTCTGGGCTACCGCTCGGCACGGAGCTTCCGGCGGAACGACTGCACCGACTGCTGGAGCAGAGGAGGGAGCTTGGTCCGGAGCAGGTTCCGGCCGTCGAACCAGCCCTGCGGCTCGGCGAACACCACGTGAACCTCGACCAGCATCGCCCCCGCCGGCTCCGCCAGCCGGGTCGCCTTGGCGTAGGCCGCCGCCACGGCGTAGGGCTGCGGCCGCCCTTCCCGCAGCACGCCGTCCGCTTCGTCCCGCAGGAGCGGAAACCAGCGGGCTGGAAGCGTCGGGTCATCGAGGAACCGCTCGTCGAGCCGCACGGCCGCCGTCAGGCTCTCGGGCGTCTTCATCCGAACCCCGCGACAGATCCCCGTGACCCGCACCTTGTTGATCAGGGCCAGGTCGACCAGCGCGTAGCTCACCTCCCCGCCGTCAGCCGCTGCGGCCGCGGTGAGGTTTCTCTCCCGCAGTTCGTCCGCCGAGAGTTCGCGGCTCCGGGACTGTCGCCGATTCTCCCCCTCCTCCGCCGGCTCGGCGGGCTTGGCGGGCTCGGCGGCTTCCCCCTCGGCGGCCGGCCGGGTCGCCAGGAGATCATCGATCAGCCCGCCATCCTCCACGGTCGCCAGGGAGCCGTGGCCGATGAACCAGAGGTCGAGCCGCTGCACGCTGCCCCCCGCCGGCAGGTCACAGGCCTTGGTGATCCGAAACTCGAACCGGGCGGTCACTCCCGGCTTGACGAACCGCTCCCAGTCGTCCCCCACGAGCCCGCGGATCGCGGCCGTTTGCTCGGCCGCGGTCATCCCGTCGGCGACCAGCGGCGGCTCGAGCCGCACCGCCGTGCCCGGGGCCACCTCCAGGCCCTCGTCGAGCAGCGACCGCCAGAGGGATTCCTCGGCGGCACACCGCGAACCCCCCGCCGCCGTCGCCAGCGCGGCCAGCCCGGCGGCGACCAGCTTCATTCGCCAGATCAGCCCGGCCCGCCGCAGCGACCGGGCGAGGGGGAGAAACACGGCGTTGGCGGGCGGGGGTGCGATGGCGATGGCCTCAGCGGTCTGCCGGCGCCGCCAGCGCCTCCGCGAGACTCGCGGTCAGCTCGGCCAGAGAGTCGTGATCGAACCTGGGGCGGTTGCCGATCGCCTTCAGCCGGGCCGTGAGCGGAAACTCGCGGCCCCGGGGGATCGACACCATCGCGAAGGCCTCGGCCGTCGGCAGCCCCAGCAGGAACTTCGACTTGTCGACGTGCATCACCCGGTCCTCGACCGTGCCCGGGGGGAGGAACTGGAAACTGTCCTCGACGAACTCGGGCCCCTGGGGCGTGGGCCGCAGCAGCCAGGCGGCCGTGCCCAGGCGGCCGTCCTGCTCGGCTACCCAGACGAAAAACCGGACGGTCATTTTCCGGTTTTGGTCCTCGATCCGGACGACCGAGGGGGCGTCGATCACGGCCGAGCAGCGATCGTGGGCCGTCAGCATGATGCCGCCGAGCGCCGCCTCGTTGTCGGCCAGCACCGTCGAGCCGATCAGGCTCAGCCCGGCCCCGAGCCGGCCGGCCGACTCCGAGGTGATCACGGTGGCACGGTCCTTGATCGTGGTCGCGAAGCCGACCGCCACGTCGGCCAGCCGATAGCCGCCGTCGTCGGCCGGCTGCACGCTGGCCGTGTACACGAGGTTGAACAGGTCGCTGTAATACCGCATGGTGTCGGTCACCATCTCGGTGTCGCCCGCCGCGAGCCGTCCCTTGACGAACAGCAGCACCCGGGCGGCATCGTCCTCGGGCTGGACGAGGACCGTCGTGCCCGGCGGGATCCGGCTCAGCGGCCGGGGTTCGAAGCCGGTCTCGTCCGCCGCGGCTCCGGCCGCCGCGCGGCTCACGAGCAGGAGGAAGACTGCGGCCTGCGGCCACCAGGCCCGGCATCTGTTCCCGATCCGCGAGGGAGTCATGGCGGTGTCGCGAGCTCCCGTGGGTCGAGGAACGAGGTCTCGGGGAGCGGGGAAAGGGATCGTTACACCCGGTAGAGGCCGCATCCCACCTGGACTCCGGCACAGACGCTCGCCACCAGCACGAGGTCGCCGGGCTGGAATGTACCCGATCGCCGGGCTTCGGTGAACGCCAGCGGAAACGCGGTCGACTGGGGGTTGCCGAGCGTGTCCGGATCGAGGCTCACGACGCGGGCCGGGTCGACCCCCAGGCCGGTGGCGAAGCCGGCGAGAAACGCCTGGCTGTGCTGGCTGGGCACGAACCAGCGGATCTCCCCGAGGTCGACGCCGGAGGCGGCGAGGAACCGCCGCACGCCCGCGAGCAGGCATTCCAGGAACACCGCGGCGACATCCCCCTGGTCGCAGCAGGTCAGGCAGACCGTCCGGCCGCCGTCGTGCCAGCCGCCCGACACCTCGCGGACCCGGGCCAGGTCGGGCTCGTCGTAAAACCCGAACCCCAGGAACCCGGCGTCCCGCTCCGATTCCCGCAGCAACACCGCGGCCGCCGTGCTCCGGATGCCCAGCAGATGGTGCGGCCGCCGCGTGACGTTGTTCTCGACCTCGCCGGCCACCAGCAGCACGTGCCGGCTCAGCCCGGCCCGCACGAACTCCGTCGCCAGGTGCGCCGCCTTCAGAAACCCGACCTCCCCGTTGGTGATGTCGAAGGCCAGGGTCTTGTGCGGATCGTCGGGCTCACGGTCGTCGTTGATGGCCAGTTCCCCGGCGACCAGCGCCGCCACGGCGGGCTCCATCAGGAACTCGCTGCGGTAGGTGCAGGCGGCGACGAGCAATCCGATCTGCTCGCGGGGCGTGTCGGTGCGGGCCAGGCAGTCCTCCGCCGCCCGGGCCAGGAAGGCGATCGTGTCGGGCTCCGTGCGGGCGGGGTGGAGGGCCGAGCCCCAGGCCTCGATTTCCAGTTGCACCGGCAGGGCGGCCGACTCGTCGGCCGTGGCCGTGGCCGTGGCCCGGGCGCCGGCCCGGATCCGCTGCGGCAGGTCGTCCATCACGTAGAGCGCGGTGCCGGTCGACTGGCCGGAGCCGGAGATGCAGAACACGATCGAGTCGTTCGGCTGGATCGTGTCGTTTTGGATCGCGTCGTGGAGCGCCACGAAATGGGCATTGCTCGAGGTGTTGCCCCGGAGCTCCAGGTTGTTGATCAGGCGGTCGGAGAAGTCGTGGGCGAACAGCCGGCGCATCTCCCGCATCCCGGCGGTCATCGTCAGGGCCGAGGTCTGGTGGGGGATCACGTGGTGAACCCGCGAGTCGTCCCAGCCGTTGCGGGAGAGGATCTCGTGGGCGTGCTTGGCGGCGTGCGGGATGACCGCCTCGGAAACCTTGATCGCATCGGTGTGCATGGCCGCCCCGCCGTGCGGCTCGCTGGTCGGCTTGGCGATGCAGAACCGGCTGAAGCGGCTCAGCGTGTAGAGGTCGAAGTCGGCGAACCCGTGGTGCGGCGAGCTGCCGCGGGCCAGCGTGACCGCCGCCCCCGCGTCGCCGAGCGTGAGGCTCGCCAGCTGCGGGTCGAGGAAGTCCCGCACCTCCCGCTGGGCGGTGTCGATCAGGTGGGTGATGTACTCCCCGCTCACCACCAGCCCAGACCGCACCCGGCCGGTCCGCAGCAGGCTGTCGACCAAGAGCAGCCCCGTCCACATGCCCGCGCAGGCGTTCGAGACGTCGATGGCCAGGGCGGCGGCGGCCAGGCCCAGCCGCTGCTTGAGCCGGACCGACGTGGCGGGCTCGAAGAACACCTGGTTGCGGCCATCCCAGCGGGAGATGTTGCAGCACACGATCACGTCGATCTCGGCGGCCGCGAAGGCCGACCGGGCCAGGCAGTCCTGGGCGGCCTTCTCGGCCAGGTCGATCGCGAACTCCGTCTGACCGGCCCGGCGGCGGGTGCGGATCCCGGTCAGCTTCTCCAGCGGGATGTCGAGCCCGTGCACGCAGCCGGCCACGATCTCCCGGGTCGAGACCTCAGTGGGGGGCAGGTAGACGCCGATGCTCTCGATCACGGTCCGGGGTTCGTCGTTCATGTCGGGCAGGCTCCACCAGCAGCGGCGCCGACCGTCGCCGGGTCCGCGGCCAGCGCGGACTCCAGGGCCAGCAACGGGGAAAGTTCGGCGATCGTCACGTATTGAAACAGGAGCTGGGGACTCAGCTCGTCCCCGGGCGTGCTCCGCACCAACCCCAGCTCCCGCAGCCGCGTCACGATCCGCAGGCTCTGCAGCGACCCCCCGCCGAGGCTGTAGTAGTCGTCGTGGATGCCGACGGCGTCGAGCTGGAGGATCTCCCGCCAGGCCTCGACCATCAGCCGCTCGACCTCGGTCCGCGGGGGCGTGCGGACGCCCGTCATCGCCGTGCCGGGCGCGGGGAGCGCGGGCAAGCGCTCGAGTGCGACCTTGCCGGCAGTGTTGAGCGGCAGTTCGGCGAGGACCCCGATCCGCTCGGGGACCATGTAGGGGGGCACGCGGGACTTGAGAAACCGCGAGAGCGCCGCCGGGTCGATGGTCGCTCCAGGGCGGGGCACGACGAAGGCCGCCAGATACGGCCGGTCGCGATCCGCGCAGCCCTGCACGAAGGCCCGGCGGACGTCGGCATGCTCGGCCAGGGCCGCCTCGATCTCGCCCGGCTCGATCCGAAAGCCGCGGATCTTGAGCTGCCGGTCGAGCCGCCCCAGGAACTCGATCTCCCCGGCTTCCGTCCAGCGGCCCAGGTCGCCTGTCCGGTAGATCGGCTCGGGCGGTCCGCCGGCCACGCTCACGGTTTGGAACCGCCGCTCACCGTCGCTCGTCGGGCTGAGATAGCCGGCGGCGAGCATCGGCCCGCCCAGGCAGATCTCACCGGGCTCGCCGATCCCCGCCGGCTCGCCGGCCGGGCCGAGAATCCAGGCCCGGGAGCCGGGCTTCGGCCGGCCGATCGGGACCCTGCCGCCGCCGCCCCGCGGGGTCACGTCGTGGGTGGTCGCGGTGATCACCCCTTCCGTCGGCCCGTAGGCGTTCACGAGCCTGGCGGGGTGCTCCCGCCAGGCGGGCAGCAGGTGCGCCGGAAACACGTCTCCCCCCACGATCACCAGCCGCAGCCTCCGGGCCATCCGCAGGTGTTCGGTGCAGATCGCGAAAAAGCTCGGGGGCACGTTCAGCACCGTCAGCTGTTCCCGCTCGACCTGGTCCCAGAACTCGTCGCAGGTGGCGACCGCGTCGCCCCGCATCACCACCGTGGCCCCGACCGACCAGGCGACGAGGAACTGCTCGATCGACGGATCGAACGAAAGCTCGGTGAACTGCAGGACGCGGTCGGCCGCGGTCATGCCGTAGACCCGGGCCATCGAGGCCACGTGCAGGCAGAGCGCTTGCTGCGACACGACCACCGCCTTGGGCATGCCGCTGGAGCCGGAGGTGTGGAGGATGTAGGCCGCGAGGGTGCCGCGGGCCGGCCGGGCCAGCCCGGCCGCGGGAGCCTCGGCCGGCGACGGGGACTCGCCCGTCAGTTCGCCGCTGGCGAGCACCGCCACCCCGGGAGGCACGTGCGGCACGACCAGCGGCAGGCTCGACTCGTCCACAACGACCGCCGCCGGGCCGCACTCCGCCAGGATCGCGGCCAGCCGCGGGGCCGGACAGTCCGGGGCGACCGGCACGTAGGCGGCGCCGCAGCGGAGCGCCGCCAGCAGGCACGCCGGCGCGACCGGGTCTCGCCTGGTGCACACCACCACGCGGTCGCCGGCAGCCACGCCCCGGCCGCGAAACCGCTCGGCCACGGCGGCGGACCAGCGGTCGAGTTCCATGAAGCTCCAGCGGCGGAGCCCGTGCACGAGGGCCGTGCGGCCGGCATGGGCCGCGACGGTGTCGGCGAACACGAGGTCGTAGGTCTGGTGGCGGGGGGGCGGGAGGTCGTCGCCGCGGGACCAGCGGTCGAGCGTTTGCCGCTCCTCGGTGTCGGCCAGGGGATAGCGATCCAGCGGCCGGTGGGGGTCGGCCGCCACGCCGGCGAGCAAGCCGCGGTAGTGCCGGAGGAATCTCGCCGCCGCCTCCGGGCTGAGGAGATTCCGGTCGTACTTGAGCACGCACTCGAACCCCTGGGAGCCCTCCTCCAACTCCAGCGACAGGTCGAACTGCCCCTCCTGCTGCGCGAGCGGGTAGCGGCAAACCCGCAGCCCGCCCCAGTCGACCTCGCCGCCGTCGTCGATGAGCTGCGCCACCTCGGCGAAAGCATGGGCCTTCTGGATGCCGAACACGAGCCGGCACAGCGGCGGGGCATTGCCGGACCGGGGCGGGTTGAGCCGCCGCACCAGCTCGGCGAACGGATAGTCGGCGGCCTCGAGCGCCCCGTGCACCGCCTGCCGGGCCTGCTGCACGAGCTCGGCAAAGGTCATGCCCGCCGCGATCCGGGTGCGGAGCGGCAGGGTGTTGACGAAGTAGCCGATCGTGGCGGCGAACTCCCGCCTGCCCCGCCCGGAGGTGGCGGTGCCGACGACGAAGTCGGGCTGGCCGCCGGAGCGGTGGATCAGGGCTTGGTACACCGCCAGGCCGGCCACGAACGGGGTCACGCCGAGATCCCGCGCCAGGCGGCGCAGGGCCTCCGCCTCCGGGGCCTCCAGGGCCGCCGTCAAGGTCGCGCCGCGGCGGCCGCCGCGCCGGGGTCGCTCCGAGCTCCAGCGGAGCTCCCCCGGGGGGCAGTCGCCCGCGAGCCGGGCTTGCCAGGACTCCCACTGCCGCTCGCCGGCCGCCGACGCGACGAACTCCCGCTGCCAGCGGGCGAAGTCGCGGAAGGGCGCTGCGACCGCGGGCAGCAGGCCCGGCTGGTCGGTCGTCTCGGCCGCATACAGCAGCTGCAGTTCCCGCTGCAGGATCCAGAGCGAGGCGGCGTCAAAGACGATGTGATGCACGACCAAGAGCAGCACGTGCTCGGCGTGGCCGCGGGAAAACAGCCTGGCCCGCAGCAGCGGCCCGTCCACGAGGTTGAACGGAACCGAGTACTCCGCCTGGCAGGTCGCCCGCAGCTGGTC
>JBIKXY010000158.1:0-6819 GCA_044355515.1 Pirellulales bacterium
ACGCCGGCCAGGATCGAGACCAGCGTTCTGCCCGGCATGACGGCGGCGATCCCGCCGCAGGCGTCGGTCGCCTGCTGCGGCTTGACGGCCAGCCAGACGAGCTCCGCCGTGGCCGCGGCCTCCGCGGGCGTGGCGGCGAATCGCACGCCGGGCAGGCTGGCGGCGAGCGTCTGGCGGGCCGCCGGTGACGGGTCGTAGACGGTGATCGCCTCGGCCGCGAGCAGCTTGGCCCGGCAGAAGCCCTCCGCCAGGGCCGAGGCCATCCGGCCGCCGCCGACGAGCGCCACGCCGCCGCCGGCCGCGGGCCCCGGTGCCGCGTCGCTCATCGGGCGGCCTTCACGGGGGGGAGCGGCGGCAGCGCCGCCTCGATCGCCTCGAGGTGCAGCCGCGCGGCCCAGAGCTGGCTCGACGGCGTGCGGCCGCCGCCGTCGTCGTCGCGGCTCGCCGTCCAGAGCAGGATCGATCCGTCGGGCGAAAAGGCGGGCAGGACGTCGGCCCCGGGGTGGTCGGTGAGCCGCAGTGGCTCCCCCATCCGGGAGGCGTCGCCGGCCGGGTCGTAGCGGGCGACCCAGAGGTCGTAGTTTGGCCGGGCGGTCGGGTCGGAGTGGTCCGCGCCGGTCCAGATCAGCCAGGGCTGGGTCGGGTGCCAGAAAGGCGCCCAGTGCACTCCCCTGCCCTCTGTGATCGCCGTGTCGTCCGAGCCGTCGGCCCGCATCACGTGGATCTGCAGCATGTCCTTCTCCAGCCGGTCGGTGCGGTAGGCGATCCACTCGCCATCGGGCGAGAAGAAGGGGCCACCGTCGTAGCCGGGCTGGTTCGTGAGTTGCCGCACATTCGTCCCATCGGCGTCGCTGAGGTAGACGTCTGGGTCGCCGTCGCGGTCGCTTACGAACAGGATCGAATGCCCATCCGGCGAGAAGGAGCACTCGGCGTCGTAGCCGGGGGTGTCGGTGAGCCGCACGAGATCGGTGCCGTCGAGCCGGGCCGTGAACAGGTCCATGTGCGGGTCGAAGTCCCACTGGTATCGCCGCCGGCGGCCCGACCGCGCGTCTGCCTCGGCTTCGGCGCGGGCCTTGGCCTCCGTGTCGGCGAGCGCGGGATCGAGGTGGCTCGACGCGAAGAGCAGCCGCCGGCCGTCCGCGGAGAACCAGCTGCAGGTGGTCCGCCCGCGGCCGGGGCTGACCCGGCGCGGAGGCCGGGGGCCGGGGGCGGCCGGATCGAAGTCCTGCACGAAGATCTGGTAGAAGGGGTAGCCTTGGGGATAAGCCTGGTAGCAGATCTGGTTGGTGACCGGCGAGAAGTAGCCTTCGCCGGCCCGCGACATCCCCGCCGTGACCCGCACCGGTTCGGCCATGAACCGCCGCTCGAGCGGCGAGCCCCCGGCAGGTGCCGCCGCCGGCTCGGCCGCGAGGGTGTGCGGCAGGGCTGCGGCGAGGACCGCCGGCAAAACAATCGCGGGGACGTTGCAGGTTTTCAGCATCGGCGACAGTATAGCCAGCCACTGCCCCGTAGACTCCCCGTCCCGCAGTCCCCTCAGGATCCGCCCCTCATGAAGATCTACACGAAGACCGGCGACCAAGGTGAGACGGGCTTGTTCGGCGGCCCGCGGGTCAGCAAGGACCACGCCCGGATCGAGGCTTTCGGCACGGTCGATGAGCTCAACAGCCACCTGGGCCTGATCCGCACGCTCGCCGGGGCGGCGGCCTTCGATGCGGTGCTGCGACGGATCCAGTGCGAGCTCTTCGACCTGGGCGCCGAACTGGCCACGCCGGGAAGCACGGCCGAGCGGATCACGCCCGACCACGTCACAACCCTCGAGCGGCTGATCGACGAATCGGAAGCCGCGCTCGAGCCGCTGGCCTGCTTCATCCTGCCCACGGGGACGCCTCTGGCGGCGGCGCTCCACGTGGCCCGGACGGTCTGCCGCCGCGCCGAGCGGCGAGTCGTGACCCTGGCCGCCCAGCTCGACACCACGATCCCGGCCAACGCGATCGAGTATCTGAACCGGCTCGGCGACCTGTTGTTCGTGCTGGCGCGGGCGGCGAACCACACCGCGGGCGTGTCCGACGATCCCTGGGTTCCCGCATGACGGCCCCAGCCGCCCCGTCGGGGGTCCGGCCGGCAGCCACTCGGGCGGCCGAGGCGGTGCTCGAGATCCGGCGGCGGGTGGCCGCCCAGCATGCTGCCGGCGCCGATCCGCTGGCGACCTGGACGCTGGCCACAGATCTGTTCGATCAGGCGATCATGGTGCTCTGGGAGTCGATCGTGGCCGACCTGCCGCCGGCCGCGGCCGCGGCGGCCCGGCGGGTGTCACTCGTCGCCGTGGGCGGGTACGGCCGCCGCGAGATGGCCCCCGCTTCCGACGTCGATCTGATGCTGCTCCACGACGGCGGGGATCCGGAAGTCGTGGCGGAGTTGGCGGCCCGGGTGGTGCAGGACCTGTTCGACGCAGGGCTCCAGGTCGGGCAAAGCGTGCGCACGATCGGCGAGGCCTGCCGTCTGGCCGCAGGCGACGCCACGGTGCTCACCTGCCTGCTCGAAAGCCGGTGCGTAGCCGGGCCAGCGACGCTCGTGGAGCGGTTGGCCGCGCGGCTGCGCCGGATGATCCACCGGACCCCGCGGCGGTTCGCCAAGCTGCTTGTCGCCGCCCGACGCGAGGAGTCCGACAGGTTCGGAGAGACGGTGTCGCTGCTCGAGCCGAACGTCAAGCGGTCGCCCGGGGGATTGCGGGACATCCAGCTCGTCCACTGGCTCGGCGTGGTGCTCCATGGGGCGGAGTCGCTTGACGAGCTGGCGGCGGTGGGCGGCATCGGCCGCGGCGACCTGCTCGCACTCCGCGAGGCGGCCACGTTTCTGGCCCGCGTCCGCACCGATCTCCACCTCTCGGCCGGCCGCTGCCAGGACGAGCTGACCCGGGATCACCAGGCCCGACTCGCCGCCGAGCGGGGCATCGAATCACGCGGTGGCCTGCTGGGGGTCGAGCGTTTCATGCGGGAATACATCGGCCACACGCGGGGCGTGAAGCGGATCGTCGATGCGCAGGTCGCCACCCTCCGCGGCGGCGGCGGCCGGCTGGCTGCGAGCCTGCTGGGCCATGCGGTCGAAGGCCGCTACCGGGTGGGCCCGGCGACGGTGGCGGCGTTGCCGGGGCACGAGCCGCGGGTCGCGGCCGACCCTGCCGCGATCCTCCGGCTGCTCGAACTCGCGATGCTCCATGGGCTGCCGGTTGATGTCGCCACCTGGGAGGCGATCCGGGCCGAGCATTGCCGCCCCACGGACGCCGATCCACCGCCGGATCCGGAGGCTTGCGCCGCGTTTCTGCGACTGTTCCTTCCCCCTTCCGGCGCCGCGGCGGCCTGGCGGTCGGGGCTGCCCGATCTGCTTCGCCGGCTGCACGACGTCGGCGTTCTCGAGCGATTCGTGCCCGGCTTCGCCCATGCCCGCGACCTTCTCCAGTTCAACAACTATCACAAGTACACGGTCGACGAGCACTGCATCCTCGCGGTCGAGCGGTGCCTCGACCTGGCCGGCGACCCCGGCTGGCTGGGGCGGGCCTGGCAGGGGCTGACCCGACCGCGGCCGTTGCTCGTGGCCCTGCTGCTGCATGATCTCGGCAAGGGCTATCCCGGCGATCACAGCGAGGTCGGGGCGGCCATGGCCCGGGTCGCCTGCGGCCGGCTCGGCCTGCCCGCCGAGGAGGCCGAGATCGTGGAGTTTCTCGTCCGCCAGCACCTCCTGATGGCCCACCTGGCGTTTCGTCGCAACCTGGGGGACGACAGCATCATCGCCGGCTTCGCCCGCGAGGTGGGCTCGCCCGAGGTGCTGCGGATGCTCGCGTTGCTGACCGCTTCCGACGTGGCGGCCGTCGGCCCCGGCACGTGGACCAGTTGGAAGGCCGACCTGCTGGGGTATCTCTACGACCGCACTCGCGAGCTCCTGGCCGGCGAGCCGGCCGCGACCGGGGCGACGACGCCGCTGGCCGCCCTGGAGGGACTGCTCGCAGACCGCCCCGGCGATGATCCCGTCCACGAACTCGCCCGGCTCCTGCCCGGGTCGGCCGTCCGCGGCGTGCCCCCGGCACGGATCGCCGAGGAGCTTTCCCGTCTGGCCCGGCTGCCCGGCGACGGCGTGTTCACGATCGCCCGCTGGCAGTCGGCGACCTCCACCGTCTCGATCACGGTTGGCACGCACGAGCGGGTCGCCGCCGGCGTGTTTCATCGAGTGACCGCCGCCCTGGCGGCCGAGCGACTCGAGGTGCTCGCGGCCGACATTCACACCTTTCCCGCCGGCGAGGTGCTCGACCGGTTCACCGTCCGCGATCCCGACTTCGCCGGCGAGCCTCCGGCCGAACGGCTCGCCGACATCTCCGCCGCGATCCGGTCGGCGGTGCACGCGGCCGATTCCCCTTCGATCAGGCCGCAGTGGAACCCGTTCGCGCCCCAGTTGCAGCCCGCCGGTCGCGGCCCGGTGCAGGTGCGGTTCGACAACCAGAGCTCCCGGCAGGCCACGATCATCGAGGTCTTCGCCCACGACTCGCCCGGACTGCTCTCCCGGGTGGCGCGGGTGCTGCACGAGGCGGGCCTGTCGGTGCGGGCGGCGCGGATCGGCACCTACCTGGATCAGGTCGTCGATGCCTTTCACGTGACCGACGCCGCCGGCCGCAAGGTCGAGGCCGCCGACCTCCAGGCGACCATGCGTCGCCGGATCGAGCAGGCGGTCGAGGCCGCTACCGGGCCGCGGGGACCGGCCTGACTCCGGCCGCCGGGTGGCGGACGCCCAGCATCCGTTCCCGCCACTGCCGATCGAAGCGGTCGACGGGCATGCCCACGAGCGACTCGAACCGGGCGACCGCGTCGATGTCGCCCGCGGCGGAGAGTTGGCGAACCTTGGCCGGCGACAGCAAAGGCCGCACGACCGCGAGGTCGAGGGCCAGTCCCCAGGCCGCCAGATAGGCCACGGCCTCGTCGCCCCCGGCATGGCCGGCGACGAAGGCCTCCTGGCCGCCGGCCACGATGTCGGCCAGGGGGGGCACGCCGCCGATCCGCAGCAGTTCTTGCAGCCGGCCCAGCCGGTCGCGGTCGAAGAGGTCGAGCCTCACCTCGCCCGCCTCGATCGGCGCCGTCTCGACGACCTGCGCGATACCCTCATCGAGCCAGGTGGGCAGGCCCGGTGCTCCGGTTGCCCGCAGTCGTCGGTCGGCGTAGGCATGCCAGGCTTCGTGAACCAGCCGGGTGTCGAATGCCGCCACGGCCCGGGCGATCGCCTCCTGGTTGCCGCGGCGGGCCGCTTTCAGGCGGTCGGCATCCTCCGCACGTTCCCGGCTCCACCGCTGGCGGGCCAGCCGCACGATCTCGGCCCGCTTCGTCGCCGGCATGCCCTGCCGTTCGAGGTCGGCGGCGAGCTCGCGCAGCCGGGCCTCGAGCAGCCCGTCAAGCTCCGCCTGCCGCTGAGCGGCGGCATCGAGCAGGTCGTCGGCCGTGCGGCCCTCGGCCACGAGCGCCGAGAGTTCGCTGCCGGCGACGAGCAGCCGTCGCTCCGGGAGATAGAAAGCGGCGTTTTCGACCCGCAGTCCCAAATCCTCCTGCAGCCGCCGGTATTCGGCCAGCGACCCAGACAGACGGACTGTGAGGGGACCCGAGTCGGCCACCGGCGGCACGAGCGAGGTCAGCGCGGCCAGCACCAGTTCCAGCCGCACTACCGCTCGACGGGTGAGCTGCGGGTCGGCCGTGCTCTCGAGCGTGAACTCGGGCCCCGCATACCGCCAGGGCCCCTCGTCGGCGGTGCGGGCCAGCCGCACCTCGGCCGCGGCCGCCGCGCGGCGCTCTCCGGCCCGAAAGGCCTCGATCCGTCCGACGAGTTCGTCGTGGTCGGAGGCCGGCAGCCGCTCCACGAACCGAATCATCTCGGTCCGAAAGGCGGGCCAGCCGATCAGCCGGGTCTTTTTGCCTTCGGCCCGCACGACCTCCAGGAAGAGGATTTCGCCACCGGCTCGCCCCGGTTCGCCGCCGACTTCCGAGAGCACGAGTCCTTCGATCCGGCGGCCGTCGAGGAGCTCGATCGCCTCCAGCTTCCAGGACCGCGTGAGGAGGTCGCTCTCGGGTTCGGCCGCCAGCCCGGCGGCGGCCGCCAAGGCGGCGATCGCGAGCGCGAGCGTTCGGCCCATGCTGCCCCGGCGACCACCCGGCGATTCCTTACAGTTCCGCATGACGCAGTGCATAGCCGCCGTCCACGCGGAGCGCGGTGCCGGTGACGTAGTCGGCCTCGTCCGGGGCGAGAAATACCGCCGCGTGGCCGATGTCGTCGGGCCTGCCCAGCCGGCCCCAGGGCATCTTCGCCGCCTGCTCGTCGACCACGGCGTCGCCGAAAGCCTGTCGCTCGGCCGGCGTGTCGATCCAGCCGGGCTCGATGACGTTGACATTGATCCGGTGCGGGGCCAGCTCGGCGGCGGCCGTGAACGCCATCTGGTTGAGCCCCGCCTTCGCGGCGGCATAGGCCGCGCAGTGCACGTGCACCATCCGCGCCTGCACGCTCGAGATGAAGATGAGCTTGCCGCGGCCGCCCCGGGCCACCATGTGGCGGGCCACGAGCTGGCCCATGAAGAAGCCGGCGGCGAGCGTGCCTTGGAGCGTGCGGTCGAGCAGGTCCGGCGGATAGTCGAGAAAGGGGCCGCGTTTCGAGAATGCGGGCACGCTCACGAACACGTCGATCCGACCCAGGGCCTCGATCGCGCGGGCGGCCGTCCGCTCGCTCGCGTCGCGGTCGAACGCGTCGCCGGCGAGGATCACGGCCCGCCGGCCGAGCGCCTCGATCTCCGCCGCG
>JBIKXY010000159.1:0-6816 GCA_044355515.1 Pirellulales bacterium
CCGCGCCCAGGACATCCGCGAGACGGTCTACGACATCGTGGTGGCCGGGGCCGATGGCCGGCCGCTCTTGGCTCTCGACGGGCTCCACCTGGCGGTCATGGCGGCGGAACGGAGTCCACCGGCATGAGCCTGGTCGTTGGCGAGACTCTTGGGGAGGCGCGGCACCGCCGGCGGCTGACGGTGGCCGGCCACGACGTGGACGTGGCCATCGCCGCCGTCCACCGTCACGACGGGCCGGAACCCGCCGCCGCACGGGCGCTGGCCGAGGAACTGGCTGCAGCCCGGCTGGGGACCATCCGCCAGAGCCTGCGGATCGCCGCGCTCGCCCCGTCGGGCCGGCCGGTGCTCTCCGTCGCGGGCCGCGCGGCGGGCTGCGCCGTGTCGCTCTCCCATGTCGAGGGGCTGGTTGCGGCGGCCGTAACCTCGACCGCTGGCGTGGGCATCGACCTCGTGGATCCCGCGGAAGCAGGCCGCGGCCTCGACTTCTGGTTCACGCCCGAAGAGCTCGCGCTCGAGCCCGACGAGGGATTGCTGCGGGCCAGGCTCTGGGCCGCGAAGGAGGCCTCCTACAAGGCCGCCGGGCTCGACGAGGAACTGCGGCCGCGGACGGTCGCGATCGAGTCGCTCGGGCTTCACGCCTTCACCTGGACGGCGCGGTCGGGCTTCGTGCGGGCCGCGGGCGCGGGCCGCTTTCTCGCCGCGGGGCGTCATGTCGTCGCCGTCGCCGTCACCACCAGCCGCATCGCTGCGGCGCTGCCGCTCCCGGCGGCCGCTTCCGGCAGCGCCGTCACCATTCACCCCTTGGAGAGCGTGCTCGCATGATCGACCTGACCGGCAAAGTAGCCCTCGTGACCGGCTCGAGCCGGGGCATCGGCCGGGCCTGTGCCCTGAGGCTGGCCGAGGCCGGCGCCGACGTCGTCGTCAACTTCGTGACCAGCGGCCGCGAGGCCGACGCCGTGGCCGCCGAGATCGCGGCCTGCGGCCGCCGGGCCGGCTGCGTGCGGGCCGACGTGGGCCAGGAGGAGGACGTCGAGGACATGATCCAGTTCGTCGAGCGGGAGTTCGGCCGGCTCGACATCCTCGTGCACAACGCGGCCACGGGCGGCTTCCGGCCGTTGGCAGCCACCACCCAGCGGCACTTCGACGCCGCCATGCACACCAACGTGCTCTCGTTCGTGCACCTCCTCAAGGCGGCGGCGGCCCTGCTCGAGCGGGCCGAGGGGCGGGGCAAGGCGATCGTGCTCTCGAGCCACGGCACCCACATGGCCCTGCCGATGTACGGCCTGATCGGCGGCTCGAAGGCGGCGCTCACGGCGCTGGCCCGGCACTGGGCCCTCGAGCTCGGCGACCGGGGCGTGAACGTCAACATCGTCGAGGCCGGGCTCGTCGAGACCGACTCCACCCGGCGGCTGCCCGGCGCGGCCGAGATGTTCGCCGGGCGGAAGCACAAGACGATGACCGGGGAACGGATGCTGGAGGCCGCGGACGTGGCCGACGCCGTGCTCTTCCTGGCCAGCCCGCTCGCCGATTTGGTGCAGGGCCAGACCCTCGTCGTCGACGGTGGTGCCGCGATCCACGTCTGATAGGCTCCCAACATCCGCTTCCCCGCCGCGGCCATGACGGCCGCCCGGCCACAATCGCCCGGTCACAAGGACACGCATGTCACGCCCCGCCCGCTCCGACTCCTCCATCCTCTTGACGGGGGCCACGGGCCTCTTGGGCCGGTCGCTGGTTCGCGATCTGGCGGCCAAGGGCCACCGCGTGGCGGTGATCGTCCGCGGCTCGAAGTCGGGCGACGCGGCCAGCCGTGTGGACGAACTGCTCCGCGACTGGCAGGAGGTGGCCGGGGCGAACGTGCCCTGCCCGGTGGTGCTCGAGGGTGATCTGACGGCCGAGGGCCTGGGGCTTTCACCGGAGCAGCGGTCGTGGATCGCCGCCAACGTCCGGGAGGTGGTGCATTCCGCGGCCAGCCTCGTGTTCGGTCGCCGCGAGGCCGACGGCGAGCCCTACACGAGCAACGTCGAGGGCACGCGGAACGTGCTGGCCCTCTGTCGCGACACGGGCATCCGCCGGCTCCATCACGTCTCGAGCGCCTACGTCTGCGGCCTGCGGACGGGAAGGGTGCTCGAGCGGGAGCTCGACGTGGGCCAGACCTCGGGCAACGACTACGAGCGGAGCAAGATCATCTCGGAGGGGGAGGCGACGAGCACCGACTTCCTCGACGTGGTCACGGTGCACCGGCCGAGCATCATCGTCGGCGACGTGGTGCACGGGTTCACGAACACCTTCCACGGCTTCTACCGGCCGCTGCGGATCGTGATGCCGTTCGTGGAGGCCTTCGTCGATGCCACGCTCCCCCGCGGCTCGCTCCTGGCGGTGATGGGCATGGATGGCCACGAGGCGAAGAACCTCGTGCCGGTGGACTGGGTGTCGGCGGCGATGACGCGGATCATCGGCGACGAGTCGCTGCACGGCCGCACCTACCACCTCACCTCCGCCACGCCCACCACCGTGGGCACGCTCTGCCGGGTGTTCGAACAGCTGGTGTTCGAACTGGTGGCGGAGCGGCGGCGGCAGCGGGCGGCCGATGCCGCCGCGGGGGTCGATCCGACGGTCGCCTCCCACGCCGACCCGGAGGCGCTGGGGCAGATGTTCCTCGACCAGATGGACGTCTACCGGGCCTACTGGCGGGACGACCCGGTGTTCGACACTGCCAACACCCGCTCCGCCCTGCCCGATCTTCCGGCCCCGCCGGTGGACGAGCCGCTGATCAGGCGGTTGTGCAGCTTCGCGATCGACAACCGCTTCCGCTGGCCTCCGGCCGGCCGCCGGCAGCCGCTGGCGGCCGCCCGGCTGCTGCTGGAGTCGCTCTTTGGCGAGCCGGAGTGGGCCGGGCCGCGGACCGACCGCGTGATCGGCCTGGCCGCGACCGGCCCCGGTGGCGGGCAGTGGACGCTCGCCTTCGAGCAGGGGCAGCCGCTCTCGCTGCACGTGGGCCTGCCGGCGGCGCACGTTCCCACCTGCTGGCTGGCGGCCTCGGCGCTCACGGAACTGATCGAGGGCCGGGCCACGCTCGAGGCGGTCCGCGGCCGCGGCGGCGTGCTCGTGGAGGGGGATGACGCCGGCCGCCGCGTCGCGCTCGACGTGCTCGGATCGCTCGCCCCCGCCCGTCGCGGGCTGGTGCCGGCGTAGCGCTGCTTGCCGACGTCCCGACGGCGATCACCGTGACGGGCCGGGAGACAAGACCCCGCCACTCCCGAGCCGCTCATCAGCCGGGAAACCAGTGCCGCGGAGCCGTTGGCCGGGCGATCCTGCGCTGGCTTGCTCCGCCGGCTCGAGTGGTGCGCCCGGAGGCGTCAGGAGCGTGTCAGGAGCTTCAAGGGCATTGGGCATTCGTGAAGTCTCGGTCGCAAGCTGGTCTCGGCGTCTACTCGCATCGCGCCGTGGCGAGGTCGCCGGAGATGATGGCGTGGCCGCTCTTGCGGTAGGCGAGCGGCGCGAGGCCGGTGTGCCGCCGAAACCGCTTCACGAAGGCGCTGTGGTCGTAGAATCCGCAGGCCGTCGCGACATCCGCGATCGGCAGTCGCGTGGTCCGTAGCAACCGCCCTGCTTCCGTGATCCGCACTCTCTCGAGAAACTTATGGGCCGTCGTTCCCATCCGCTCGCGAAAGAGCCGCATGAACCGGCTCGGCGACAGCCGGCAGGCGGCCGCGAGTTCCTCGATCGGCAGCCGCTGCGGGTAGTCGCGGATCATCCGGCTGATGGCCGGCAGCACGCGGGCCGCCTCGGCGCCGACGGCCGCCCCGTCCGACGACTCATGCGGCCGGTTGGTGCCGACGAGGCCGATGATTCCGCCCTCGTGGTCGCGAATCGGCCATTTGCTCGAGTAGGCCAGTTGCGTGCCGCCGGCCCGCGTGACCACGACATGCACCTCGTCGCGGAGCGTTTCCCCTTGCTCGATCACGCGGCGGTCGTTGTCCCGGAAGCTCGCGGCGATGAGCGGCGGAAAGAGGTCGAAGTCGGTGCGGCCGGCCGGGTCGTCGTCCGCGGCCAGGCCGATCGACTCGCGGACGGCCGGGCTCATCACGACGTAGCGATAGGCGGCATCCTTGATGAAGAACATCACGCCGGGCAACGCCGCAATGGGGCCCAGCACGTCGCGGGCCGAGCGAGCCCGGGCGAACAGCGGGTCCACGAGCGGCGAAAGGACCTGAAGAGCATCTGGCATGGCGACCGTATTTTACTATTCCTTGCCACGACGAGCCAATTTTCAGCGTGAAAAACACAGATTTTCAGCCGGTTTCATTGTCGGCGCGTAGTTTTCTCATACAATTTCCCGAAGAGAAGAAGCGGCGCGACGAAGGACCGGGTGCCGCGAACTCCAGGCAACGCAGCCATGAATCGGATCAGCATCCTGACGTTGTTGCTGGCGGCGGCGACCGGCACGGCGGCTGAAACCGAGTCACCGGCGGCCGGCCAGCACGGCGAACGGTTCCGCCGCGAGATCCAGCCGCTGCTCGCAAGGTCGTGCGGCTCCTGCCACGACCCCGACACCCAGGAAGGGGGCGTGGTTCTCACCACGCTCGATGGGTCGATGGACCGGCCGGCGACGGTGGCCCTCTGGAAGAAGGCCCGAAAGCTCGTGCCATCGCGGACGATGCCCCCGGCCGACGCCGATCCCCTTTCCGCCGAAGAGATCGCGGCCGTTTCTTCCTGGATCGACGAGGGCTTCGCGCTCGAGGCCGAGCGGCTCCGCGTGGCGACGACCCGGCTCCTCACGCGGCGGCTCACCAACCGGGAGTTCAACCGGTCGCTCTTGCGCCTCGTGGGGGCCGAATCGTCGCGGCGCGACTTCACCGCCGAAGTCAACATTCCCGCCGACGCCGTCGATCCGACCGGCTTCTCCAACGACGCCCGCGCCAACCCGCTCACGAAGACCCACCTCGAGGCCTGCAAGCAGGCGGCGATCGCAGCGCTCCGCGAGTTCTCGCCGTTTGTCGAGCAGTCGCGAAGCCCGCTGCGTTATTTCTATCACGGTGAGCACTGCTACACGTCGCGGGCCACGCAGGACCATGTCTTCGACTTCGTGAAGAACGTCGCCCACCCGCAGACGGAGGCGGAATGTCAGACCCGCCGTGAGATCGAGGGGCTCGAGGGCAACTCGTTCCTGAATCGCCCGATGAACAAGGCGGTGTTCGGCCCGGCATTGTTTCCCTTCAAGCCGGGTGAACTCCAGGACTTCGACAACGACCTCCTGCTCGCCAATGCCGCGGCTTTTCCGGCGAGCCAGATGTATTCCCGCGGCACGTTCGACTTCCGCCTGCGGGTGCGGGGCAAGCCCGGGGCCGATGGCGTGCTGCCGCTCATGCGGGTCAAGGTCGGCTGCTTCGACGTCTTCGCCAACCACTTTCGCACGCTTGCGAACGTGCGGCTCTCCACCGCCGAGCAGGTGTTCGAGTTCTCCGGCAACGTCCGAGACTTCCCCTACCTCGACAACATCCCTGCGGAGCGGACGTTTCGCGACGGCAATGTGCCGAAGCTGACGGCGTTTTCCACGAACGACTGGTATGACTGCATGGCGGGCTTCTTCATCGTGATCGTGGAGAACGCCGGCCGTCACGAGGAGGGGCTGCCGCTCGAGCCGGGGCAGCATCGCTACGCCCCCGGCAACATCCACATCGGCTCCTACGACGAGATCTACGAGCGGGCCCGGGCGAAGACGCTGCCCGAATACTACATGCACGACTCCGAGCTCGTGGAGGTGTTCCGGAAGAACCAGCAGGATCTCGCCGGCAAGGCGCCGGCGATCGAGATCGACTGGGCAGAGTTGACCTTGAACGACGTGCCGCTGCACAACGCCGTCTTCTTCGCCTCGCCCGGCCGCGGCCCCACCGACGCCTACGCCGCCGAGGTGATCGGCCGGTTCGTCGAGGCGGCCTTCCGCGGCTTCGCCACCGCCGACGACCGACGGACGTTCACCGATCTCTACGCCGCCCTGCGGAAGGACGGGCTCGGCTTCGAGGGGGCCGTGCACGAGACGCTCGCAGCGGTGCTTGTGTCGCCCAAGCACCTCTTCCTCGACGACTTCGCGGAGCCGGCGAGCGAGCGGTCTCACGCCCTGCTCGTGGCGTCCAAGCTCTCGTTTTGGCTCTGGGGCGAGCCGCCGGATGAAAAGCTCCTCGCGGCCGGCGCCGACGGCACGCTGCTCGATCCAGCGGTGCTCCGGGCGGAGGCGGCGCGGCTTCTGGCCGACCGGCGGGCCGGGCGGTTCGTCGACCGCTTCATCGACGAGGGCTGGCATCTCGACAAGTTCGACCAGGTGGCGATCGACAGGGCGCGGTATCCCTTCTACGACGAGGAGCTCGAAGAGGAGATCAAGGAGCAGTTTCGGCGGACGGTGCAGGGGGCCCTCGGGCTCGACGGCCCCTCCGACGTCCGCAGCCTGATCGACGCCGACCACCTCTGGCTCACGCCTCGGCTGGCGAAGCTCTGCCGCGCCGAGGGCTACGCGGGCACGGGCGAGTTCGTGAAGGTGAAGCTGCCGGAGGGGAGCCCGCTCGGCGGCGTGCTCGCGCAGCCGCGGATCATGAAGATGAACTCCGACGGCGCCGATTCCCATCCGGTCCGCCGCGGCACCTGGGTGCTCGAGCGGATTCTCTTCGATCCTCCCCCGCCGCCGCCGAAGGTGACGCCGCTGGACGAGCAGGGGATCATCAAGGCGGCGTCGCTGCGGGAGCGGATCGCCGAGCACGCGAGGTCGAGCGGCTCCTGCATCGCCTGCCACCGGCGGATCGACCCCTTCGGCCTGGCGTTCGA
>JBIKXY010000160.1:0-6734 GCA_044355515.1 Pirellulales bacterium
AAACTACCCAAATTACCCAGATTTGGTGCCAGGCACCATTTCGTCACTTCACTTCCAGGGCCACGCTCGCGGAGTGGGCGGAGAACTCGGGGGCGTAGCGGCTCTGGATCTTCGCGAAGCCGCTCGAGGCCGTGCCGCGGTGGGCCGCCCGCAGCGAATACTCGAACACGTGCGTGCCCCGCGGAAGCCGCTCGAAGAAGAGCTGCGTCGAGGTGTCGCGAATCGCCAGATACCAGCCCGCCCCGTCGCCCCACCGCCAGCCCGAGAGCACGTCGACCGGCTCGGTCAGGCTCGGCCGGTGGTCGGCCAGTTCCAAAAACTCGTAGTCGCGGTCGCTCGTCACCACGAGCCGCACGACGAGCTCGTCGCCGAGCTCGACCTGAGCCTCGCCCGCTGCACCCGCCGGGGCCGGGTCCCCGGCCTTGGCCAGCACGGGCACGAGCTGCGGCCCGGTCTTCGTCATCCGCTTGATGAACAGCTGCTTCTCGATGGCCAGCTCCTCGCGGCCCGCCGCCGGCACCTTGGCGATGTCGTCGAGATACTGCCAGTGGACGCCGCCGAAGGCCAGGCCCTTGTCGGGCTTCGTGACCGTGATCGTCGCCATCTCAGGCGTGATCTCACGGCGGGTGAACCGCTCCTCGAAGAAGCCGGTGCCGGCCTCGACCTTCGCCGGCTCCACCCGCTCGCCCCCCACGTCCACCGTGACGAGCTCCTGCGAGGCCAAGAGGTCGTCGCCCCGGCCGAGCAGCGCCGCGACGGCGTCGGCCGTGGTGCGGCCGTTCTGCCAGCGGCTGGTCCGCTTCTGCGAGAGCAGCCAGACCTTCATGGCCTCGACGGAGTCCTTGTCGCCGGCCACCTCGTCGAAGGCCTCGATGAGGATCGACTGCGACGCGATCGGGGCGTAGTGCCAGCTCCACCAGCCGGGGTGCGGATCCCGCCACCACATCCCCTGCCACGATTCCTGCTCCGCGCCCGGCTTCACGTCGGCATCCACCGCCCGCTGCTTGAGGCTGTCGAGGACGGAGAGGGCCGTCTGCTTGTCGCCCGACCGGGCCAGCGCGATCGCGAGCTGGCCCTGCGTGAGCCGACTGTCGAGCTTCATCCAGCACTTTCGGGCCACGTCAAAGGCCCACTGGATCGCCGTGGCCGCCTCGCCCTCCGGCGGCGCGTCGGCCGTGAAGAAGCTCCGTGCGTAAAGGGCGTAGACGCCCAGCGGCGTGAGCACGATGTCGTCGGGCCTGTCCTTCCAGAGCTGCTCCGCCCGCCGCTTCTCCTCGACGAGCCGACGGTCGATCCAGGGGATCGTGTCGAGCGCCGGCTGCATGTCGAGCTTGACTCCCGCCGCCCGCAGCCGGCCGAAGCCCGCCACGATGCCGAGCGTGACCGGGTCGCAGGTCCGGCCGCCGGGAAACCAGGGCCAGCCGCCGTCGCCGTTTCGCAGGGTGGCGAGCCGCGCGAGGGCGACTCCAGTCTCATTCTCGGCCCGCGTGGCATCGAAGAGCAGCGCGATCCGGGCCCGCGCCTCTCTCTCGTCCACCGCGTCGCGAACCCAGGGCGTTTCGGCGAGGAGCGTCTTCACGAGATCGGTGTTTTTCTCGAGCGGGCTTTCCAAGGCCGCCGTGCCCTTCCACTGCTCGAACACCTTGGCGATCCGCGGGTCGCTCGTGGCCAGGTGCCGGGCGAGCGCGTTGGCGTAGAGCCGGGTGAAGAGCGTCTCCGTGCTGTCGTCGGTGTCTTCCATGATCGAGGGCAGGGCGAGGACGGCGTACCAGGCCGGGTTCGACGTCGCCTGGACGACGAGCGACTGACTCTGGATGTCGGTGCCGGCGGCAGGGTCAGCGATTTGGGCGAGCCGGTCGAGCGACACCTTTCGCGTGCCGGGGCCGCGGATCGTGATGGGCACCGACTCGCTCACGAGGACGCGCCGTGGAAGGACGACAATAAAGGCCTCTTCGCCGTCGGCGGCCTTGCCGGCGGAGCCCGTGGCCAGGTAGCGGAGGGTCTCGGTGCCGTCGGCCACCTTGACGGTGAACACGACCGGCTTCGACTCCCCGGCGGCGAGGTCGAAGGGCAGGCTGGTTTCGCCGTCGATCAGCCCCGACCGGTCCGCATCGGTGCGGGCGTCGGCCAGCGCGAACTTCACCGTCCCGGCGAGCCGCCCGGTGGACTTGTTGCTCACCTTTACCGGGATCTGCACGACGTCCCCCTCGCGGAGGAACCGGGGCATGACCGGCTCGACCATCAGGTCTTTTGCAGACACGCATTCAGCCACGATCGATCCGCTGCGAAGCGCCGCGTCGTGGGCCAGGCCCTTGAACTGCCAGGTCGTGAGCGTGTCGGGGAGCGTGAACTCGATTGACACGACGCCGTCGGTGCCGCTCGAAAGGGCCGGGAGGAAGAACGCCGTCTCGACGAGGTTTTTCCGTGGCGGCGGCGGGGCGGCCGCGGCCGGGCCAGGCTGGCCGCCGCCGGGGCCATGAGGGTCGCCAGCGGCTTTTTCGGCTTGCGCCGCCCGGACTTCCCTGCGATCAGCCTCTGGTTTCTTATCCATCGGGGCGCCGCCCGGCGCCGCCCTAACCATCGGGGCGGCATCCAGGGCCAGGGCTTCAAACTCCACACCAGCACGATTGCTCATGAGCATCCGGCCGCCGCGACCGCCTCCGAAGCCCCCTTCCCAGCCCAGCGCCGGCGTGCCAAAGGGGTTTCGCAGCACGCGGCAGGTCATCTGCGGCACGTCCACCTGCGGCACGTCGAACTGGCCGAGGACGTAGTTGAAACCTTCGCCGCGGTTGGTAAACGACAGGTTCACCCAGCTCGACTCGCGGCGAAAGACATCGATCCCGCCCGGCCAGGCATGCTGCGCGAGCGCGTCGAGCGACTGGTCGTAGGCGAGGGCGAGGAACTCGGCCGCGACGGGCACGGCCGGCCCGGCCATCGGGTCGGCCACGCTCGTGATCTTCGCCCGCCAGATCTCCTTCGCCCCCGGCTCGAGCCGCCGGGTGAACCGCTCCCACTCGATGGCGAGCTTTTTATTGGTCCACGGCACGTCGATCGTGCGGCTTTGCGAGTGCAGCCGGCCAGCGCGGACCATCCAGGCCCGCACGGTGAACCCGCCGCGATGGGCGTCGGTCACTTTCACGCTCACCGGCCACTGCGTCCGGCCCGGCTCGGTCCAGTACCGCGCGAGGGTTTTTCCTGACTGCGCGATCTCGACGAGCGCGCGGCCCTTGTCATAGCCCGTGCCGACGAACGCCGAGAACTCGCCATTCGGCTCCACCGACTGCTTCTCCGACTTCATCACGAACGCCCGCTTCACGCCGTACCGCTCGGCGGCCGGATCGACCACCTCCACGAGCTGCTCGGCCCGCACCGCCGGCACGTCGCCCGCTGCCGGAATCTCGAAGACTGCCTTGTAGATGCCAGCAGGCAGGTTCGCCGTAGCCTCGGCCTTGCCCGTGGCCTTGTCGGTCGTGATCTTCTGCGTGACCACCGCCTCGCCCGCGGCCCAACTCTCTGGGTCGGCCGGGTTCGGCTCGACGGGCCGCGGGACCGCCGGGGCGGCCCCGCGGCGGCCGCGGAACGGCCGCGGCATGCCGCCGTGGCCGCCGAAGAGGTCGCCGCGGGCGACTTCGGCCGGCTGCACGAGCCGCGACACGGTAAGCGTGCCGGCCGCCTCCCGAGGCTGGCCGTCGAGCGTGGTCGTGCCAATCGTGAGTTTGACCGCCGCGGGCTCGCCGCGCGCGACCGCCTGCCACTCGGCCGCCGACACGCTCGCCTCGACGTCGGCGTAGCCCACGCTCACGCTTTGGGAGTCACTGCGGGTCTCGCCGCTCGTATCCGTGACATCGGCGACAACGGCAAACGTGAAGACCGGCAGCGACTCCTTGGGCACCGCGAGGTCGGGCTTGGCCGTGAACGTGATCGTGAACTTTCCAGCTTCGTCGCTGACGGCCGTGCCGCGGGCGATCCGCTGGCTCCCGGAGTTGAACGGCAGCCAGGGGTAGAACCAGCGGCACCACATCGGCCACCGCACCTGCCGCTCAACGTGCCACTTCACCTTCGCCCCGCCGACGGCCAGGCCCGTGTAGGTCGTGGCCGTGCCGGAAAGCAAAACCTCGCCGCCGAGCGGCGTGCTCTTCTCCGGTGCCGCGAGCTTGACTCGGAACTTCGGCCGCTTGTACTCCTCGACGCGGACGCTGACCCCGCCCCCGAAGCCGTCGTTGCCCAATAACTGGGCCGGCGCCTGGGCCTGGATCGACCACTGCCCCGGCAGGGCTCCGGTTGCGATCGGGAAAGTGCCGTGGAACGACCCGTTGGCATTCGTCTTGTGGGTGGCCTTCGCCACCTCGCGGCCGTTGGCGTCGTTGAGCGTGACCACGATCTCGCGATCGGCCACGGCCCGGTACTCGGCCTTCTCGAAGTTGCTCGCGCAGGCGATCCCCTTGTAGTGGACGATCTGACCGGGGCGGTGGATGCCGCGGTCGGTGACGAGCACGATCGACTTCATGCCCGCGGGCTGCTCGTTCCGCCAGACGTGGGTGGATTCGGTGGCGGTCGCGTGTCGCTTGCCGCCCAGATCGGCCGTGGCGACGACCACGATCTCCTTCTGCTGCGGGGCGGAGAGTTCGTAGCGGCCGTCCTTGTCGGTGGTGGCGGTGCCGCCGGCGGTGAAGGGGGGCGGCCCGCCGCGGTCGCCCCGCACGAACAGCTGCACCGTCGCCCCGGCCACCGGCTCGCCCGAGGCGACGTTCACGACGTGGCCCGCGAGGGGGACGGCGTGCTGCTCGGTCACGAGCGCCAGGTTCGTCACCCGCACCATGCCCACGAAGACGACGTTGTCCTGCTCGCCGAAGTCGGGCCGATGGCTGGCGATCACCCAGTAGTCGCCGGGCTCGAGGCCCGCCGCGTCGAATGCGGTCGCCACCGGGAGGTCGTGGTGCCGCTGCCGGTAGTCGTCGGTGGCCGGCAGGTCGGCGGCATGCTCCTTCACGGCGGGTAGGGCGAGAATCGTCTTGCGATCGGTGTCGTCCATCCAGTGCCCGTGCGGCCTGCCAGCCTTGAGCCGGGCGAGAAAATCCGCCTTCGCGAGCCGGAGGTGGACCTTGGCGAGGTTGCGGTAGGTGACGCGGACGACAGGGAAAGGCGCGGCCCAGGTCGATTCCGTCGCGAGCGACAGTTCGCGGCTCTCGATCTCGGCGACGAGGTTTTTGCAGAGCGCGCCGCCGGGGCTCTTGGGATGGGCCTCGGCACCGGCCAGCGCGATCTTTCGGGCCGCGACGAAGTCGCCCGGCTCGCCCTGCGCGTCGCCCTGCTGGACGAGGCTCGCAAGGTGAAACCGGCCGAGGGCCGCCGTCTCGTGGTCGCCGGACCGCTCGATGAACGCCCGGAGGGCCGCCTCCTTGCGGTCATACGTGTCGCCCGGCTCGCTGGTGGCCACGACCGCGCCGTTCGCCCACTGGATTCGGTCGAGGTCGGCGGCGAGAAAGGCCGTGCGGTCGGCGTCGGCCTTGTGGAAGGCGAGCAGATCCCGATAGAGCCGGACCGTGTCGAGCAGCGGCGAATCGGTGTCGGTGACGCTCTTGTCGCTCTCCGGCTGCCACGCCACAAACTCGTCGGCCGTGCCCAGGGCGGGCGAGTCGGCGGCGATCTCGAAGGCGTCCTCGGGGGCTACGAGCCCGCGCTCGCCGGAACTCGCAAACTCGATCGCGTCGCGGACGATCACGTCCCAGACGGTGGGCCGATAGGCGTCGGCCATCGCGCCCTTCTCGATGAGCGCCGACCACTCGGCCACGGGGAGCTTTTGGAGCGCCGCGCGCTGCGGGCTGCCTGGGGCTCCGACGGCGGCGGCGAACCGCGACTTGATCTCGGCGACGATGCCGGGGAGGTCCCACTCGGCGAGCTTCGTGAGGTCCTTGCCGTCGGCGGCCCCCTGCGGAGGCGGCACGGCACCTGGCGTGCGCTCTTGATACCGCCAGCGGTTCGCCTGAAAATAGCCCCAGGTCCAGTTGGCCCGGATGGCTTCGAGCACGCCCCACGTCTCCGGCGGCGCCTGCTCGATCGCGGCGGCGAGGCGGATCACCCGCTCGGGGTCGTCGTCCGGCCGGTTGCCCGTCTCGGCGAGGATCCGCGTGGCGATCGCCCGGGCCGCCTCGGCCCAGGCCTTTTCCTGCGTGGCAGCGGCCTCGACCCCGGCGAGCGCCTCGAGCGCCGTCTTCGGTGTGCCCTCGTCGAGAGCCTGCTGGACCTTCTGCCAGGCCGCGGCCCGAGGGCCCGCCGGCTCATCCTCGGCCCGCGCTCGCTGCCCCATGCTCATACCCCCGAAGACCGTTGCCGCGACGAAGACCGCCGCACCCGCCCGCCACCACATCCCCGCGGCCCCGCCGCGAGGCCCACGCCGAGAACCCATGATGCGATGCTCCGCCGCCAAGGAAGCCCTGGGCCGAATCCGGCCCCGGGGGGAGGAAGTGTACGCCGACACCTCGGTTCGACGCCCCGGCGGCCGGAAAGGTTCCCAGGCTGATCTGGCCGGTGCCGGGCGGCCGCCATCCCGCTCCACGGGCGATATGCTCGACCGCGTGACACCCTCCCGCTCCATCCCGACCGAAACCGCCCTCCCGGCCGGCCTCTCCAGCGAGGATCTGGCCTGGCTCTGGCAGCTCGCGCGGCGGCTGCATGAGTGCGACGACTCGGCCGCGGCCGAAGCCCTCGCAGCCGGCGCGAGGGCGGATTGCGAG
>JBIKXY010000161.1:0-6694 GCA_044355515.1 Pirellulales bacterium
CTGCGATGCTGTCGGCAGGATCACTCGGCCGCCGGTGACCGCCCGGCCGGCGCGGAGGTTCGGCGGATCATCGCGGCCCGAGATTCGCTCCTCCAGCAGGCGGCGGGGACGCTCGCCGGCCGCGGCGTCGGCCGGTAACTCCGCGGCTGCTCGCGGAACCGCCTCGCCCGCGAACTCTCTATAACAGGCTGATGCACGCGGGCGAAAACGAGGCGAGCGCGAGCGGATCGGTGACGAACGACGGGGCGGGTCCGGCCCCGCCCCCGCCCCTGTCGGGCGTTGATGATGCTTTCGGCTTCGAAGCCACCGCCCCGAGCGGGGGCAACACCACGTGGCTTTCGCCCGGCACGCGGATCGGCAGCGCCACGCTGATCCGCCTGCTGGCGGAGGGGGGCATGGGCCGGGTCTACGAGGCTCGCCAGGACGCCCCCGACCGGATGGTGGCGGTCAAGGTGCTGCAGGCGAACGCGCCCGCGACCGACCTGGTGCGCCGGTTCGCGGCCGAGGCCGACCTGCTCGGGCGGATGCGGCACCCGGCGATCGCCCAGATCCATGCCGCCGGCACGCACCGGGCCGACGGGGCCGAGTGGCCTTTCATCCTGATGGAGCTCGTGCCCGACGCGGCGACCATCACGGCCTTCGCCCGTGACCGCCGGCTGCCGGTTCGCGACCGCGTGCTGCTCTTCACGCGGGCCTGCGGCGGCGTGGCCCACGCGCACCGCGCGGGAGTCGTCCACCGGGATCTCAAGCCGGGCAACCTGCTCGTGGACTCGGCGGGCGAGCCGAAGGTGATCGACTTCGGCGTGGCCCGGTCGCTCGATCCCGACGCGGAGCGGCTCACCACCGCCGTCCAGCGGGGGGAGTTGATCGGCACGATCCGCTACATGAGCCCCGAGCAGCTGGGCATCGACGCCAGCGAGGTCGATGCCCGGAGCGACGTCTACGCCCTCGGGCTCGTGCTTCACGAGTTGCTGCTCGGCGAACTCCCCTACGAGCTCCGCGGCCGGTCCGTGGTGGAAGCAGCCTGCGTGCTCGCCTCGGCCGGCGGCGTGGCCACCGGGCCGCTCGCCCGCCGGCTCCGTCGGGCCGGGTTGGAAGGGGCGGCCGCAACGCCGCTGGCGGCGATCACCGCGACCTGCCTGGAGCCGGCGCCGGCCGATCGCTACGCCTCGGCCGCCGAGCTCGAGGCCGACCTCCGCCGCTGGCTCGCCGGGGAACCGGTGGCGGCCCGGCCGCTCTCACTATCCGAATCGCTCGGGCGGCTCGCCCGACGGCATCGGGCCGCCGCGCTGGCGGCCGCGGCCGTGGCCGCGTCGCTCGTGGCCGCGGTCCTGGGCATCACGGCCTTCTGGCTCCGGGCAGAACGGCAGCGGGAGGCCGCCGAGGAGGCCCGCACGCTCGCCGACACGCGACGGGGCGAGGCCGAAGCCCGCACCCGCGAGGCGCGGCAGCAACTGTATCTTTCGACCGTGCTGCTCGCCGCCGAGGCCCGCGACCGCGACAACCTCCGCGAGGCCCGCCGCCTGCTCGGCGAGGCGGAGTCGCTCGCCTCCGCGCACGAGGCGACGCCGATCGAACTCCCCTGCCTGGCGGCCTCGCTCGACGAGTCGCTCGCCCTGCTGCCCGACGCCGGGGGCACGATCGCGTCGGCGAGATGGGCGCCCGCTGGCCGGAGCGTGGCCCTGGGCACGATGGCTGGGCGGCTTTGCACCTGGCGGCCGCTGGCGGCCGGCGCCGGCCCGACCACGATCGACTTCGCCCCCCACGAGGCCGCGATTTGGGATCTGGCCTATGCTCCCGACGGCAGCTGGCTCGCATCGGCCTCGGCCGATGGCACGGTCGGACTTCACGATCCCGCGACCGCAACGCGGATCGGCACGCTCACGGGCCACGAGGGGGCCGTGTACGGCGTCGATGTGTCACCCGCCGGCGACCTCGTAGCCACGTCGTCCCGCGATCGGACGATCCGGCTCTGGGATCCGCTCACCCGCGCCGCGGTGGCCACGCTCCGGGGCCACGAGGGCACGGTCTATGCCGTGCGGTTCACGGCCGACGGCGAGCGACTGGTGTCGGCCTCGCAGGATGGCACCGTGCGGATCTGGAGCGTCGCCGAGCAGACCGAACTGCGGGCGATCACCGCCGGCGAGGGGCGGCTGTTTCGCCTGGCCTGCGGGCCGAACGGCCTGTTCGCCGTCGCCGGGGAGGATGGCTCGGCCACGGTCTGGGACGCCGACGGCGGGCTCATCCACCGGCTTCGTCACCCCCAGCGGGTCAACGCCGTGGGGTTCGTCGGCGACGGGAGCGAGCTCGCCACCGCGTCGGGCGACGGCCTGCTCCGCGTCTGGGATCTGACGACCGGCAGCGAGACCGCT
Organism: Pirellulales bacterium; assembly: GCA_044355515.1. Classification (GTDB taxonomy): domain Bacteria; phylum Planctomycetota; class Planctomycetia; order Pirellulales; family UBA1268; genus QWPN01. The sequence continues at coordinate 2,373 of JBIKXY010000161.1, forward strand.
CGCCGTCGCGGTCATGCCGACGCGATCTGGACGCTCGCCGTGCTCCCCGGCTCCCCCACCGTCGTGACCGGTTCGGAAGATGCGTCAGCCCGTGTCTGGGACATCGCCGCCGGGCCCGGGCCGCTGCTGCGATTCGGTGGCCGGGTCCAGGCGCTGGCGCTGGCGCCGACGGGCCGTCTGCTCGCCGCCGCTGACGCCGCGGGCCGCGTGCGGCTCGTGGCCTCCGACACGCTCGCCGAGCGGGCGACCTTCTCCGCCCCGGCCGGCCGGGTCAACTCGCTCGCCTTCGCCCCGGATGACACGCGGCTCCTGGCCGCCTGCGACGACGGCAGCGTGCACCGCTGGGACCTCACGAGCGGAGAACCGCTCGCCCCGTTCACGCCGCACACCCGGCGGGTCTATGACGTCGCCTGCTCGCCCAACGGCCGCACGATCGCCACCGGCTCCGAGGACCGGACCGCCCGGCTCGTCGCGGCCGACGACGGCCGCGAGCTGCTCCCGCCGCTGCGGCACCCGGCCCGGGTCTTCGGGGTGGCGTTTCATCCGGACGGTCGGCGGCTGGCCACGGCCTGTGGCGACCGGATCGTCCGCCTCTGGAACCTCGCCGACGGCCGGGAGCTGGCCGCCTGCCGCGGGCACGAGGGCCCGGTGAACTGGGTTGCGTTCTCCGCCGACGGCGAGCGGTTGGCCTCCGCGTCGTCCGACGGCACGGTGCGGATCTGGAACGTCGCCGCCGGCACCACGACCAGCGTCCTCTCCGGCGCGGCGCGGCAGGTGTGGCGAACGGCCTTCTCCCCCGATGCGACCCGCGTGGCGGCCACCGTCGCCGACGGCACGGTCCAGGTCTGGGATCTCGCCAGCGGCCGGCCGGTGGCGGTGCTCCGCGGCCATGCGGACCAGGCCTGGGGGCTCGCCTTCGCTGCCGACGGCCGCTCGCTGGCGACGTCGTCATGGGACGGCACGGTGCGATTGTGGGGCGTGTCGGCGGCCTCGGTCACGCGGCCGGCGGCCGCAGCCGACTGGAACCAGTTTCGCGGGCCCACGGCCGACGGTCGGGCGGCGGCCGCTGCCCTGCCCCGCTCCTGGAGCGAGACGGAGAACGTCCGCTGGAAGACGCCGATCCCCGGCAAGGCCTGGGCCTCGCCGGTGGTGGCCGACGGTCGGATCTGGCTGGCCAACGCCACCGCAGACGGCACCCGGCTCTCGGCCCTGTGCCTCGACGCCGAGACCGGCCGCATCCTCCACGACCTGATGCTGTTCGAGATTGCCGAGCCGGCCTTCTGCCATCCTTCCAACAGCCCCGCCAGCCCGACGCCCGTGATCTCAGGGGGCCGAGTCTTCGTCCACTTCGGCAGCGCCGGCACCGCCTGCCTCGACGCGGCCTCGGGCGCGATCCTCTGGAAGCGGCAGGACCTGCCTTGCGACCATCACCGCGGCCCGGGCTCCTCGCCGATCCCCTGGCAGGACCGGCTGTTCCTCAACTTCGACGGCGTCGATCAGCAATACGTCGTGGCCCTCGACCAGGCCACCGGCAAGACGCTCTGGAAGACCGATCGCGACATCGACTATGGCTCCGACGACGGTGACATGAAGAAGGCCTACGGCACGCCGGCCGTGATCGAGCACGACGGCCGGCCCCTGCTCGTCAGCCCCGCGGCGGTGGCCACCGTGGCCTACGACCCGGCGACGGGAGCCGAGCTCTGGAAGGTCTACCACGGCGGCTACAACTCCGCGGCCCGGCCGCTCGCCGCCGCGGGGCTCGTGATCGTGACGACGTCCGGCGGCGACAACGTGGTGGCGATCAGACCGGGCGGCTCGGGCGACGTGACCAAGACCCACGTCGCCTGGAAGTTCAAGAAGTCGGCCCCCACCCGACCCTCGCAGGCGGTGGTCGGCGACTTCCTCTATCTCGTGAGCGACACGGGCGTCTTCAGCTGCGTCGAACTCGCGACGGGCCGGATCGCCTGGCAGGAGCGGCGGAGCGGCCGCCACTCGGCCTCGCCGGTCGAGTCGGGCGGCCTGCTCTGGTGGTGCGACGAGGACGGCACGACGCTGGTCACGCGGGCCAACCCCGAGCGGTTCGAACTGCTCGCCGAAAACAAGCTCGACGCCGGCTGCATGGCCTCGCCGGCCGTGATCGACGCCGACCTCGTGATCCGCACGAAGACCCACCTCTACCGGATCGGGGCGGGAAGGCCTTGAGGCCGAGTCTTGCGTGGCTCGGGGTTGCCCGTGCCATCTCGCCGGACGCTCGCTTCCGGCATCCTGCCTCCAGCTCGCTCGATGGAAACCGAGCTTCGGCATCCTGCCTACGCTCGGTTTCCATCGCCGTCTCGGTTGGCACGGGCAACCCCTCGCGGAGCCACCGTCGAAAAGCCGGCATACAGTCCCCGGGCGCAAGCCCGGGGACTGTGGGATTGAATCAACCCCCGGTATCCATGCCGCCCCCGAAGGCTCGCGTGGCAGTCGCTCACGACCGTCCCGCGAGCACCTGGCCGAGCGTCTCCTGGAGCACCGCGGCGCTCCGCTTGAGGCCCTGCATCTCCTTGGGCCAGAGTTCGATCTCGAGCGTCTTCTCAGCGCCGCCCCGGCCCACCACCGTGGGCACCGAGAGGGCGACGTCCCGCAGGCCGTAGCAGCCCCGCTGGACGGTCGAGACGGGCAAGACCCGCTTGGCATCGAGCGCGATCGCGTGGATCACCTCGGCGATCGACACGCCCACGGCGAAGCCGGCGCCGGTCTTCTTCTTGATCATCTCGGCGCCCGAGGTCTTGGCCCGCTGGAAGACCTCCTCGCCGAGCTTGGGGGTGAAGCCGGGATATTTTTCGAGCGGCAGCCCCGCCACGCTGGCGCTGCTCCACACCGGAACCATGCTGTCGCCGTGCTCGCCGAGGATCACCGCCTGGAGCTGGGTGGCCGGGGCCGCCAGCCGCAGCGCGAGCAGGCTCCGGAACCGGAGCGTGTCGAGCAGCGTGCCCAGGCCCACCACCCGGCCCGCCGGCAGCCCGAGCTCCTTCTCCGCCAGGTAGGTGAGGATGTCGACCGGGTTCGAGACCACGAGCACGGTCGCGTCGGGCTTCATCCCGTGCGTCTTGATCGAGCCCAGGATCGTCTTGAAGAGTTCCACGTTCCTGTTGATCAGCGCCAGCCGGCTCTCGTCGGGCTTCCGCCGCAGGCCGGCCGTGATGCAGATCACGTCGGCGTCGGCGAGCGCGTCGTAGCCCCCGGCGTGGATCACCTGGTCGGCGATCGCCGCGGTGCCATGGAGCATGTCGAGGGCCTGGCCGTCGGCCAGGTCGGGATTCGCGTCCACGATCACGATCTCGTGGACGACGCCCCCGAGCTGCAGGGCGAAGCCCGCCGAGCTGCCCACGATCCCGCCGCCGCCGATGATGCCGACCTTCATGATGATGTTCCTCCGAAACTGACAAAAGCTGCCAAACAGCCGGGGCTGAAACCCTCCGTCGCTGTGGATATTTCGCGCTGCACTGCTCGACGCCGCCCCGCTCCGGGGGCGAAATCTCCAAGGCTCCTCCGGGTTCCAGCCCCGGCTGCACGTCTTCCTGAAACCCTCCGTCGCTGTGGATATTTCGCTCAGGCGGCCGAAATGCCCAGTTGCCGGCAGACCTGCTCGGTCACCACCTTGACGAGCGCCTCCTGATCGACGCCGGCCGGCAGCATCGCCCGGGCGGCGTTCTCCGGATCAGCGCCCATCGGGGGCGGGGCGTCGAAGGCGCTGCGGGTGACGCCGGTCTGGCCCCAGCTCGTCCGGAAGACGTCGTTCGCACAGATGTCGCAGTTCTCCATGCCGGGCTCGAGCCGGGGGTCGGTGTAGCCCCACTTGGCCTTCAGGTCGAGCAGTTCCTTCGTCTCCTGCTTGGTCAGGTAGGTGACCCGGCCGAGGTCCTTGGCCAGCATCAGGATCCGGCAGTAGGCGTCGAGGATCTCCGTCCACCAGTAGGCCTTCTCGACCGACTCGCCGAAGCTGACGGTGCCGTGGTTGGCCAGGATCACGACGTTGCTCTTCTTGACGAACGGCTTGACGGTGTCGGCGAACTTCTGGCCGCCGGGGGTCTCGTAGCGGGTGATCGGCACGTCGCCGAGAAACACCTCCACCTCCGGCAGCACGCACTGCGGGATCGGCTCGCGGGCCACCGCGAATGCGGTCGCGTGGGGCGGATGGCAGTGGACGACCGACTTGATGTCGGGCCGCTCCTTCATGATCGTCAGATGGAGCAGCACCTCGCTCGACCGCTTCCGGTTGCCGCCGATCTGGTTGCCCTCCATGTCCACGATGCACAGGTCCGAGGGCTTCATGAAGC
>JBIKXY010000162.1:0-6667 GCA_044355515.1 Pirellulales bacterium
AGGGGCAGCCCTGGCAGCAGGCCGGCAGGCAGACCGGCACCGCCACGGTGGCGCAGGTCTCGGGGCTCGTCGGCGTGAGCACCGTCTCGTAGGTCGGCTCGACGCAGCAGCCGCAGGCGTGCTTGTGCCGATGGGCGTGCTTGTGGCGATACTTGATGCAGGGGTTCGCGGGGCAGACGACGTCGGCGCCGCAACCGGGCTCGAATGCGCCGCAGGCGGGCTCGAAGGCCGAGCAGCCCGGCTCGACGCAGCCGGCCTCGCAGCCGCAGCCGGGCTCGGCGGCATGACGGTGACGCAGGCCGGCGTCGGCCGACCCGGCGGAAAACAGGATGGCGGCGGCGCCGCAGAGCGAGAGGACGGAAAGCCGCGACATGGTGTCGGTCTCCGGAAGAGGGCGGATGGGACCGCCGAAGGCCCGAGCCCCGGCGGCGGCCTCGCGGCTTGGGCCACGATTCCTGACAACTCTGGCACGCGGCGGGGGATTGTCAAAAAACCCCGGGGATTTCGCCTCCATCACAGGTTTGAAACTGAACGGAAGGCCAGACAGGCCAACGGGTTCGGGGGCGGGGCGTGTGCCCCGCTTCCGCCCGGGTCTTCAGGCCATCATTCCGCGGAACCGGCCGAACAGATAGGCCGAGTCGTGGGGGCCGGCGGCCGCTTCGGGGTGATACTGCACGCTCGCCGCCGGGGCCGAGCGGTGCCGCAGGCCCTCGATCGTGCCGTCGTTCAAGTTGCGGTGGGTCACCTCGAGCTCGGCCGGCAGGGTCTCCTCGTCCACCGCGAAGCCGTGGTTCTGGGAAGTGATCTCCACCTTGCCCGTGGCCAGATCCATCACGGGCTGGTTGGCCCCCCGGTGGCCGAACTTGAGCTTGAAGGTCTTGGCGCCGCAGGCGAGCGCCAGGAGCTGGTGTCCCAGGCAGATCCCGAACATCGGCACCCTGCCCACCAGACCGCGGACGGTCTCGACGCAGTAGCCGAGCACCTCCGGGTCGCCCGGGCCGTTCGAGAGGAACACGCCGTCGGGCTTGTGGGCGAGCACCTCGGCGGCAGTGGCCCGGCCCGGCAGCACGGTCACGTCGCAGCCCGCGGTCGTCAGATGGCGGGCGATGTTCCACTTCATGCCGTAGTCGAGAGCGACCACCTTCTTGGTGACCCCGGCAGCCGGCCGGGCGGGCATCTGGCCCCCCTCCGTCGGCTGGCCGAGCGGCGTGGCCCACTCGTCGAGCGGCTCCGTCCAGAGGCTGGCGGCGGCGGGCATCACCTCGCCGACCAGGTCACGGCCCACGAGCGCGGGCGCCTCGCGGGCCAGCGCCACGAGCCGGGCGGGATCGAGCAGCTCGCTCGAGACCACGCCCGTCATAGCGCCGCGGATCCGCAGCCGGCGGACGAGGGCCCGGGTGTCGATCCCGGCCAGGCCCACGACGCCGGCCTGGGAGAGGTAGTCGCCGAGCGAGCCGGTGGCCGTGAAGTTGCTGGCGATCCGGCTGGCCTCACGGACGATGAAGCCCGCCATCTGCAGCTTTCCGCTCTCGACGTCCGCGGGGTTCACCCCGTAGTTGCCGATCTGGGGCGCGGTCATGCAGAGGATCTGACCGCGGTAGGAGGGGTCGGTGAGGATCTCCTGGTAGCCCGTCATCGAGGTGTTGAAGCAGACCTCGCCGGAAACGGTGCCGCGGGCACCGAAGGCGTCGCCGACAAAGACCGTGCCGTCCTCGAGGGCGAGTGCCGCGCGTGCCACGGTTTGAGTCTCCTGGGGCCGAAAGGTGGAGGCGGCCCCGAGCCGGTCGCGGCCGCCGCCGCCCATGATACCGCTCGCCGCGGCGGCCGCACGGGCCGCTACAATCTGGCGGTAAACCCCCCTTCGCCCCCGTAGCTCAGTGGATAGAGCGACGGTTTCCTAAACCGTAGGTCGCAGGTTCGATCCCTGCCGGGGGTACTTCGCCGGGCTGCCACCACCAGCCGCATGGGCGTCGCCCAGGGCGGCGAAGGCGGCGGCGGTCAGGAACCGGTTCACGATCACCGGCGGCGCCGCCTGCGGGGCGGTGGCCGCGGATCGGGCGGCGGGTGCAATCGGCCCGCCGACCAGCCGGAAGCCCGTGTCGTTGGCCTCGCGAACCGCCGGCACCTGCGTGAACGTCGAACTGCGGAGCGTCACCGCGCCCCCCGCCCAGAACCCGCCCCGCAGGCCGCGGTGCAGGCCCGCCCGGCCGGCCAGGTCGTTCCACTGATAGACCGATCCATTCTGGTTGAGCGTGCCGTAGCGGCTGCCGCTGTCGGCGAAGGCATCGACCGCGGTGAGGTAGTTCTGGCCCGAATCCAGCACGTTGCTCTGCGTGACGCAGTAGTACGGGCCCACGAGGTAGTTGGCATTCCCGGCCGGGGCCGACGCCGGGGGCTGGTTGGTCGGCGGCGCGTCGCTCTGCGTCGCGAACGGCCAGTATCCTGGCACGCCCGGGCCACCCTTGTCGGGCGAGAAATAGGCGGCCTTGTACCACTCGTTCTCGGTCGGGATGAAGAACGTGGGCGGTCGGTGGGTGTTGGGGTTCACGACATTGCGGGGCACGGCGCGGCCGCCGGTGGAGCGAGTCAGGTTGTAGCTGCCATTTTCCGTCGTGCGGGCGGTCTGCGGCCCCCGCGGCTGACCGTTGGCCATCCAGTTCGCGAATCGCGCGGCGTCGAACCAGTTGACGTAGGTGATCGGGCGGTCGGCCGTGTTGCCGTCGATGTTGAGCACGCTGTAGGCGTACGACCCGGGCCGGCCGACGCGGGTGATGCCCCCCACGTTGCGGTCGGTCCCGAGGGCGGGGTTGTAGAGGCGGTGCGGGTCGGTCTTCGCGACCGCGTTCAGGAAGGCTGTGTACTGGCCGATCGTCACGGCGGTCTTGGCGATCGTGTACTCGTACCCCACGGCGCCGAACCCGGTCGCGGCATCGGCGGCGTTGCCCGCATCGGCGACCGTCAGCATCTCGAAGGCTTGCCGTGGGACGGGCGCCGCGGCGGCCGCGAGCCGGAAGCCGGCGTTCGATGCGGCCGTGTTCGCCAGCACGCTGAGGCGATAGCCCGAGGCGAGATACGTGGTGAACGAGGTCCAGGCTCCGCCACGGAGCAGGGTGTTGCCGCCGAAACTGCCCCCGGTGTCGAGCAGTTCCCAGACGTTGCCGTTCTGGTCGAAGGTGCCGGAGGGACTCCAGCTGCCTGACATCGCGCCCACGTTCGTCAGATAGTTCTGGGCAGGGTCGATCCAGGGCTCCTGGGTGACCGTCATCCTGCCGTCGGCGGCGATGTAGGTGATGCGGTTGGCCGCCGCCCCGATCTGGTTGCCGGGCGCCTGGTTGCTCCTGGTGGCGAAGCGGTAGTAGCCGCCACGGCCGGCCCGTAGCGCGGGATCGTAGTAGGCGGCCTTGTACCACTCGTTCTCCGACGGCAGGAAGAACGTGGGAGCCGTGCCCGTGTTGGGATTGGTGGCGTTCCGCGCCGGCGGCACGCCGGCCACGGCCTGCGATGTCGTCAGGTCGTAGGCCCCGTTCTCGGTCGTGACGACGGTCTGCGAGCCGACCGGCTGACCGTTGGCCATCCAGTTGGCGAACCGGGCGGCGTCGAACCAGGTCACGTAGGTAATCGGCCGGTTGGCTGGATCGTCGGCCCCTTCCGGAGTGACGCCGTTGGGACCCGTGACCGTGTAGGTGAAGCTGCCGGGGGAGCCCGAGCGCACGATACCCGCCGAGGTCCGGTCGCCGCCGAGCTCCGGGTCAAGCGCCGTGTCATAGACGGCTTTGGGGTCGTCGGCAGCCACGGCGTTCAAGTACGCGGTGTATTCGCCGAGCGTCACCTCGTACTTGCCGATCTGGAACGCCTTGGCGACCCGGCCGAAGCCGGTGGCCGGATCGGCGGCGTTGCCGGGGTTGCCCACCGGCACGAGGATCATCTCCACGGCCGCCAGCGCCAGCCGCGGCTCGAGCCGTTGGACCCCGAGCTGGGTGGCCGGCGGCCGGCGACGCGAACCCTGGCATGGTCTGCGGCCGACGGGGCGGGCGAGATTTCGAGACGTGGCCATGCAACAGCTCCTGGTTGGTTCTTGAGCCTCGCGTGTCAGGCGGGCTTGGCCTCGGTCGCGTACACGCGGCAGTGCTCGAGGTAGGCCTTTTCGTGGGTCGCGAGCAGATCCACCACGCTCGCCCAGAGCCACGAGGGCGCCTCGAGGGTCTTGGAGTGATGGGCGTCGAGCTCCCGCTGCCAGGCCTGCCGGGTTGGTTCATCCATCTGGCGGGCGTGGGCCTTGCCCGCGACGGTCGCCAGGAACCGGGCCAGCTTCATCGCCTCGTCGCAGGTCAGGTCGGCCACGTCGAACTTCAGGTCTTGCGGCAACAACTCCCGCACGAACACCGGCCGGTCGAGCACCTTGGCGGCCAGCATCCGGTCGCCGAGCGCCGGCGACAGATGCCAGGCCCCCTGCACCACCCGCTCCGCATGGTCGGCGGGCATCGCCACCTCCGTGCTGTGGGGGGCGAGGGCCGGCACGGCCTCCTTGATGTCGATCAGACAGAGCTCCCCCTTCTTGCCGCCCACCGAGACGAGCACCGCAGACCGCAGCAGGCCGAGCGAGCTGCAGCCCTTCACCCAGTAGGCGGCATCGACCACCTCGATCGCGGCGTCGTCCTCCCGCGACTTGAGCGCCGTCACCAGCCGCCGGCCGGCATCGGTGGCGAACAGCGCCACCACCGCCTCCCGCTCCTCGTCGGACAGCGGCCAGAAGTTCTTGCCCAGCGGGATGGCGGGGGTGGTGTCTTCGATCCGTTCGCGGGCCAGGTCCTTCCAGGTCCGCTTGTGGGCCGCCTTCATCGCGGCCTGCACCACCGCGGGCAGTTCGTCGTCGGCATCCGCGGCCGGGGCGAAGCTCTGCTCGTAGCCCTCGACGATCTGCTCCATCATCCGGGCCGTGGTCACGCCGGGCAGGTCGGAGCCGCGGGCGGCACTGGCCATCGACAGGCCCAGGCGGATCAGGTCGTGGGCGGGGTTGCCGATCACGGTCTGGTCGAGGTCGCGGATTTGGATCGAGATGGTGCCCTTGGCGCTGGCGATCGGGCCGATGTTGCCGGCGTGGCAGTCGCCGCAGATCCAGATTGGCGGGCCGGCCGGCACCGATTGGCCGAGGCTGCCGTCGAGCCAGTCGTAGAAGTTCTTGGTGTTGCCCCGCACGTAAGCGTGGGCGGAGCGAGCCATCTTGAGCTGTCGCCGGGCCTTGAGGGAGGCGGGCCGCTCGGCGGGCGCAGGCAGGGTGAGTTCCTTGGTGGCCATGGCGTCGTGCCCGCAGGGGGAAGGCCACGGATCCGAGCCGCGGCCGACGGCTGCATCTTGATCCGCGGATGACCGGCCCGCAACCGGCCGGCTTTCCCGGGATGGCCGGCGGCTGCGGCGGGAGGCGGCGGCGGTGCATACTGTGGCAGGGGCCCGTCGGGGCCACGCAACCCTTCCGGAGTCAGCCGATGATCATCACGACAGTCCGTGTTCCCGCCCTCGTGCTCGGCCTCGTGGCATCCTGCATCCTGGTCGTCGGTGGCGCGGCCCGGGCCGAGGAGTCCGGCTTCGAGCCGCTCTTCGATGGCAAGAGCCTGGCTGGCTGGAAGGCGAACGAAAACACGGGCAGCTGGAACCTGGTCGAGGGCGAGCTCGTCTGCCGCGGGCCGCGGAGCCACCTGTTCTACGTCGGCGGCGATCCGGCCGTGGCACCCGAGTTCAAAAACTTCCACTTCAAGGCCGAGGTGCTGACCAAGCCCAGGGCCAACTCCGGGATCTACTTCCACACCAAGTATCAGAATGACGGCTGGCCGGCGCAGGGACACGAGGCCCAGGTCAACAACACTTCCGGCGACCCGGTCCGCACGGGCAGCCTCTACAACGTGGTCGAGAACCTCGAGGCCCCCGCCGAAGACGATGAATGGTTCACCCAGGAGGTGATCGTGGAGGGCAACCGGATCGTGATCAAGGTGGACGGCAAGACGATCGTGGACCATGCGGAGAACACGGCCGCGGTCAACGACGGTCGCAAGCTCTCCAGCGGCACCTTCGCCCTGCAGGCCCACGACCCGGGGAGCGAGGTCCACTACCGCAACATCCGCGTCAAGCGGCTGCCCGATTGAGCCGCGCGGCACACAGGATCAGCGGGCCGGAAAACCCGACCACGTGCCGCTCCCCCATGGCCGCAACCGTCTCCCGCCGTGCCGTCACGATCGCCGCGGTCTGCTACTACCCGCTGGCCGTGCTGCTCGGGATCGTGGTCGTGATCAACGCCAACGAGCGATCGCTCGCCATGGAGCAAGCCGCGAACCTGCAGACGATCGGCAGCAAGGCCTCGTATGCCGGCAACACGGTGCTCGAGACGATCAGCTTCGGCTGGTACGACGCCGCCTCGCGGACCGACGCCAACTACGACGGGGCGGTGGCGATCGCCGATGCCTGTGGCCGCCGCGGCACGCTCGCCGCCTGGGGGCTGGCCGGGATCACCCTCGCCTTCTGCCTGCTCGCGCACGCCGCCGGCCGGGCGGGCACCGCCGCGGCGGCCAGGCAGGCGGCCCGGCACCTGTGCCTCGCGTCGCTCGTGCTGTTCGCCGTGGGGGTGACCGCGACGGCCCTGAGCCTCGTGGCCTCGAAGGAGGTGACCGGGATCGGC